>JBOFGY010000253.1:0-29940 GCA_051649365.1 Trueperaceae bacterium
TCCAAAATGCTGCCACGCGGGCCAATTACGGTCTCGAGTGACATGACAAGGCGTTCGCGCAGTGGGTCAATCGGTGGGTTGGTTACCTGGGCAAAACGCTGTTTGAAATAACGATAAAGCTGCTGGGGTTGCTCTGACAAAATGGCAAGCGGTGTATCGTCACCCATCGAACCCACAGGAATATCACCTGTCTGCACCATCGCTTCAAAAATGCGGTCATAGTCTTCGGAGTTGTAACCAAAGGCTTTTTGCACGCGCGTGAGCGTTTCTTTTTCCCAACCACGCTCTGCAATGTCATCTTTGCCCTCAACTGGACGAATGGTGTGTTGCTCGAGCCAGGCCCGATAAGGTTTTTTAGAAGCGTAGAGTTTTTTGATTTCGCTGTTTTTAAGTAACTTCTGCTCTTTTGTATCAACCGCGAGAAGCTGACCAGGGCCCAGCTTCCCTTTTTCAATAATCTCTTCTTCTGGTACAGGAATCGTGCCAGCTTCCGAACCAACAATAATCGTACCGTCTTTGCAAATCCAGTAACGCTGCGGACGCAAACCGTTTCTATCTAGCGCAGCAACGGCAAACCGTCCGTCGGTGATGGCAAGTGCGGCGGGGCCATCCCAGGGTTCCATCAGTGCGGTGTGATATTCGTAGAACGCGCGAATCTCCGGGTCTAGGTTTTCGTTGTCTTCAAAGGCTTCGGGAACCAACATCATGATGCTGTGAATCGGGTCGCGGCCTGAGAGCATCAATAACTCAAACGCATTATCCAACGCTGCCGAGTCACTGCCGCCCTCTTCAATAACAGGCACGAGTTCCTGGACGTGGTTGCCCCAGAGCTTGCTGGATAACACAGGTTCGCGCACACGCATGAAGTTCACGTTGCCTTGTAACGTGTTGATTTCACCGTTATGCGCGAGATAACGGAATGGCTGCGCCAGCGACCAACGCGGCATCGTGTTCGTGCTGTAGCGTTGGTGAAAGACGGCAATCGAGGTTTCAAAATCTGGGTCGGCAAGGTCAGGATAAAAATTTTCAATCTGTTCGCCGAGCATGAGGCCCTTGTAGGCGATGGTCTTACTCGAGAACGACGGAACATAAAATCTGCCCAGGTTCGCTTCGCGTAATCTTTTCTCGAGACGCTTTCTCGTCAAATACAAACGGCGTTCGTAAGCGTCATCATCCAATCCGTCCGGGCGTTTGATAATCACTTGGCGAATGACGGGCAAGCGTTCTTTGGCGTGTTTGCCAAGGGTTTTTTCGACGACGGGAACATCACGCCAGAGGAGGGGCTCGAGGCTGCTTGCCGCAATCACTTCACTGACAAGCTCGTACATTCTTTCGCTCTCTTTATTCGGCACGAAGAACACACCAACAGCCAGGTCTGAACCACGTTCAATCTTGATGCCGTTTTCCTCCAAGATGCGCTTAAAAAATTTGTGCGGCATCTGCGTGAGAACACCGGCACCATCACCTGTGAGACCGTCTGCACTAACCGCACCACGGTGGCGCAGGTTGCACAGGGCCGTAATCGCTTGCTGAAGCGTTTTGTGCGTCTTGCGCCCGTACATGTCAGCGACAAAGCCAACACCACAAGCATCGCGCTCGGTGTGCCAGGCGAGAGAGTTGTAATCAGAGTAAGTTGGATTCTTCATTGCGCCTCGCTTTGAGCTAGCCAGAAATAGAAAAAGTTACTTAAATCGTATAACCGTGCCTGTATCCACTGTGCCTGTATTCACTGTGTATGTATTCACGGCGGTATGCAAATTGTTGAGGAACGCCATCTCTGGCTAGATGGTGTAGGGGGCATTATAGCTTTGCTTATAAAGGGGTGTCAATCAAAAAATGTGCTGAAAGAGTGGGCTTTGTGCGCCTTTTCTTTCATTTGTTAAATCACAGGAATAGTTTTGAATCTATGTTGGGTAAAGGTTTGAAATTACGATGTGTTACCAGATGTTTATAAGTATGCAACGGATTTAGACTCTAGGCTAAACATAAACCTATTTGTTTTGCTTGAAGCAAATGTTCCGCACAGGTCTAAAAAGGGTATGTTTTGAATTTTAGAGTAGACAAGAGGTTTAATCTCTGGCAGCTTGGACATAATCGGCGGCTGTACGTTCTCCCCCCAACTTAACAGGTGTAGGAAGTTTCGGTTTTTTACCCTTTTGCTTTAGAGAAATTTGTGAGCGCAGGTCCTCCCATTCGCTTTTTGTGAGAGTGAGGATGAAGACTTCTTCGCCTTTGGGTGTTGTTACAACGGTGGGCTCGAGTTGGCGAATCATGAGGAGAGTTTAGCATACGGGGATTTAGAAATTAAGTTCTGCTACTGTGAAGAGCTTTTGGCTTCCGTTACCCCACGGTATGATATTGCTTTTCTCGAGAAAGGTAAACCAAACAATCTCACTTGAACTAAAACTATTTCGGTGCGCTGAGTGCATTCTATAAAGACTATTTCAATCATCGTGCATTGAGTTATTCATGTCACAATAACTTTGTGAAAGAAGTGCACAGAGAGCAAATCCAAAGTTTTATTCAAAGCCTGACTACACTTTCAGAAGCAGACATCGCCTCATTTTGTGAAGACGCTAGGGAGCGCAGCTACCCAAAAGGTGAGGACTTCATTCGTGCAGGTGAGGTGTGCCAAGAGCTTCTTTTCATCCACGAGGGAGCTTTCCGCTATTACTTGCTCACACAAAACAAGGAACACACCAAAGACTTTAGTCCTGAAGGAACCTTTTGTACCGCGTTCACGAGCCTCGTTACGCAAACACCGTCTGACATTTTTATTGCAGCCCTCGAGCCCTCCCAGGTATCGGTCTGGAAGGCAGAAGCATTTTTAGAAAGAGCAGAGACTTCCCTGGCTTGGCAACGCCTCTTTCGCCTGCTGGCGCAAGGGCTTTACATCCGCAAAGAGCAGCGCGAGATAACGCTGCTTGTTGATGATGCCAAGCAGCGTTATCTTCGCTTTCAGCAAACGTTTCCTTCACTAGCAGAATTTAAGGATGTCGAGGAGCGCGTACCGCAACACATGATTGCCTCTTATCTAGGGATGAGCCCTGAAACCTTGTCTCGAGTCCGCCGCGAGTTGCGCTCCTGATTCAGAATTTTATCCACAGATTTCACAGATTTCGCAGATTGATAAGGCTTTTGGTTTTAATAAATTTACGTGGTCTGTGGGAGCAACTCATTCAAAAGAAAAATCAAGCTCTTGATGTATGTCAATGCAGAGCCACAAAAGAAAAACGCATACTTCTTGTTAGCAGACATTTCTGCATATAAAGGAGTTTACGATGATGCTTTTCTTTTTCCTCGCGCTTTTCGCCGCACTTTTTCCCAAGCCTGAACCACAAGAACACATGGAGGAACAATCATGACGCGCCTTCGTATTGTGCGCGTGGTTCACTCGAGCGTCCTCCTTAGCTTTGATGACCACGCTATTCTCACCGATCCCTGGTTCTCGCAGCTTTACGGGCATCATTGGGGCGAGCCAGGGGGCATTGCCCTGGCAGACTTGCCTCGCCTAACCGGTGTCCTTAGCAGCCACAAGGATTATGACCACTTTGATATGAAGACGTTTGCAGCTTACGGGGATAAGCAAGTGCCTATGCTTGTTCGCAAAGGCTCTGAAAACATCGCAACTGATGTTGGTTTCACGAAAGTGAAGGGTCTCGAGCCCTGGCAAACTGCACAGCTAGGCCCCGTCAACGTAACTGCAACACCTGCCAAACATAAAGAGGAACTGGGCGTGCCGCAAAATACTTACGTGCTCGAGTATGGCAACACAACCGTGTTTTTTGGCGGTGACACGCTGCTCATTCCTGAATTTCAGGAAGTGGCCAGACGTTTCCCAAACATTGATGTTGCACTTTTACCCATCAACGGTTTAACCATTCGTCCACTTGGTAACAAGCGCGTCGTCATGAACGCTGAGGACGCAGCACAACTTACTGCACTTCTAAAACCCAAGATAGTTATTCCCATTCACTACCGCTACAAACCCGCCTGGTATCGCCAGCCACTTATTAAGTATGAACGCAATCCTGAAAAGTTTGTCGAGACTGTTGCTCAACTTGCACCAGAAGTACGGGTTCAAGTTTTAGCAACAGGTGAGGTGCTCGAGCTAAACCAAACAGAGGCGGTCATGCCGAAGGGTCAGGAGAGAATTGCCTCGAGCATGGCTAGCCTCTAAACTTGTGAATTTATTCAGCTAGTTTAAACTCTGCATAAGGCTGATGGTTTTCTCAAACATGCTGTTGTCTTTCCTCGAGGCTCACCTCAAGTTTTGGAGGAACAATGAAGACACTAGCCACACTCTTTGCTGTTTTGCTTGTAACCTTTAGTTTGGCCCAAGCTCCCGATCTCGGCGGCGCAACACTCAGTGTTGCTACCGATGCGACCTATCCACCGTTTGAATCTGTAGACGAGTCCGCCGACAGCATTATTGGTTTTGAAGTGGATTTGGTGAACGCTATTTGCGAACTCGTCCATTGCAGTGCAACTTTTACGAATACGTCCTGGGACGGTATTTTTGTCGCCTTGCAAAACGGTGAATACGACATGGTAATGGGCGGCGCGTCTATCACCGCAGAACGTGAAGAAGTGATGGATTTTACCGAGCCGTTTATGACGGTAAACCAGTCTATTGTTTTACGTGCTGAAGATGAAGGGATGACGTTGGAGGAACTGCAGGCAGACTCGAGTGCAAAGGTTGGCACCATTGCCAACACCACGAACGCTGACCTTGGTATTGAGCTTTTTGGACGTGACCGTGTGGCCCTTTATGACACCTTTCCTGCCACAGCCTTAGCTCGGGGATATTGACGGCATTCTTATTGACAACACCGCCGGTGATGGGTTGATTCAAGAAAATGCTGGCAACTGGTTGTAGGCATTAAAGACCTAACTTCAGGTGACCCACTCGGCTTTGTGTTTCAAGAAGGCTCGGAGTATGTCGAAGCGTTTGATTATGCCCTCAACCAGCTTAAACAAGATGGCACGTTAGACGAACTCGTCACAGAGTGGTTCACTGCAGAATAATTTGACAATGGACGACAGACAATGGGGACGACAGACAATGGTTAAAAATCTGTTGTCTGTTGTCATATGGAAAATTTAACCGCCTTCAGGCTCCCGACCTGACATGATGGTGGCTAGATAGCTGTTGAGAAGAGGGAGTCAAACCATGAAATTATCACTAAGGCAAAGGGTTTTCGCTGTACTGGGTTTTTTATTACTAGGGTTTAATCTAGCCTTTGCCGCCGATATTGGTTTGTCTCCCGCACGTTTGGACTTAACGGTGGAGCCAGGCGAAACGATTACTGAAACCATTACCTTATTAACGGACGCTGTGAGCGAGCAACAAATTCAGGTTGAGGTGAGTGATTTTACCCTTGATCCCGTGGGCGAACTGAATACCCTGCCCGCAGGTTCGCTCGAGTATAGCAGCGCGAACTGGTTACAACCTGAACTCACCGATTTCGTGCTGGCTGGCAGCGAAGGCAGAGATTTTCGTATCTCTGTAACGGTGCCAGAGGATGCCAGTTTGGCAGGTAGCTACCATGCGATGGTGTTCTTTACTGTCGTACCCCCACCGACAGAAACACAGGGTATCGGTGTCATTACTACAACGCGCATTGGTTTGACGATTTATGTCACAGTATCAAATTCCGAAGATAACAGCGCGGAACTCGTGGACTTTTTTCAAAATGACGAAAAAACAGTTACCTTTGCGGTTGCGAATACAGGAAACACGGTGATGCGTTTGGGTGGACAAGTCGAATTACGTGATGAGGCTGGAGAAACAAAATACGCTTTAGATATTCCTGACTTGCCTGTGCTATGCGAAAGTGAGCGTGAGGTGACGCTCGAGCTACCAACTAATATAGAGTCAGGTTTCTATACAGCTCTCGCCCTTGTCGAAGATAGCCGCAGGGGCTTACTGGTAGGAGAATTACCTATCAAAATTGAGTAAAAATAGTAGGCACGATGCAATATTTCAAGAAGGATAAACCTGTGCGCCGTTTGTACTATTACTCGTCATTGCGAGCGTCCATTAAAGGTATTTTTAGCATTGACTCAGCTCAGCATTACTTCATCCGCAAAGCAATCTCTTTCTGGAATGTTCCCAGAAAAAAAAGTATAGGGCGACTGCTTCGTCTTCTTACTTTTTGCTTTTTGCTCTTTACCTTCTCTCACGCCCAACGCTCGACTCTAACTGCCAGGGGCTCCACCGCTTTTCTTCCCACAGCTAACGAATACACAGACGCACTTTTTTGTACAGGGTGTAACTATCTTTTGCCCACGCGCTCGAATGACAAGATTGAACTGCGCCTCGATAATCGCAGCCCACAAAATGCAGCCTCGCAAAATGTAACCCTGCAAGTTCAGCGAGCTGCGTATTTGCCCAATGCAGATTTACAACTCGAGGCCCGCTACACATTTGTAAATAAAGAAGGCACCGTTATCACTGCCCAGGATTGGTCACCCTTATCTCAGTTGCCAACAACACTTTATGCAGGTGGAGAGGCAGAACTTTTTACTGCGATTGAGTATCGCCTCCTCGTTACAGGACTCGAGCGTGCAGGTAGTTACGAAACGTCGGTGACCTATAGGCTTAGTTCTGCACGTGGTCCAAGTTCAGTGACACACAAACTGCGCTTTGTGATTCCAGAAGTTGCACGCGTGCGCGTCCTAAAAAAACCAGCGAGTACAACAACGCTCACTTTTGATTATGAGGGTGTGAATGCCCTCGAGTACGTGCGGGCCGTGCAAACAAAAACACTCTTGCCGCCTACATCTTCAAATTTTGAAGCTATCGAGCTCCTGTGTAATCTTCCCAAAGGGTGCAGTGTGAATGTGCAAGTGCTTGATGTCAGTGCGGTGGGCTCGAGTACGCTTAGTCGTCTGTACTTGTTTGGCAAAGTTGCTCACAATCAGCGTCTGGAGCGCAAGACCACAGCAAGCACAGAAGTGTTACTGCGCTCGGAAGATTTTAGTTTGTTTGTAGATGGCAGTGAAGAGGTAGGAGATTTTCAGTTTGTGGTGCGATATCAAGTGTTGGTGAATCGTTAAGGGACTAATACTCTAAACGTTGCCTCCTGTCTAAATACTTGCCCTTCTGCCGAAGTCACAAGGATGCTCAGTGTATAAACATTATCTTTTGTATTTTTTGGAATAACTGCGCTTAATACATGCTCGTTGTCGGATGTTTTGATTGTTTCAAATGTTAAACCTAAATCGTTGTTAACTATGACATCGGCTATTGCAAAGTAGCTCTCGAGTTTCAGTTGCACGCGTTCACTAGGAGCTACAGGACTCGAGACCTCAAAGGTTAATGCAGGAGCTTCACTCTCGATAATGACTTGTCCTTTTTTACTCGAGCGTTTCCCGTCTTTTTCTGCAAAAACGGTAAAGCTATAAACACCAGGTGTGGCTGTTCCTGGAATCGGTAGCCGCCCTGTCCAGGCGTTACCATCAAAGGTTAAAGTTAGAGCCTCCGTATCCGACATACCTTGCAGCAACATGCTCTCCGCTTCGCCTTGTACCGTGACGCTAACGAGTGGGGCTGTGCCTGCGGGTACTTTGTCGCTTTCTACACGTACACGTCGAATGCGTAAATCACTGCTACTAAAGGTTTGACTATTCGCACTTGCGGGTTGTACGGTGAAACTTGCTTTGCTAACTTCGCCTGCTTTCAGTTCTAGCTCGAGTGCGTCCACGCCAACGACTTTACTACCGAGGTTTAAGTCTGTGAGTTTGAGACGTGCTTTACCAGGCAGCAAACTACGCACTAAAAAAGTGCCATCGTCTGAACTACGCACAGTGCGCTTTAATCCTTCGCTATCGGTGAGGACGAGTTGGGCCGCGACACCTTTGTTAGGTTCATCGGCGAGACCATCCGCATTCGCATCTTCTAAAATTTTTCCCGACAGTGCCGCACTTGCCACAGCTTCGAAGAAAACAGCTGTTGTGCGTTGCCGCTCGAGTGCGACGCTTTGCTCTGTAGTGGACAGTAAACGAAAGGTTATCGGCAAACTGCTTTCCTCGAGTTTTAGCGTGTAATCACCAGGTGGTAAGTCTACGCTAAAGTTTCCAGTATCATCACTGAGAAGTTTATAAACACGTTGTCCCTGGTTTTCAATACTGAGCTGAACATTCGCAACGGCAATGTTGCCAGCTCGAACACTACCATTTAAGCGTCCGAGATTGCGCCCGCCAAGACTTTCCACGAGAGGTTCAGGAACCTCGAGATTAAAAAGGTAGTTGCCCTGTAAACGTAACCCAGCATTAAACGGCGCAGCCGTGCCACTATAGTTGTAGTTAAGGTCGCCGCTTAGCTCGAGTCCAAAGATGTCACGCTCGAAGGTTAAACCTGAAACGAGCCCAATACTCTCCTCACTAATATCCCACTCGAGTTCACCATACGCGTGAATGCTTTCAAAGGGAATTTCAATTCTCGTGCCAAGCGTTCCCTCGAGCGGGCTATCAACATAAAAGATAAATTGTCCATCTATACTAAGATAATTTTGTTGCAGGGCTGTCCAGTGACTATCGAGCGTAAGTCCCCAGCCTTTATTATTGTAAATCACACCAAATTGATTGCTCGCTTGCCAACCGTTGGGTAAATTTGCAAAGTAGCGCACTTGGGCAAAGCTCGAGAACGAACCTAAGCCCACACCAAAACTTACGTCCCCGGGTAAGTCTGCCGGAATCACGTCACTCATGCCGAGCGTCCAGTCACTCCTCGCTGCGTCGCTGAGAGCGAGCGTCGTACCGAGGTACGCAAAAAAAGTCTCGAAGTTATAACTGCCACGCACGCTAAAGGTGGCGTTGTCCTTAAGAAGGTTGTTTAGTTCGATGCTGCCGATAAGTTCATCCGAAAGACGAACGGGTGTAGCAGTCTCTTCACTAGGAACATTATCAATATCCTCACTAGAAGTTTTATCACTAGAAGCTTCATTGCTCGAGCTTGGGTTGTTTGTCTCACTCGAGGCGGCGCGGGTCACGTCATTCAAACCTAGCATGCGAACTTCACCGAGTGCATCAAAACCGCCTTCTAAATAACTCAGAGCAATAGCAAGTTCGGTTTGCGAAGGATACTTAAATTCGTAGGCGGCACCAAAAACGGGTTGTCCTGAACTGATACCCGTGCCAACGGAAACACGTGCATTGTTGAGTTCAATGGCAGGTAAAATGTAGCCGCCCCATTCTGTTCCTGCGTCGCTACTGCGCACGTAACCAAGCGAAGCAAGCAACGACGCATTTTCAAATGAGGTGCGACCACTAAAACCAAATGGCACTGGAAAGAGGAGACGAAAGGGACGACGCGAGGCTTCGCCAAGTCTTACGCCCCAAAGCCTGCTGTCAGCTGCGACAAAGGTTCTGCGCCAGCGTGGTAATTCAATATAACTATCCATGACCCAATCATCAGAAAGGGAACCACCGAGCGCGAGATTTGTAAACCACTCGAGGTCGGTATCAAAACTTGCCCGCGCGTCGCCGAGGAGCAAGAAAGGCTTGGGCTCAGGTACGCCGTAACGAATCACGTTGACGGCTCTGCTGAGCTCGAGCCCATGTTGATTACGCAAGATAACGAGGTAAAGTCCTTCGCTCGTTAGGGTAAAGCGTTCTTCACGTTCACGTTGTGGCTCCAAACTTAGCTCACGTACTTCGGCAATGGCACCACCATACTGAAGCTCGAGCTTTAGGTCATCCGTGACGTTGCCGTTATTGCTGAGGAGCACGGTGAGACCCTCTTGACCGAGAACTAAATCTGCGGGGATTTGCAAGGCAATATCGCGCTGTTCTTTTACCCTGAGGGTTACATTAGCGGGCACTTCGTTTCCGACTTGCAACGTGAGAGTTTCAACCAAACCTGCCCCCGCATCTTTAGGCACACTCACCGTAACCGCAAGCGTTTTGGGAGTGTTGGCGGTGAGCTCGAGTGTTCCAGGTTGTCTTAAAACTTGCCAGCCAAGACTCGAGCTTGCCCTAGCCTCGACGGTGCTATTTTCTGTGGTCTTGAGGCGAAACACCAGCGTTACAAAGTCCCCAGGTGTAACGTCTTTTGCGTCGGGTATGGTTAGTTGGATGTTTTGACCCTCCGTAAAGCTTTGCGCCTCCGTAAAGCTACAGGGCGAGGAAGCCAAGCCCGACACAGCTAAACCTAGCAAAGCTAAGCCCAACACAGCTAAGCCCCGAGCTAAGAACAGTAGGCGTTTTAGGGCGAAACGCCTCGAGGGTGTCATGATTGAAATGTAGCACCGCTTCACGTCTTGCGCAGCGGAAAATTAAACTTTGCGAAAAACTGAACGTCAAAGCGTAAGGCACACCCTTGACTTTGAGAAACGAAACTCCATAGCATGAAGCTCTGTAAGGTAGTGCTGTAGCCTGAGTTTGAAATTTGTGATTCTATACTGTTGATGGGTAAGAGGTGAAACGTGAGAAGTGAACCTCTTTTTACGTCTTACATTTTACGTTTTACGTTACTTAGCTCGGGTTGCAAAACTAACATTCTTTTGATGAGGTGATGGCATGAAACGAAGCTGGGTCGTTCTTTTAGTCTTAAGTTGTTGTGTCCTGACGCAGGCTCAAGATTTAGCAGACCGCGTAACCAAAGTAACCCTAGATAATGGCATGAGAGTGCTCTTTGTCGAGCAGGGCGTTGCCCCAACGATTGCCTTTAACTTTATGTTTGATGTGGGTGGTGCCGACGAGCCCAACGGTCTTGGGGGCATTGCCCACATGGTCGAGCACATGGCTTTTAAGGGAACGAGCACGATTGGTGCCACTGACTATGAAGCTGAGAAGAAAGCCCTCGAGCAAATCGAGATTGAACGCCTTGCCCTCGAGTATCTCCGCGAAAATGGTAGCGAAGAAGAAATTGCCTCGCAAGAAGAGCGTTTTGCGGCGGCACGTGCTGCAGCCCAAGACCTTGCCGATCCTGCAGCTCTCGATGATTTACTCGGTGTGAATGGTGGTGTAGCTATTAATGCCTCGACAGGTTACGACCGCACGGATTACGTGGTGCAGTTGCCCTCGAACCGCCTCGAGCTTTATGCACGTATCTATGGTGACGTATTACGCAACCCGGTGTTCCGCCAGTTTTACGAAGAGCGTGATGTGGTGCGCGAAGAACGTCGTCAACGCAGTGAAGATGATCCGCAAGGTTTCTTGCTCGAGGCGTTCACCGATGAAGCGTTTGACGTGCATCCTTACGGACGTTCACTCATTGGCAGCAACGATGAAATTACTGGGTACTCGAAAAGTGCAGCTCTCGCTTTTTTTGAACGGTATTATCACCCGAACCGTGCGGTGCTCGTGCTTGTAGGGGATGTAGATGTCGAGCGCGATTTGCCTATTATTGAAAAATACTTTGGTGATATTCCAAGCGCACCTGATTTGCGCCCACGTATTCCTGTCGAGCCCGAAAAAACCGAGGAACGCCGTGTGACCGTCGAGTACAATGCCGAGCCCCAACTTGTGATTGGCTATCACAAACCCACGTATCCCAACCCTGATGCGTATGTGTTTGACCTTGTTGACTCGCTGCTTAGTAATGGCCGCACGAGCCGTTTATATCAGCGTCTTATTTTGCGAGACCAAAGTGCTGTGGGTGTGTTTACAACCTCTGCTTATCCAGGCACGCGATTTAATAACTTGTTTTTGGTTTACGCCCTGCCCCAACAACCTGCCACACCCGAAACCTTAGAAGCAACCATCTACGAAGAAATCGAACGTCTCAAAACAGAACTTGTTAGTACAGAGGAATTGGCGAAAGTCAAAAACCAAGTGCGTGCGGGTACCGTGCGAAGTCTCGAGTCGCCGAGTGGTTTGGCCTCGAGCCTCGCCTATCACGAACTGTTTGCCGGTGGTTGGGAAAAACTCATCAGTGACCTCGATATTTACGATGCAGTTACACCCGAAGATATTCAGCGTGTCGCCACAGACTACCTCGTTCCTGAAAACCGCACCGTGGGTACACTGTTAACCAAAGGTGCAACAGAATAAGTGTGTTGTTATTCGTGTTGTTAGATATTGAGTTTTACACATTCCTGATGTTTGCACCGTAAACGTCGCTATAAATGGAGGCTATCCATAATGACCTATAAAGTGAAAAGATATTTATACTACGTCCTTCTCATTCTTCATTCCTCATTCCTCATTCCTCTCGCTTTTGCTGACACTCCCGCCGATTGGCCCGACCCCAAAGACATGACCTTTGACGACGTAGACTTTACGCCGCCTGAACCCACACGCCTAAAACTACCCAATGGCATCACCCTCTACATCGCCGAAGATCGCTCATTACCACTCATTAGTGGTGTTGCCTATTTCAAAGCGAGCGCACTCCTTGACCCTGAAGACAAGGTGGGTTTAGCTGAACTCACCGCAACGATGCTGCGTGAAGGTGGTGCAGGTGACTTGTCACCAGATGAAATGGATATTCAACTCGAGACCTTAGCTGCAAGCATTGAGGCTTCGGCGGATACAAATTTGGCGACAGTAGGTTTTTCGAGTTTGACGGAAACCATTGACAATGTATTGCCCCTCTGGTTTGACACCATGACACGGCCAACCTTTGATGAACGCAGGCTCGAGGTTGAGCGGGGTGGGCTGCTCGAGGGCATCCGCCGCGAAAACGATGACCCCAGCGCGATTGCCTCGCGCGAATTTTTCTCACGCATTGCTGCAGGTCATCCCTTTGGTTACTACGCAACAGAAGAAACAATTAACGCTATTACCCAAGACGATTTAGCCGAGTTTCATAGCACCTACTACCAACCGCAAGCTATGACGGTTGCCATCACAGGTGATTTTGATACAGCCGAGATGATTGAAAAAATTGAAACCCTCTTAGCAGGTTGGGAAGGTCAAGAGGTTGATTACCCTGAACTTCCAGAATTTAATCTGCGTCCTGAGCCTACAGTGTATTTAGTACCTAAAGAACTCGAGCAAAGTGTGATTTTGGTCGGTCATCCGAGTGTTTATGCGTACAGCCCTGAGTACAACGACCTCACGGTTGCTAATGACATCTTGGGCGCAGGTGGATTCTCGAGTCGTCTCTTTTTAGAAGTTCGTACCAAGCGCGGGCTGGCTTATTCGACAGGCAGTGGCCTCAGCCAAGGTTTTAGTCAGCCAGGTGTTTTTTATATGTCGGCAGCAACGAGGGTGGATAAAACCGCCGAAACTGTCGGGCTGTTAATTTCAGAAGCAAAACGTTTGCAAGAAAGTGGTATCACCGACACAGAACTCGAGCGCAGCCGCAGCTCGATTGTGAACGCCTCACTGTTTAGATTCACTTCTGTAGCGGCGATTACGCAACGTGCGGCTCGCGTGCAACTGTTGGGGCTCGAGCCTGGCTACTACGAAACGTATTTAGAGCGTGTGCAGAGCATGACCAAAGACGACGTGCAAAGCATTGTGCAACAAGAACTTCGTCCGGATGATTTTGTGGTGTTGGTTGTGGGCGACCCTGCAAAATTTGATGCGCCCTTAGACGAGTTTGGTAATGTCGTGACGATTGAACTCGAGGCGAGTGAGGAAGAGTAAATATTAGCGTTGAACGCTCCTAGATTAAGACGAACAATAACAATACTACCAATGGCGCACCGTGCGCCATTGGTAGTAAAAATTTAGGTTGACTCATATTTTTCTCGAAGCATGAAGGATTGATACCCTATTGTGATAAAGGTTGGGTGTGCATAGAGTGCTAAAATAGTGGCATGACCAAACTTCTTTTTTGCTTTATTACACTTACTTTTGCCTTGAATAGTGTTGCTCAAGAAGCTACAGCTCCAGTTATATTGAGTTCAGGACAAACCGTAGCTGTAGATGATGTTGGTGAAGTGTACGTAGCAGGTTTTGTGCTTACTGAACAACCTGGGAAAAAAGCCCGTGATGATGACCGTTTTGAGAAAAGTATTTATTTAACAAAGTTTAGTGCAGAGGGTGAACAGCGATGGCTAAAACCCATCGCAACACCCGAAGCAGTAGAGGTAGTAAACATGCGTGTAACCTCCACAGGGAACCTCTACATTTTTGGCACAACCGAAGCAAGTTTAGATGGTGAGAACCAAGGTAAGACAGATGCCTTTGTCGCCAAAATAGATGCAAGCGGTGAGCAAGTGTGGCTAAGGCAGTTTGGAACCTCACGACGAGACGCGGCAACAGCGATAACTTTGGCAGGGGAAGACATTGTATTAGCGGGGCATACTTACAGCACGGCAAGTGAAAAAGGAGAACTTTTGTGGCCAGACAGAAGTCTCGAGGAAGATTATATTTTTCTAACTAAGATAAACGCTGCGGGTGACGTGCAATGGTTCCGCGAATCGCAGGTTAGTGAGGATAGATACCTTGGTATTGGTGATATTGAGGTAGATGCTAGGGGTAACATCTTTACAACAGGGTGGGCTTCTGAAAAGTTATTCCCAAAAGACCCTATAGGCTCAGATGCTTATATAGCTAGATTTGATAAAGAAGGACGACATCTCTGGATAGAAGTTTTTGATGCTGTTATGAATAATTCTGGTCATGGGTTGGGTGTGGGGGAAGATAAAGTATTTATTACAGGTACGACGGGTGATGAAGACATGGGTGAAAGAGACTATGAAATTCCTAGAAATATAAGTGTAGATGCCTTTTTAGCTAATTACAACTATAAAGGGAATAAATATTGGATAAAACAGTTTGGTGCTCAGGAAGGTTACGTAGGTAAAGATATAGTTGTAGATGATTCTGGCGAGATTATTGTTGTTGGTGCTGGTAATGGCATTATTGGTGGTGAGTCATTAGGTGCCTCTGATGTATTTATTGCTAAATATAGTATCGAGGGGAAACAAATATGGTCAGGCAATTTTGGTACAGAGAAATTTGATAGCCCGATCGCTATAACGTTTCAAGATGAATATGTCTACTTAACAGGCTATTTAGATTTGGATGATGTGTTCGAGCTCCAATTTCACCCACTAGTGGGTCAGGTTTCATTTTTAATCAAGTACACTCTCGAGGGAGAACAAGTATGGCTAAGAACCTTTGAAGGTCAGACGATACGCTAGACAAACAAAGTAATACAAATTGAATACTGTGATGATTTCGACAATAGGGAAAATCTCCTATGCTACTTTGAGTGCTTGGGGAGACTTAAACTAAGAATGCCCCTGTATTTACAACATCGTTGGTTGTGCTTTTTAGGAGAAGAGATGCATAGAAAACTTCCGTTGCTTCTTGTGCTAGCTTTGTTACTTTTGGCTGGATGTAGTACGACTAATCCTACAACTGAACCACCACCAACAAATCCACCAGCAACTTATACACCGCCAGATATAACTCCTGAAGAAATGCAGCAACGCTACAACGAGGTTTATTCGTCGCTTAGCGAAGACGACAAACGTTTAGTTGCAGAAAAGGACTTAATTTGGAATGGCTACGAATTTTCTCGCCCGTCTAGTGTTGTGATGCCCTCACGCGCATCACAAAGTAGTGTAACGACGTTTCAAGCACAAGCGGCGTTTGATTGCCCTCTAGAAGATAGTAATCCAAATAATGATAAGGATCACGGCACATTTTACTTGCTCGGTTCTAAGCCAGGAACAGCCGAGCAACCTATACAAGTTGTTACAGCGTCTTTTGAATTGCCAGCAGGTAAAAACATTTCAAACGTGTGGGATGACCAAGAACTTTATGCCCTCATTACAGGTTGGGGATCAGATATCGGCCCCGATGCCTCAGCGTTTGATGCAGGTTTAGGCTACCAAGACACAGGTTGGTACATGATGACAAATCGTTTTGTGGGTGGAGCAGACCTAATCCCTGAAGAAGCAGTGACCGCTCACCCGTATCGCCTGCGAAATCTGGACGGTTCAGGTAATGTTATTCCTGAAGACCAGAACACTGCACCCTATAACGTTAATATGACCGTAGAATTACTTGATGGAAAAATTAGAGCAACTATAGAACCCGTGGGCAGCACGGCTTGGGTAAATCCATTTAAGGGTGTGACAAATCTTGATGCAGCTACAGGTAAACCTGCACCACTTGTATTAGGGGGTGCCGAAGTTGATGGTGAAAATGAGGGTAATCCGAAATATAATCCTGACGGAACATATTCGGGTATGGATTGGCCTTTTCCTGATCAAGTAGTGCCAGGTATTAACGCAAGTGGTGTAGATAACCGAGTGTCTGTACAAGTGAACGCTGCGAGAGATTATGATGCACCTGCTATTGCAACAAAGGCTCCAGGTATCCGTGTTTACAATGCCAAAATTAACGGTAAACCCTGGAATGCAGCGAGTGAGCAAAATGAATTTTTTGGTTTCACGCTTACATGTCCAAAAAATAATGCTGCCAATGCTTACAATGTTGGTGCAGGTACTACAGATAGTGAAACGGGTTTGTCTGTAGATATTGATATTAAACAAGGCAATGTTCACGACACTGATAAAGACGGTGCAAATGACGGAGATGAAGTTTTTGCAGGAACTGACCCGAGTGTACCTGATTTTGTGTCTAGCGGGTCGAATAGTCCAGGTTGGTGCTATGTTCCTTTTGGAAGTTTTAAGCCTTGCCCCGAAGATGATTCGCCTTTGCATATTGGTGGTACACCTACCTCGGAAAATGCTTTGCTTTTAACTGGTGAAAATTGCACGGGTACTTTTGAATTTGTCAATACAGGCTCGAGTGACATCGTTTATCAAGTAAGTGGTGTATATGGGGATTTGAAAATTAGAAGTGGTAATGCAGTAGGCACAGTGGCAGCAGGTCAGAGTATCCCTATGACCATACAGTATGTGGGTGAAGCTAAATTTTATGAAGAAGTGCCAGGGAATTTTGGCGAAGGCACACGCATTGTGGAACGGAAAATAGTTGTCTTTGAAAGAAGTACGCCGCTTGGGATGGTTACAGCTCAAGCAGATGCCTCATGTGCGGGTCAATAAACGTATACACTGATGGCTTTGTCACACGCTGTTACAGCGTAGCGTGACAGAATAGCATTTGTGTCTTTCACCTGGGGTGTACTTACGCTGGTTGCCATTAACTTGATATGGGGAACAAGTTTTGCGATTACTAAAAATATTTTGGATACCGTGCCTGTTGCGCTGCTTGTTGCTTTGCGCTCGAGTCTAGGGTTGCTTAGCCTCCTTTGGATTCGCCCAGTGCGCAGTGCCATAAAGCCAGGGTTGCTACTCGGTGTGTTTGCAGTAGGTGGCTTTATCGCCCAAATGATTGGACTCACGACCACAACCGCTTCTAAGTCCGCTTTCATTACTGCGCTTAGTGCGCTTGCCGCCCCTCTTATCAGTGCTTGGATTTTCAAACACTTTGTGCCAAGACGCGCTTATGTTGCAACCTTTCTTGCCTTGCTGGGTTTAGCTTGCATGACTTTGGTTGGTCAACAAACTGTAAACCCTGGCGACCTGTGGACAGTCGTTGCTGCACTCTTTTTTGGAGCGTATATTGCTTATGCCAGTGAAGTTGCCAATAAAACCTCGGTGCTGTCTCTTGTACAAATGCAGTTTGTCGTGATGACTGTTGTGACATTGCTTTGGGCTTGGCCACAGCTTCCCGAGGTTACCTCATTAAGTTCGGCAGCTTGGACGAGAATCCTTTATCTCTCTATTTTGTGCATGTCCGTACCTACTGTGTTGCAAGTCTGGGCGCAGCGCGTGGTGCCGTCGTATCTGGCGGCATTGCTGTTTATCCTCGAGCCTGTCTTTGCGAGTTTTTTTGCCTTTTTATGGCTCGGTGAATCCTTTCGTTCCTTGGATTGGTTTGGAGCTTCATTGGTGCTGGTGGCTCTCCTCGTTTGTACCTTGCCCTTGAGCAACAACGTAGTAGGAAAGCAGAAAGTGGAAGGTTGAAAGTAACAACCAGCTTCTTTGTAAACTATTTCATATATCGAGATTTTTGTATTGACTAGCCTCTTCTAGGATACACTAATACCCTAGTTGCTAATACCTTGGTTGCCCCGTCCCGTGTATTCCAAGGTTTGTTTGTCTAACGGTTGTGCATTTCAACGTTTGTAGGAGGCGTAAAGTGGCGCAGTTTGATAGTGATCAATTATTACAGCAGCTTGTTGGCGATACTCAGGGAGCCGTAGATAAGCTTTCTTTGCGCACGCAAGAAAAGCAAGATGTCGAAGCACGTTTTGCTGAGCTCGAGCAGCAGATGGATGACGCGGCTAAAATTAAAGACAAGCCCGAGCGCGACCTTAGAATGAAAGTTCTCGAGGCTAACTTGGAAGTGCTGCGCAAAGATGCTGCTCAAGAAGAAAAAGATTTGGCGCAAGCGGTGCTCGGTTTAAATGCCATGCTCGAGGAGATGGGCAAAGAATACACTGAACTCAACCAGCCCACCAAAGAAGGTCAAGGTCTTGTGGCCGAAGCTGAAGCAGAGTTAAAAGAAGATCAAGAAAAACTTGCCAAAGCGCAACAGCGTCGTTTTTTTAAACAACGTGCAATCGCTAATGCTGAAGCGGAAATACGTGAATCGCAAGAAGATTTAGAAGAAACAAAAATCAAAGTCAAGCAGCAGGCACGTCAACGCCTCATGCAAGCGGATATTGAAACAAGCTTGCAAGAATTTATGATGCGTGTAGAAAAAACCATCACCATCATGGAAAACCGCAAGACGCAAATCGAGGCACAACTGCAAAGCGTCAGTCTTAAAAAGCAAAATGCTTTTAAGGTGAAAGAGCAATCTGCAAAAGCCCTCGAGGAACTCGATCAACGCCTCAATGATGCAGAAGCCCGTCTTAAAAACGAAGAAGAAAACCTTAACTCACTTATTAACGGCACCCAAGAACACGCTGCCCAAACGAAGGAAATCTCTGACCTCCGCGCGGAGGTCGAAGACTTGCGAGGTAAACGCAACACTGCCTTTGTACTTTTTCAAAGTAAAGAAAAATTTGCGGCTGAGCTCGAGGTTCATGAACGCACTCAAATGAAACTGCGTGATAACCAACGTATGTGGATTACTGCCTTGCGCTCGGATACAGAAGAGCGCGTTGTTACCTTCCGCTCACGTCTAGAAGCGATGAAGGCGATGGCTGACCAAGATATTGCTAAACAACTTGATGATCTTGGTGCGGAAGTTGACCAGAAGAATGTCGAATACATGGCCCGTGCGGGTGCCGTTTCGGATGAACTGCGTATGAAGCGCATGGAAAAACATCCACAGCGTATTGCCGATATTGCCAATGCGAGAGCCGCGCAAGCCGAAGCGATTCAGCGCATCCGCGAGCGCGAACTTGTGATGATTCAGAAGTTCAAAGAGCAATATGGTATAGACCCCACCGCGAGTTCGTTCTTCCACTATGAAGGCGAAGCTTCTACTGGAGAGGGTTAGAACATTTGTGTACTACAAAGATACAAAGACGCCGGTACGCAGTCAAACGAAGTTGCGAAGTAATGTGAAGCAACAAAGTTTGATAAAGGGTTTTTACTATTCCTTATTTGTGCCTTGCTTTTTTGTGGCTTGGTGTCTTTGTAGTGAAAAACCAATATGAGTAATACGCAGCAACAACCAAGCTGGCTGAGCAGCATGACGGACTTTGCATTTTTGCAAGGCCAGGACGACTACGCACAGTATTTTAATATTTTGACGAAGACGTGGGGACTCATGCAAGGACTCTACGAGGGGCGTGGCAGTGGTGATACGTTTGAGGCGAGAGCGATTAAGCAAAGCCTCGAGCGACTTCTTTTTACTGTCAAAGTCTTGCGGATGAAATACAGTCATAGTCCGGCCCATCGCCGCATGTTGTGGGTAGACCTGAGTGAATCTGGCTTTCCCAACGCCCAAGATGTCGGTAATCTCGGTGTGGATTTTATGAAGCGTGACACGCGCTTGCGAGACTTACCTCCTGAGACGCAACTCAAACAACGCGCGCTTGACCACATGATGAAATTGCATACGGAGCCTGAAGATTTGTTGTGGCAACTGTCTGAGCGCAGTTATTTGGATATGCTCGAGGATAACAAGCTTTTTTTACTTTTTAATATGGTTGCTGACGACTTGGCGATACGCCCCAGTAAAAATAAACGCACCTTGCGCAGTTATAGCTGTACCTGGAGTTGCTACGACTTTCGCACCAATCGCCCATATATTCACCTTTTGACTTTCGACCAAGATAAAGGTGAACGACCCCTCGAGAAAGCTGGTCCCAATCAACTCAAGTTTTTAGAAGTCATTCAGGCCGAAGGGTCGCGTGTGCCCGATGTGGGTGTTTTGGCGGTGGCGATTGACCACGCGCTCGAGGGCATTCATCCTAAAATCCTAAAGCGAATTTGTTTGGGTCCGCTTTATACATCGCTACTTTTGAAACAAGAATTAAAACAAATGGAAGATAATCCAGAAGCAATGCTAAAGCCCAGAGTGTTGCTAGAGTTGCTTGGTCAGTATGGGGAAGACGACGACATCATTTTATGCTTCACCGAAGAAATCGTTTTTTCAAAACAGCAGCGCATTACCAAGACGAGTCATGTGCGTGAAGTGTTCTATTTACCTGATACTGACCCCGAAGCTTACGCCCGCCGTGCGTCGGTGGTTCATACCTATGTACTCATGCCCCACAGTGTGGCGCAGCATTTAATCGATGATATTCTGTTGCACGTTCCCGAACTGCAACACGCCCAAATTTTGACTTACGGTAGAAATGGTGAAATTTACAATCAACCACCTTCAGCTTAATCATTTGGAGAGCGTGACACTTATTATTCAGCAATGTGGCATTAGCCCATGGCCAACAAAAGTTAACAACAAACGAAGTTCATACTTTATACAGTTCATACTTTATACGTAGTCTGAAGATAAACAACAGGAGAGTCAACCAATGACTGACGCACTACCCATCAAAGCTGAGTTTTTGAGTGAATTTACGAGTCGTGCCAATACGCTTCTAGCTAAGGTCGAGTGGCAACCTAAACTAGGCATCACGAGTGGGAAGACCCCACAGGAAAGTGCTGGTCTGACCTACCGTGAATCTTCGCTCTCGCCAACGAGTACCGAGAGCGTGTCGCTTCTCAAAATCGCACGCATGGTAAGCCAGGATGAAGCCTTGTTATCTTCTGATGTAAATCACTGCCTCCAAGTTGTGCGTGAGGGTTTGAAGATGGCAATGTATCTCTCGAAGCTTTATACAGAGTCATCAGGTTTAGACAGACTTACCGAACAGAACCAGCGTGGAGGGCTGGCAGACGCACAAAAAGCAGAATTTCGGGGCAAGTACACGACGGCTTCTGCGATAGGTGTGTTTGTGACAGCGTACTACGTAATAGCAGAGTTGGCTTCGTACAAAGCAGAGGAACTTGGCAACATCACCCTAGATTTTCAGGGTGTGCCAGAAACCTCCTTGCAAAACCCCATGCGGGCCTTGCAATGTATGTTGTTTTATTACGGCATGTATGTGGATTCGGACATAGTTAAAACAGATTTAGATTTTGTCAAAATGACACAACTTTATTTTCAAGCTGTTGTAGATGAAATTAAAATTCGTGAAACGTCGCTCGAGTATGCCGAACCGTTCACGACCCCGATGTACAAGCTCGAGCAAGACGACTTTCACATTCACGGTTTCGAGGTGGATAGTGCCGGTGGCGAAACGAGCCTGGAGTTTAACCGCGTCGAGTTAGCCTCGATTGTCGGTAACCGCGAAGCAAAACACAGCGCACGCAGACTTGTCGAGCGGTTACTCTGCTATGACGTGGCCACAAAACGTAATCCCTTTAATGATTTAGGTGGCTTTCCTACCTTGCGTATGGGTTACGGTAAACCAGGAACAGGGAAGAGCTTGCAAATTGCCGCCACCGCCACGATGCTCTCGGATTATTGCAAAACCCTCAACATTCCGTTTCTCTTTTGGCCCATGCCCGACACGATTGTCTCGACCTTTCAAGGTGGCTCAGCTGAGCGTATGGTGGCCTGGATGAAACCCTTGCGCGACACGACAAAAATTATTTACGCGCCAATTGATGACGGCGAAAATAATCTCGAAGACCGCGCACGTCAGGGTGTCTCAGCGGGTGTGCGTGAGGTGATTGGTGTGTTCTTGCGCTACACCGAAGGTGCTTACGCGCTGAATCATGGCAACACGGCCATTGAGATTTTTACAAACCTACCTGACCAAATTGATAAAGCTGTGTTGTCACGTATTGTGGCGAGGTTTGCCATAGACGGCGCGGAAAAATGGGAAGATTTTTTAGACCAAGACCACTTGTGGTGGCGTAAGTATCAAAGCATTGATCCAGCGTTTATTGCGATGAAGGACCCGAAAGAATACACTTACTTGGCCGCGCAGGCTCTACTCAGTAGTGTGTCTGCTTTGGTAAGTGAAAGCAGCCAACCCGAAGAAGAAAAGATTCGTGTAGTTTTTGATAAGGTGAGAGGATACTTTGACCCTAAAGAACACCGCTTTTTCGCTGAACTCTATAAAGAGATTCATGTTGCATTTCCTTTTTTTACCTCGAGAGATGTTCGCAATATTCAGCAGGCTGTGAATAATCGCGTGATGGATTTTGAATTTCCGCACGATTGGTTTAACGACCCAACACTGTTTTTTGCGAAAGACTACGATAGTAAAAAGAATATGCTGATTGAACTTATGAAAACCAATATGAAAGGCTTATCCTTCGGGGATATTCGCCTGCAAGAGGCCGTAAAATATCTGGACAATATGGTGCGTATTGCTTCAGTAACGCGAGACCAACAGATAGATAAAATGGTCGAGGACGTGCTGATGCGTGATGAAGTGGCCAAACGTGTTGCTGCGAAAAGTTGAGGAACGGATATGGTAAATTTTTAGCTAATGTCTCAGCCACCTTTTTATGCCGATAAGCTCATCAAAGTGTCATTGCCCGCGCTCGTGCAACGCTATAACGACGCGCTCGTGTCACTCGAGCTGCCACCTACAAAACTAAAAACGTTTCATGTGGACGGGATGGGTTGGAGTCCTGAAGTTGCCCAAGAGCAGGGAAATATAAATTATCTCTCGCACACGCCTGCGAGTTCACTTGCCATTATTCTAACGCCAGAACAACGCAGCAAACCGCTTCTTTCACCCTGGACTTCGTTTGATAGATACGTGCTCCAGCGGTACTTTGCGAGTTTTTCTAAAGAGATTGCTGACATTACGCGGAGTGCGTTCTTGTGCCTCGAGCTCGATCATACTCCGCACCATTACGCAGCGGTAAAAGATGTTCTGGATTTCCAAGCTGTTACGGTAAAAACGAGCGCGGGAAGCTTTGGGCGCACCTTGAGCGCGCAAGCTGAACTCGTCCGAAGATTTTTAGAGGAAGACACGGCCTGGGCCGATGCGTCGTTGCGCCAAGAGATTATGGCGAGTGCCAAAACGTTTGGAGATTTGCGCACGCGCGTCGTGTTGCCTAAAGCATTTACCGTGAGTGATGTCTCAAGCTTCTACACCAAGACCTTTGATGGAATTTTTGTGTTGCGCCCAAATGACGGTGATGCTTATCTTATTGTTCGTGGTAAAGGTTCTATGCCAAGACGCAAGAAAAACACCTTTTATCTGCGCGAAGATGAAATGCTTTCTAAGCTCTTGAAAGACAATCTCGTGGTTGTAGATGACCAGTGGTATAAACATCAGCCTAAAATGTTACAGCAGAAGTATGATGCCCTTCTGGCTGAAGCTCTTTTTTCACTCGAGCCTACCCTCATTTTATCCAATCTCACCCCAACACAACGCAAACAGCGGTTGAGTCTTTACAGAAATAAACTGCCAGATGTATTGCTCGAGTTTGAAAGCTTTATGAATGCTCTTGTCTCTGCGAAGAGCCTTCGCCCCGAAGATTTATCCGCCGAACTTATCATTTTACTTCTTCATCCACATCATGGCTTGCCCGCACCAGAACAAGAAGTCCTATGGCAACTTTTGTGTCAGGTGCAGCTTATCAATGTGAAGCCGTTTGACATCGCACAACTTTATCAAAAAGATTTACCGGCGTTTATCAAGCTTTACCAAGGTTGGCCACCCGTGAAACGGCAGTGGGCAGAGGCTTATTTGCGCTCTCGAAAGATGGTTAGCTAATTAGCACTTCAGCATGTCAGCTAGTCAGGTATCACTACAACCGCAGTTAGCAGTAAACTGCACCAATAATGTAAATAAACAGCAAAATTGTTTGGCAAAATGGCAGCAATGACACACTAAAACGGCTCATTTAACTCAAGTGCGGTTGTAGTGGTAAACATCTTTAGAAGTCATTGGGACAAAGCATTCAAGCTATTCTAAAAGCGATTGCTTCGCCGATGCGTCAACGATGTGCTAAGTTGCCTAGAAACACACTCCAAGACCAAGCTCGCAATGACGGAATGATTTGCTGTCATTGCGAGTCTCCGTTTGACAAATACCAGAAGTTAACAAAGCAAAGCCGTACCACAGCTACGAAGCAATCCCGCCTTTTCTGCCTGTCATTTTGAAGAAGGCGAAGCATCTCTAACTTGCCAAGCTGTGCGAAGCAACGGCATAAGCCTTGAGCTAAAAGCTGAAGTGCTGAAGTGCTAAACTGCTGAAGTGCTAAACTGCTGAAGTGCTACAAAGCAGTATATCGCCCACCGGGTAGCTGTTTAACCACACCTTTTAACTCGAGCAACGTCAAGGTTTTAAGAAGTTCCGACACAGGCAGTTCCGTCGCAACCAGTAAATCATCGAGTAAAGGATTGCCGAATTTTTTGAGACCTGAGAAAACCTTTTCCTCGAGACCTGAAAGCGGGATGCTCGGTGTATTTTTTGAAGCTGCCCCACAAATCCAGCCAAACTCGTTCAGGATATCGTCAACACTTTGTACGAGTACAGCACCTTGTTTGAGAAGTGCAAGTGTACCTTTCGCTTTCGTGTCGCCAACACGTCCAGGCACAGCAAAAACGGTTCTACCTTCCTCGAGGGCATAATCTGAAGTAATGAGTGCTCCTGATTTTTCACCTGCTTCGACCACGACAATACCTTTAGACAAACCATTGATAATTCTGTTTCGCCCTGGAAAATTTGTTGCGGTTGGGACTGTGCCAATTGGGTATTCAGAGATAACCGCGCCGTGACCTTCTTCAATGTGTTTGGCAAGCGTTTCGTTTTGCTTTGGATAGATGACGTTCACGGCTGAGCCGAGCACTGCAATCGTTTGCCCTTGCTCTGTACTGATGGCACCACGATGCGCAGCACTGTCTATACCAAGTGCAAGTCCTGAAACAACCGTAACGTTTGCGCTCCCTAGTTCTCGAGCTAAACTCTCACTAAATTTCATGGCGTAATCACTGGCATCTCTCGTGCCGACAATGCCAATGGCACGTTCACTCGCGGGCAGTGTGCCACGTACGTACAAGAGTGGGGGAGGGTCATAAATTTGTTTGAGGGCTTGTGGGTAAGCTTCGCTTTCAAAGTGTACGAGTCCAATATTTAGTTTCTCGGCTCGCCCCAATTCTTTCTCAGCCCAATCTTTTTTCTTGGCCTCTTGTATAGCTCCAATGGTGACTGTGCCAAACCCTTCCACTTCGGAGAGGGCTTGAGAATCTGCATCTAAAATAGTGGTGCTACTGCCAAAGTGCTCGAGTAGTAATTTTATTTTGCGCGGCCCGAGTCCTTTAGTAGAAAGGAGAGTTAAGTAAGCTAATGTGGTGTCGTGCGTCGTTAAAGTCACTTAGAAAGTATACGAGGTGGAGGGCTTAAACGAAGGTGAAAATGTCTCAAAAATAGATATTAAATATCAAGCCGAATTTGATGTTTTCTACCAACTATGAAGTGGCGAAGGCAGAAGGCAAAGGCGAGGGCTAAACATCTTCTTAGCCTTAGCTTTGAGTTTTAGCTAACACCTAATACCTAATCGCTTGATATAACTAAGCCTATGACTCCAGATGATTTTAGAAAACTCGGTTACGAGATTATTGATTTTATTGCGGATTACCGCACTAATATTCGGGAGTTGCCAGTGTGGTCGCAAGCGAAACCTGGTGACGTGCGTGGGCTTTTCCCCTCTTCTGCACCTGAAAGGCCTGAAGATATGTCCAATGTCGTTGCGGAATTAGAAAAACTTAAACCAGGCTTAAGCCATTTTCAACACCCGCGTTATTTTGGTTATTTCCCCTCAAACGCAGAATTATCGTCGGTGCTGGGCGATTTGCTGAGTTCGGGTTTAGGACAGCTTGGCCTCAATTGGCAATCCAGTCCTGCTTTAACAGAACTCGAGGAAGTCACTACCGAGTGGCTACGACAACTTTTAGCTTTACCTGAAAGCTTCAAGGGTGTGATTCACGACACGGCTTCAACTGCCAGTCTTGTTGCGTTAATCTGTGCTCGAGAATGGACAACGCAGCATTCACAAGCAAAAGGTGGCTTGCAAGCCCAAGAAAAACCTTTAATAGTGTACGTATCGTCGCAAAGTCATAGCTCGGTTGAAAAAGCTGCTCTCCTTGCAGGGTTTGGTCGGGATAATCTTCAACTTATTGATACCGACGAAAACCATGCGATTAGAATGGATGTACTCGAGGGGTTCATCAAAGATGATCTTGCCAAAGGTCTTCAGCCCTGTGCACTCGTCGCCGCCACAGGTACGACAGCGACAACAGCGTTTGACAATGTTGCTGCGATGGCGCGTTTAGCAAAAGAGCACAACCTCTGGCTACACGTAGACGCAGCAATGGCCGGCTCGGCCATGTTGCTGCCCGAGTGTCGTCATTTGTGGCAAGGTGTAGAACAGTCCCACTCGGTGGTGCTCAATCCGCATAAATGGCTCGGTGCCGTGTTTGACTGCACGCTCTTTTACACGCCGTACTACGAGCATTTAATTCGTGTCATGTCTACTAATCCAAGTTATCTGCAAACCTCTGCGGATGGCCAAGCCACGAATTACCGTGATTGGGGCATTCCACTGGGTCGCAGATTTCGCGCTCTGAAGCTTTGGTTTTTGCTCAAGAGTGAAGGAGCTGAAGGGTTACGACAACGTTTGCGACGCGATTTAGAAAATGCAAAGTGGTTGGAAACGCAAGTTCGCGCGGTGCCAAACTGGAAGGTGGTTGCACCCGTGCAACTCCAAACGGTTTGCCTGCGCTATGACAAGCCAGGTTTAACAGAACAACAAAACGATGACTGGACGCTCGAGTGGGTAAACCGCCTTAACACCTCAGGGCAGGCATATGTAACACCCGCCAAACTCAAAGGTTGCTGGATGGTGCGCGTTTCGGTAGGGTCGTTGCTCACACAGAGGGAAGATGTAGCGGCATTGTGGCAACTTATGAGGCTCGAGGCTGAAACCTAAACTGATCTAAGTTCAGAGCTTCCTATAAGTAAGTTTTAACGCCAGCTTTAAGAAGCCATCAGTATGAGTTATCAGTAAAACCAAAAACTGACGGCTGATAGCTGATGGTTCGAAATTGCTAACTCATTCATAAATCCAAACTTATATTAAACTAGTGTTAAACAGTAGCCGTTGACATACTCCTCAATGTTGTGACAAGATGTTATCAGTAACACAAAGCAATAGAAAGAGTTCCGACGTGGCTCGCAAAGTACATTTACCTACGAGACAAGTCCATCTGGACTTTCATACCTCGCCCTACATCCCCGATTTACTCAGTGAGTTTAATATTGATGTTTTTGCCGACACAATGAAAGGTTCTTGCGTCAATTCGGTCACGATTTTTGCAAAGTGCCATCACGGCATGAGTTATTTTCCGACTACCCTGGGCACGCCACATCCTGCCCTAAACGGACGCGACCTCGTTGGAGAGATGAATTACTGCTTTGCACGATAGGGGCATTGCTGCACCGATTTACACGACGGTGTCTTGGGAAGAAAAACTCGCCTTCGATCATCCCGAATGGCGACAAGTCACCTATGATGGCAGCTTTGCTCGGCTCGAGCCCCCACCGCCCGGAGTTATCAATCCAGATAAGTAGCACTTTTTATGCTTTAATAACCCCCAATATGTAGCTTATTTGGAAGACCATGTTCGTGAACTTGCGACCCGCTATAAAGTGGACGGACTTTTTATTGATATTGTTTTCATGCATAACAACAGTTGTTTTTGTGATACCTGCAGTCACACTATGGGCTGGAGCCAGAACACCGCAGAACACAATTGGAAGCTTGAGAAATGGAGCCGAGAGCAACTCGCTAAACGTCTTTCAGGAGTCCTCACCACGCTTCAACCCGGCGCAAAACTGTTTCTTAATGGAGACAGGCCCGCACTAGCGTCGAAGCACAGTGGAATGCTCAGCCATTACTACCGCAAGCAACGCATTGGGAAATTGAATCATTGCCTTCAGGCTTTTGGGGCTATCAGCATTTTCCGCGTTTAGCGCGTCACGCGGAAGCGCATGGGATGCCTTGGCTTGGTATGACCGGACGTTTTCAGCGCATGTGGGGAGACTTTGGTGGTATCAAACCCCAAGCCGCTCTCGAGTACGAATGTTTTCGCAGCCAGGCATGAGGTGGTGCGAATAGCGTTGGCGACCAATTGCCGCCACGCGGTACGCTCGAGCCTGCTGCCTACGAACTTATCGGCAGTGTTTACAAACAAGTTGCTCGAGCCGAAGCCTTTTATGAAGGCTCTGTTGGTCTACCCGAACTCGGTATCTTTTTAGCCGGTCATCCAACGCTGCCGGAATATCAAACGTCATTGGCTGAAGAGGGTGCCGTGCTTGCCTTTAGCGAAGCCCACTACGACAGTCACGTACTTGACGACAGTATAGATTTGTCACGTTATCCACTCGTGGTGTTGCCAGATTGCTCGAGGTAGATGTGATTGAAGAGGGCTCGAGCTTTGGGGGCGAGACGCTCGTTATTGAAAATTTGCCTGCAGGAAGTCAGGTGCAGCTTTTTCAAGGGACTACTTTGGAGAAGACGGGCGAAGGCTATGTGTTGCCAAGTGTGAAGGGGCGGTTGTTGCTCGAGGTGCTGGGGTATTTCAAAGAGTAATAGGTTTTGGTTCAATGGAATAAGAGCCTCGAGGATGGTAGTCTTTAGGGCGTGTTTTTGAAAGGGCTACCAACATCATGCAGCGTGACAAGCTAACGCTCCCACAACTAGAAAGTTTCCTTCTCAAAGCTGCCGACATCCTGCGCGGCAAGATGGATGCTAATGACTTCAAAGAGTACATCTTCGGAATGCTCTTCCTAAAACGCATGTCCGACCAGTTTGGGGCCAAGCGCGAACTGGTCAGGCGCGACTATAAACACTTAGATGAAGAGATGGTGGCTGAACTCCTCGAGACCCCCGCCTCCTACGGTGACACCTTTTTTGTTCCTGAAAAGGCACGCTGGGACGTTCTCAAACATTTACAGTCAGATATTGGTAATCAGCTCAACATTGCTGTCGGCGCACTCGAGACCGCCAATCCCGAAGTCCTCGAGGGTGTGCTCAAGGACAACATTAACTTTAACGCCGCCAGTGGCAACAAGCGTGTCGTACCTGATGCCAGCCTCAAAGACCTGATTAACCACTTCAATACGATTAGCCTTGCCAACGATGATTTTGAATTTCCTGACTTACTCGGCGCGGCTTACGAGTACCTTATCAAGTATTTTGCAGACAGTGCGGGCAAAAAAGGCGGCGAGTTCTATACACCACCCGAAGTCGTGCGGCTTATGGTTCGGCTCGTTAAACCGCAGCAAAATATGTCTGTCTATGACCCGACAGTTGGCTCGGGTGGAATGCTCATCCAGTCCGCACAGTACGTAGAAGAACAAGGGGATGACCCACTGACACTAGGACTCTTTGGGCAAGAATCCAACCCGAAAACCTGGGCAATTTGTATGATGAATATGATTTTGCATAACCTGGCTGCTGCGAGTATTGAATATGGCGACACCTTGCAAGAACCCCTGCACCTCAAGGGTGGTTCGTCCTTACAAACCTTTGACCGAGTGCTAGCTAACCCACCTTTCTCACAAAACTACAACCAAATCACCATGACGCACAAAACCCGCTTTCACTACGGCTTCGCACC
>JBOFGY010000254.1:0-13059 GCA_051649365.1 Trueperaceae bacterium
GTTCTTGTTTTACTTCTTCAGGTAAATGATTGGATAAATCATTCGCAGTTGCGCCAGGTACTTCGCTGTAAGGGAATGCACCCACGCGGTCAAGCTGCGCTTCTTGCAAAAACTCGAGCAGCAGTTCAAAATCTTCTTCAGTTTCACCAGGAAAACCCACAATAAATGTTGAGCGAATCGCTAACTCAGGGCAAATACTGCGCCACTCCTGAATCGTTTTAAGATGACTCTCCGCACCACCTGGGCGGCGCATCGTTCTAAGCACGTTGGGACTTACGTGTTGCAGGGGAACGTCCAGATAAGGCAAAAGTTTTCCTTCTGCCATCAGGGGAATAAGGTCGCGCACGTGCGGATACGGATAAATATAGTGCAAACGCACCCACGCGCCAAACGAAGAGAGTTCGTTCACGAAGGGTACCAAGTGCGCCTTGATGTTTTTACCTTGAAACTCGCTGTCGCGGTAGCGAATATCTACGCCGTATGCGCTGCTATCTTGCGCAATGACAAGCAGTTCCTTTGTTCCTGTCGCCACGAGTTTATAAGCTTCGTAAAGAACCTCGCCAACGTCTCTCGAGACTTGCAAACCACGCATTTGCGGGATAATGCAAAAGCTGCATTTGTGATTGCAGCCTTCGGCAATTTTTAAGTAACTATAGTGCTTTGGCGTAAGCTTAATGCCTTGCGGTGGCACGAGTGAAGTAAAAGGATTGTCGTCTCGTGGCAAAATATCGTGAACGGCGTTCATGACACCTTCAACATCAGCGTGACCTGTAACTGCTAAAACGCTTGGATGACGTTCTTTAATGGTTTTAGGTTTTTCCCCGAGACAACCTGTCACAATCACTTTGCCGTTATGCTCGAGGGCTTCCCCAATCGCACTTAAGGACTCTTCGATGGCGGGTGTAATAAACCCACAGGTATTCACAACCACGACATCGGCCTCTTCATAACTCGGCACGACGCTATAACCCTCCGCGCGAAGCTGCGTGAGGATGCGCTCGCTATCTACCAAAGCTTTAGGACAACCCAAACTGATGTAACCAATTTTGCCAGACATAAGGTGATTATAAGGTTGAAGATTAAAGACTAGGCTTTTGTAACATTAGCCACTTTCGCTTCCTTAACGATTTGCAACCCTTCCTCCAAACCGTAAAAGTATAACTGGTTTTAGGGCTTTACCGTGTTCAAAAGAAAGCTATTGAAGTTCCTCGAGTCCCCAATTGTCATTGTTTTCTAGTTTATCAATCAGTAGCTCAAAGTCTGCTTGAGTCGTTAGCGTCGCGCTGCCTCCAGCCTCTATACCCGCGATTGCCGAATTTAATCCGTCCAGTTTCCAACTCCTCCCAAAACGTAAAACTCTGGCACCCCCTAAATAAACATGGCTACCAAGTTCATACAAAACAACGAACTCTGTTATCTCATCCGCCCCAATAGGTTTCGTCTGGGATTGCCAAGCCTCGAGCATCTTGTCTGAGGTAGCCGTTATCTTAAACAGCTTACGCATGGTTAGACTCTTAAGTTTTTCTGGATTAGCTTCGGTCACGAAGGTACGAGCGAGGCTGGAGTCTTCCGTAACACGAATATTTTGGTACGGGTCAAAGTTCTCGAGCGGCTCTACAGTTTGTACAAGGAGACTATATGAAAAAAGTTTGATCTGCACGGCGTACCTCGAGGCAAGTTCTAAACGGTTAAGCTCCACATACATCGGGTACTCCGAAGGCGAAAGCAATTGAGCCATTTGCATAGCTCCGAGACGTTTGCTCATGGCAGCAAAGTCAAACTTTTCCGCCTGTGGATTAATTGCAAATGCCTCTAGAGCAGCTATGGCATCATGTTTAGCAATACTGTCTACCACATGTTGAAGGGCTGCTTCGGGTGTTGCAAACTCTTTTTCTGGAAAAGACAAACTTAGGTCTTGAGCTTGAACGTTTGTCAGCACGACGGTAAACAGCAAGATGCAAAAATGTTGACGGAAGATTTTCATCGTTTCCTCCTTGGTTTCGTTCCTAAGTTTATAAAGAACGCGAGACGCAGTGGAACAATCTCGATAATATCGCATACAAAATAAGTCACAATAGACGTATGGTAACGCTCCTCGCCAACACTGAAGTTACAGTGGCTCTCGCCCATGCTCTCGTCGAGAGCCATCCGCACGACGCCGCCCGTGTCCTAGAGCGACTCGAGCCCCTAGAGGCTTGGGAAGCTCTAAGACTTTTTGATGACTCGCTAAGGCCTGCGGTATTGGAGGGCTTTAATCCTGAATATGCCGCAAGGGTTTTGCTCGAGGCTCCCACCGAAGAAAGTACCGATATCGTCAAAGAACTGCCCTCTGAAGTCACGGCAGATTTGCTCGAGTATTTTCCTGAAAAAGATAAAGAAGAACTTTTAGAAGAACTTTCTGATTTGCACGCCGAAGAAATTGAAGAACTCTACGACTATGAGGAAGATACTGCTGGCAGCGTCATGTCACCAGAATTTGTAAGTTTGCGCGAAGGTGCCACCGTTGCCGATGCCATGACGAGGCTGCGCCGCATGGCCTTGGTCGGGCAGAATGTGAACTACGTGTATGTTTTGAATGATGCCGAGCAGCTTACGGGCGTACTGATGATGCGTGATTTAGTGTTATCGCCTTCTTATAAACTTCTGCGCGACATCATGGTGAAAAACGTCGTGCGCGTTTATACCTCTTCTCCACTTGTAGATGTTGCTGACTTGTTGCAAGAACGTCGCCTCCTCGCTGCGCCTGTTGTCAACGATGATGAACAACTCAAAGGCGTGATTTCTGCAACTCAGCTTGTCAGTGAACTTCAAGAAGAAGGCTTCGAGGACGCACAAAAAATGTTCGGTGCGGGTGAAGACGAAAGTGCTTCTTCAACAGCGTGGTTTTCCATTCGCAAGCGTTTTCCTTGGCTTACTGTCAATCTCGGTACGGCCTTTCTAGCAAGTCTCGTTGTTGCACTCTTTGATGATGTGATTGCACAAATCACTATTTTGGCAACGTTTATGCCCATTGTTGCGGGGCAAGGTGGCAACTCGGGAGCGCAAGCCTTGGCGGTAACATTGCGCTCGCTCGCGCTCGAAGAGATAGACCCTAAACAACCACGCCGTGTTCTGTTCAAGGAAGCGAGCGTCGGGCTTATCAATGGTGTACTGATGGGACTGCTGGCAGGTGCAATCGCTGCGCTGTTTACAGGTAAACCCGCCTTAGGCATCGTGATTTTTCTGGCGATGATTACAAATCTCGTGTCGGCAGGTATCGCAGGTGCGGGCATCCCTATCTTGATGCAACGCTTCGGTCAAGACCCCGCGCAATCATCAAATATTTTGCTAACAACCGTTACGGACACTGTTGGCTATGCCGCATTTTTAGGGATGGCCGCGTTAGCGCGTTCTTGGTTAATATAGAAAGCCTAGATGAGGGACGTGAGACAAGAGAAGTTTCCCCTGTCTCCTGTCCCTGAGTGTATTTGTTAATTATTTCGTCTTTGTTGCCTCTGCCCCTGTGGTCTCGGTCTGCGTCTGCGACCTTGTTGGCGGTTACGGCGTTCGTCTCGAAGCGCATCTGCTTCTTCGTCTACTCGCACAATGAGCGCGTCTATCAGTTGCCCATCCACGTGCTGACTGAGCATTAGGAGGTGATGCGGCGCAGCAACATCTACATAAACATAGCTTCCACCCGGATAAAGCTGATATTCATAGGCATCACGTTTACCAAGTGCTGTGGTAAGGGAGGTGGTCTGAATACGTTCGACAATCACATCTTTGCCAATCATCGGCGCACGCACTTGCAATCGTTCACCTTCGGGTGCAGCGTCCTCGAGCAAGCGAATACGGTACAGCAAGGAGAGCGGATCGAGAAAGGAACGTGTGTAAGGAATCTCGGCAACATCCCCATTTTTGTTAGCCCGAACGACACCTGTTTCTCTGTCAAACTGAACCGAAAACTGGCGCGTCTCGCCACGTGTTACCGTTTCTTCAAAAAAAGATACGCTGTGCTGCTCGAGCCTATTAAACTTGCTGCGCTGTGTCACCGAAACATTCCCCAGCGAGCCTTGCAAAACAAGCTTGGATTCTAGAAAAATAAGCCGTCCGCGCACGCTGCTGCTCATCACATAACTACCGATGGGCTTGCCACGTAAATTGAGGCGGTAACTGCAAATCTCTGTTGGCATGAATTAGCCTAACATAACCCAAACCTATTCAAAGTCATTCGAATCTGCTTCATAAGCTTCTTGGCTGCCGAAACCCAGTTTTTCTCTCTGCTCAAAATAAGGTGAGTAATCAAATTCATCCTGGTAAGAGGGACGAAATATCCCAGACAGTTTCGATCATCCACAAAGGCCATCGTGGCAGTGGTGGCCATCAATTCTCTCCTCTTCATTCCATCGCTGTGTTTGCCACCAAGCACTCCAAACCATGACGTGACCTTCGCCCGTGCCCATACGCCAACAAAGACTGTAGGGGTGTTCGTCAGGGAAAATCGTCCAGGGAGGTGCAACTTCACCGTATTTCTTTTGTAAGACTTTCATTTCTCTTAGCTGCCAGTCTTCCATGTCAATTATTGTACTTGACATGCCTTCATCTTTACCCCACAATAGCTAAAGGTGCTTTATGCGCGGGTTTACGATGTAACACTACCCCTATTTAGGGTTCTAGCCAAGCTAAGCTTGGTCGTCATTAATCTATTTATCCACAATTTTTTCGAGACAGATTGTTTCTTGTTCATTTAGACTCTATTCTAAACATAAACCCATTTGTTTTCTAAAAAGGGTGTGATTTGAATTTTAGGATAGATAGTTAGTAAGGACTGCCTATGTCTACGTCGTATTACAAATATCCACGCACTCCGCACTTACCTTGGTCACCTGGCGTCAGTGAAGATGACCTTTTGCTTTCTGATAGTTTTATGTTTGAAGGACAAGAGGTTATCGTTACAGAAAAATTAGACGGTGAAAACACCAGTATGTACTCAGACCACATCCATGCCCGCTCCTTGGATTCAAGGCAGCATCCTTCGAGAACTTGGGTCAAAGCCTTTCACGGCACCATTGCTCACCTTATTCCAGCGGGCTGGCGACTCTGCGGTGAAAACATGTATGCCCGCCACTCCATCTCTTATGAAACCTTGAAAAGCTACTTCTACATCTTTTCGATTTGGAACGAAAAAAATGTCTGCCTATCCTGGCAAGAAACGAAAGAGTGGGCTGAGTTATTAGGACTCGAGCTTCCCCCCATTCTTTATCAGGGACAATGGTATGAGTCCAACATTCATGCCATCACGTTAAACCTCGAGACTCAAGAAGGCTACGTCGTTCGCAATACGGAAAGCTTTGCTTACGTGGATTTTCAAAAACACGTCGCCAAGTGGGTACGCAAAAACCACGTGCAAACCGATCAGCATTGGATGCATTCTGAGGTTATCCCGAATGGGCTCGTCAGTGAATAGTAACTGATGAACTTCGCCAGTCAACAACCGTCAGCTATCAACAACAAAAATCTTTAACTGATAGCTGACGGCTGATTACTACCAACATAATTACCCAAGGAAACAAAGATGAAATCTACCTCCCTACAACTCCACCCTCTTTTAGAGCAAACGCTCAACGGGGCAACGCCGACGCTCGAGCACTTTGTCGCAGCTTTCGGGCATGTTTTTGATTTACTTCACCGCTTGAAAGATACACCCCAGGATGCCATTTGGCACGCCGAAGGTGATGTGTTCGTTCATACGGAGATGGTTTTAGCGCAAGTGTATAAACTGCTCGAGACAAGCGCAAAATATTTATCAAAAGAAAAGCGTTTGACGCTTATTCTCGGCGCACTCTTTCATGACATTGCCAAACCTATGACCTCACGAGTTGAAATTCGTGATGGACGTGAACGTATTACCTCGCCTGGTCACGCAGACAAAGGGCGATCCTATCTTGCTTACACGCTGCTCGAGCTTGGTCTCTCCCCTGTTTTAGCGCGTGCAGTGATGGCCTTAGTGGGACATCATCATGATCCTAAAAAGCTCGTGAAACGCGAACAGCCTGAGAGGGGTTACCGGGCACTCGCTAGACTCGTTGATTTAGAGTTGGTTTACTTTTTAGAGCAAGCTGACCTTTGTGGTAGAATCTGTCCTGACTTGGATGAGCAACTGGAGCTGCTCGAGTTGTTCAAACTCTATGCAGAAGAATCAAAGGCTTGGGGAGTGACAGATCCTTACAGCGAGTGGCGATCATTTTTACAAACAGAACTGTGTGACTTAAACGAACAGACCAAAGAACTCGTTATTGCCAACGCTATTCGTGACGCTGAAGCTGGGCTTATCTTTACCCCACACGAAGCCATTGCGCGTTCTTATGAATACCGCGACGGCTTCTCCCACCTTATCGTCACATGTGGGCCGAGTGGCTCGGGCAAGAGTACCTGGATTAACAAAAACTTTCCTGAGTACAAAGTTATCTCCCTCGATGACCTGCGCGAAGAACTCAGTGGTAAACGTGACGACCAATCCATGAATGGGCAAGTGGTACAAGCTGCCAGGGAACAACTCAAGGCACATCTTCGCAAGCATGAAGACGTGATTTGGGATGCAACAAGTCTTTTCAGAACTCACCGCAGCATTGTTTTACAGCTCGGCTTTGATTATAAAGCCTTCGTAAGTCTGGCTGTATTTCATCTACCCGAAAGTCTCATTGAGCAGCGCAATCGCCAACGCCAACATGCCGTTCCCACTAACGTGCTTACGAAGCAACTTCAAAATACTGATTTCCCATATTTAGACGAGGCTCACAATACTATTTATATTGACCACATCTTATAAGAAATCCTCTCGAGACCTCACTGCTTCATCTACTAATTCCTGCAAGATTAGCTCGAGTAAATCCCTGTCTTCAGAGCATAAATCTTTGACTTTGTCACCATACTTATCGCTCAGGCTTTCCCAAACATCCTCAGCGATAAGTCGTTTTATTTCTTTCTCGTGTGTTTTAAGTTCACCCACTTTAAATATTGCACTTTGTACACGGTTAACATTTACAAGTTGATAAAACTCATACTCGAGTATATTCAGCACGTGTACCTTATGCACCTGAGGCTTTTGTTTTTCTGCTTGGTGAAACCGTTCATCTTCAGCAAATTCTGCTATTTTCTTTTTTAAAATTGGGCGAGTAAAGCCTTTACTAGTCTTGACCAAAGTCTCTTGCATAGGTTTGATAACAACACCTTCTGCAAAGTTGTTAGTTAGCTCAGGCAATCCTAAGCGTCTAGGGATCGTAGTGTTAAATCGCTCATTGAACTCGAGGGCTTCTGTCAATAAACCCACAAAAAGCGGTTCAGCATAAAAAAGATTCACCTGCTTAAAAAGCTCTATCACATTTTCATAATCCCAATATTTAATTTCTGACCCATTACTGACAGCTAAATCAAATGCAATAAAAGCAAGGGTGGGCGTGTAATAAACACCTGTTTGCACAACCTGAATACTGGACATAGGCTTTACATCAGGATGCGGACACGCACCACCAAAGACATAGAGATGCGTAAATGACGTTTGAGATTCAAGCAAACCGAACAGTTCTTTTAATGGTGTTGCCAAATGCTCTTTAATTCTCTGATAGCCAAAAAACTCTTCCCCTTCACTTAGAACAGCCTTGCGCTTGGCCGCTTGTAACTTGTTTTTCGATTGAATCAAACAAAAGTTAGCCCCGTGAACTTTCTCGGTGACACACCAGGACACTTTGTTCAGTTGCTTGGGGTGCTCGAGTTGCCAATCTTGTGTTGTTTCGGCAATTTTTTGATAGCTTGTAAAGGGCAGCATGATCAGCGGGTTTGATTCTACAACACACTCTCTCGAGCTTCTAAAACCCTACTGTGGCTTTTTTAGCTCTTGATTCTCTGGCAAACTCAGTGTACACTTTTTTTAGTTAGAACCTTTAACTTGCTCCTGTGAGAGCGGAAAGGAGAAAACCGTGCTTTACTATCAGCTCACGACGCAAACGCTAGCGTCGTTATTTTTTTGCCAGAACGAGCGACGTGCTCGTTCTTTTTTTATCTTTCAGGAGGCAAGTACCCCATGACTCCCAAATATAAAGCCGTTCTTATGACTGCCTCCGATATGGGGCGCGCCCTCACCCGCATTGCCCATGAAATCATCGAGCGCAATAAAGGTGCAGAAAACTTGGCGCTCGTCGGTGTTCACACACGCGGTGTACCGATTGCAGAAACGCTCGCAAAACTCATTGGTGGTTTCGAGAAAACAACCCCACCTGTCGGCAAACTAGATATTACGCTCTACCGCGACGATTTAACTGAGATTGCCTTGCAACCCGTCGTCAAAAAAACCGAAGTGGATTTTGACATCGCAGGAATGCGCATTATTTTAACGGACGATGTACTTTATACCGGACGCACCGCTAGAGCCGCCCTCGATGCCCTTATTGATATGGGTCGCCCTGCCTCCATTCAATACGCGGTGCTCATAGACAGAGGACACCGCGAACTCCCTATCCGCGCAGATTATGTAGGTAAAAACGTACCGACAAGCAAACACGAACTCGTCAAAGTGAAGCTCGAGTCCACCGATGGCGCAGACAGCGTGGAACTAATGGAAATTAATTAACGATTGAAGGTTAAAGATTTCAACCTTCAACCTTGAGTCTTTAATTCTTACCGTGGAGGATGTAATGACAATGACCCTACCCAAAGCAACCGAAACCCGTCTAAAAAAACAGCATCTTCTCGACTTTACGGATTGGACTGCTGAAGATATAAAAACCCTCTTTGAGACCACAGACGTGATGGCACAAGTCATGGGGCGAATCATCAAAAAAGTACCCGCTTTGCAAGGCTTTACCGTTGGCACACTTTTTTTTGAAAACTCGACGCGCACACGGTTAAGTTTTGAACGTGCTGCGCGTTCACAAAGTGCAGATGTAATGAGTTTTGCAGCAGGGGGCTCGAGCCTTTCCAAAGGTGAATCCCTCAAAGATACCTTCAAAACGATTGACGCAATGCAGTGTGATTTGTATATCGTGCGTCACGCGGTGTCGGGGGTTGCCCACCAACTCACACGCTGGACAAATGCCAGCATCGTGAACGCGGGCGATGGTCGCCGTGCTCACCCAACCCAGGCCCTGCTCGACGCTTATACGTTTATGAAAAACTTTTCTGGTTACGATACCTTTGCGGGTAAAAAACTTGCCATCATCGGCGATGTGATGCATTCGCGTGTAGCACGTAGCAACATCGAGCTCTGGGCAAAACTTGGCGCACAGGTGACCCTCTGTGGCCCGAGCCCACTCTTGCCAAAGGAACTCGAGCAAAAAAATGTAACGCGGAGTTTTAATATCTTTGAAGCCACCGAAGGCGCACACGCTGTGATGGCCTTGCGCTTACAACAAGAAAGAATGCAGGCAAGACTGTTACCATCTATTGCCGAATACCAAACTCGTTACCAAGTCACTGAAGAAGTCATGAAGCACGCCCACCCTAACGCTATCGTCATGCACCCAGGCCCTATGAACCGCGACGTAGAAATTTCTGGCAACGTCGCCGATAGTGAACAGAGTGTCATTGAAAAACAAGTCACAAACGGCATTCCCGTCCGTATGGCAGTGCTGTACACGCTACTCGTCGGAAAAAAATAGAAGCGCGGTTTATTTTAAATTACACTATAGAAAATTACACTGTAAGGGCGAGGGGCCCCTCGCCCTTACAAGCCAACCCGAAACACAGTCAATATGAAAAGAAATATGACCACCTATTGCACAATCCGCACCCACCAAACAACACCGACCAAAGACACAGAATCTTTGTTAGAGGAAGCTTGTTGTGATGCGGTGAATTTTTTGCAAAAGACCTGGGGACTTAATACACCAACATGTCACGTATACGTAACAACAAGGTGGCAAACACTTTACGTAGAGCAACCTCCATTGTTGTGGAGAACTCTATATAAACTTGGCTTATCTCTTTTCAAAAATAGACATCATCGTTTAGAAACACTATGGCAACGCAGCGCAGGGTGGTTTGAACGCTACGGTAACCTTCACCTTATTGCCATTAAACCTTTGCAACACTTTCAGAGTGTGAACCTCGAGACTTCACCTCTCTACACACCGATGACCGCGAAGCAAAAATTTATCAACACGCTCCTTCACGAACTCACGCACGCTTTTACGGCGCACCTTAAATTACCGTTGTGGCTCAACGAAGGGTTTGCATTATTCGCTGCCGAAAAAGCTCTCGGTTACGGGGGACTTAGAGAAGGAACGCTCGAGCTACTGCAAACGCCGCGCAAAAAAATCAGTTATCTCAATCTACCCAATATAGCGGGTGAAGATTTCTTCTACCACTATGCGAAAGGCTACTGGCTCACGAGATACTTAGAAGCGTTTGGTGGGCTCGAGTTTTTCTTGCAAGAGCGCAAAAGTTACAAAAGCATCGATCAATATATAAAAAAAGTATTCAATGAGCAACCAACAGACAAAATTCTTCACAGCCACTTCACGAAAAATAACTTTCAGCAAGGCGGCTTTAGCCCCTTGCCCACCGTGCACTAAAACTGTGCGCTAAAACTATACACTAAAACCATGCGCTAGAAGCTCAGACTCGAAAGGAACGATCATGCGAACACTTATCAAAAACGGACACCTACTTGATGCAGAAAAAGATTACGGCATTGCCGACTTATATCTCAAAGACGGCGTGATTGAAGGTTTGAATCTCAAAGGTCAAGTGGACGAAACCTTTGACGCAAATGGCTGCGTCGTTACACCCGCTTTTATAGACTTACACGCTCACCTGCGCGAACCAGGTCAAGAAGTTAAAGAAGATTTACATACTGGTCTCAGTGCTGCTGCTGCTGGCGGTTATGGCACAGTCATCAGCATGGCAAATACGAGTCCAACTTTAGATGAAGCAGGTATCGTCGCTGATTTAGTCGCAAAGGCTGAACGCATTGGTCAGGCACGCTTGCGCCCCGCGGCTGCGCTTAGTCACAAGCTAAAAGGTGAAACGCTCACGGATTTTGCAGCCCTAAAAAATGCTGGAGCCGTGATGATTACCGATGACGGTATTCCTGTTAAAGACTCGCACCTCATGCGCCGCGCCTGCGAATACGCGGCTGAACTTGGTCTCGTGATTCAAACCCACTCTGAAGACCCAAGTTTGCGTCAAAACGGTGTAATGAACGAAGGGCTAGTCAGTCAGCGTTTGGGCTTGCCTGGCAACCCCATCAGTGCAGAAGCCATTATGATTTACCGCGATTGCGAACTCTCTTGGTTAACAGGAGCAAGCGTGCATATTGCCCATATCTCGAGCAAACGTGGGATGGAAGTCGTCGAGTGGTTCAAGTCTCGAGGCGCAAATGTAACCGCCGAAGTCTCACCCCATCACCTCACGCTTACAGATAGCGCAATGGAACTCTTTGACCCGATATACAAAGTGGCACCACCCTTACGCACACAGGAAGATGTTACGTATTTGCGTGACGCAGTTAGACGCGGGGTCGTAGATAACATCGGCACGGATCATGCTCCGCACACGCGCGCCGAAAAAGAGCGTGATATGGTCGAGGCACCCTTTGGAATTGGTAACATCGAAGTGGCGTTTCCGCTGCTTTATACCAAACTTGTCACCACAAAACTGATTAACTTACAAACCCTGCTTGCACTCTTTCAAACTGGTCCCGCAAAGGTAATGCAGTGGAGGGTTCCAAGTTTGGAGGTTGGGAACGTAGCAGACATCACTGTGCTTAATTTACAAACTTCACGCGAGGTAAATCCCGCTAATTTTAAGAGTAAAGCCAAGTTTAGTCCTTGGGCTCAGGAGAGCTTACAAGGTTGGCCCGTAGCAACGTTCGTGCGTGGGAGAGGAGTATATAGTGGTTCTTTAGTGAGTACAAAATGACGGAATGAGCAATGAAGGATGAGGAACGACGTGTTTGGTTTTACGCATTCTTCATCCTCTTCCCTCATGCCTCGTATTGCATACTATCTAACTATTGGCTTAGTCAAAAAGGTTTACAATATCTACATGACACCATCCTACTCAACCCTCATGCAGACTCAGATAACCCCACCCTTTCTTGACGACAGGCAGGGTGTCCATTCAACAGACGACGCAGACTTTTCCAGACGCACCCTAAATAAAGGAGACGTGTTGTACCGCACCGGTGACGAGGCCGACACCATTTACAGGGTTGAAGAAGGTTTGCTCAAACTTAGTATTGATCTTCTGACAGGCAAAGAACGCATCACAAGCATTGCTGGCCCTGGGGATTATATCGGTGCCATTACTTCTGCACACACAACCTATCAAGAAACTGCTGAAGCACTAGGCCCGAACGTCGTATTACAAGCCACCTCGAGCAAAACCGTCAGCGACAACTTAAAAGAACAACTTTCGACAGCAGCAGGTGTGCAACTAGCCAGAATGCGTGACACGCTCGAGGACGCAGAGCTTCCTGTAACCTCACGTCTAGCTAGAACCTTTGTTCGCCTTGGAGAACGTTTTGGAAATATTTCTGAAGACAAGACCGTTCACCTTACCTTGCCACTCACGCAGGATAATCTGGCGGCAATTGTCGGTGCTGCCCGCGAAACCACAACCGCAATTCTTAGTGAAATGCGGGAAGATGGCCTGCTCGAGGGTACACGTGGTCACTACAGCTTTAATATGACCATGTTGAATGACTTTGCTAGTGAAGCAGCCTTTGCTTATTAAATATTCCTCTTTAATCCTTGTAACAAACAACCCCCATCACTTTTTGCTGATGGGGGTTGTTTTATTTCGGTCTTAATTGGCAAGAAGCTTATACGGATTCATAGAGGCTGTTGAAAAAGGCTGCCAGACGCTAGAATGCGCTGCGGAGGCTGAAATGAAACGGTATCCTCCGAGCGACTTAAAAGATACGCATGGCGAATATGGGAACCCTTGATTCCTCATGCCACAGGACAAGGATGTCTACGAAACTATCCTTGGCGCGAACTGGTGAATGCCATGTTTTACATTACCCGGCTCAGGCTGTGCCTGGAGAATGATGCCCAGTGATTTACCTTAGTGGGTCACGGT
>JBOFGY010000255.1:0-11042 GCA_051649365.1 Trueperaceae bacterium
AGATGATTCCAATGAGTATGTCCATTCACAACAAGTTTGACATTCCTGGACGCTTCGATAATCGCCCTGGCTTTGTCGGCATTGGCGGGTGTGAGATAGTGTGGGATAGGGTCGAATAAACGATTGCCTTTTGTGGCTACGCCGCTCAAAGGTTGATGTGTAAAAATTATGGTTGGTAAAGTGTTGGAGGTAAGTGTTTCCTCGAGCCACGTTAAATCTTCGTCACGAAGCCCGCCTTCAACTGTGCCACTGGCAAAGGTATACAAAAAAATAAGCTGCCAGCCTTTTACTTCAATACTATGATTGGAAAGTCGTGTGTCTAAAAGCTTTTCTTGTTCAGCAATGGGTAAAAAGTCATGATTGCCGAGCAAGTGATGTTTTGGTAAAGAAAGGGCCTGAAACCGCTTACCAATTTCACTGACGTTGTTACGCCGAATCTCTAAACTGTCATCATTCGTTCTGTCGCCCATGTCCACGATGAGGTCAAGGTTTTCTCGAGCGAGAGCCTCGAGAGATGTATCTAGTAGCTCGAGGGCAAGTGAACCTTTGATGTAATCATTATCTAGTCCTGCGTGAATGTCGGTCACAATTCCAAGTTTAAGGCTCATTGTTTCTCCTTCATTTCGTTTAATATCTTTGTGCTGAGTTGATAGCAAAGTTAGTGCGGGGAGATTGCTTCGTGGGACGAGCACTGCTTAGCTTCATATACTGTCGAATATACCTTAGACTTAAACTCGCAATGACGAAGTAAAGAAATATACTAGATTAAACATCTGGATTGTTTTGAAAATTTTGAAAGAAGTTCATTGTTACCTTTTGCCTTCTCTACACACATCAAAGACTCTACACTCTCGGCAGTGAAAGCCGTGACTTGGTGAAACATTCCCTGCTTGAAAGCGTTCAAAGGCTGTGGTGGCTTTTTGTTGCTTGGTTTGAATGCGTCGCCACACGTAAGTCACGCCGCCATCATAAACACTCAAGGGTTGTCCTAACATACTCCAAACATAAACGGAAATTTTCTTGATGCGCCCTTGATATCGCCCGAGCATATAGCCTGCGGCCCACAACTCATTCCAGCGGTTGTCAATGTAGTTCGCGGCTTCGCGTTGTTCTTTGAAACTACCAGGTTCTACAAAGCGGTAAAAGCTGATATCGTTTTCGCTCCGACTGGCTGCGTCAATATAAGCACTAAACCCCGGATAAGCACTCAAACTTTGGGAGTCTTCAGGAACCGAAACACCAAACTCGAGTCCCAACAATTTTTCCGTGTTATCCACGAGCCACAGTGCAGCTTGTGGATAAGTTGTTTTGAGGGTCTCGAGCCTGGCAGTATTTAACTTTTTATACTCGCGCATATCGCGCAGCATGTCGCGCCACCAGGGAAGTTCAGTGTTTTCTGGCAAGTGTTCTTCAGCCCAGTAGCGAAAAGCGCACTGTTCGTAGCGACGTAGTTTCTCAATACTAATATGGGTGAGTTTGAGCGAGGTAACAGCAGCTTTGTACGTTGCTTCGGTGGGTAACTCGAGCCGACTTGCCGCCGGTAAAATGGGCAGTCGCTGGGCTTTTTTAATATCTACTAAGCCTGCTTCTGCGACGAGCGGCCCACCTTGGTCAGCCTCGGGATAGGTCACAATCATTTCGTCTGCTCGAGTTAAAAGTTCGGCGTAAAGCGTTTTATCGCGTCCTAAAAAACGCTTGGGTAAACCGAGCTTTGCAAACGTCGTTTCGAGCGAAGCACGCTCTTCTTCAGGAATAAAATAATCTTCGCCTTCGCCAACGGTGTAGGCACCTTCATTCGCCCGCATTAAATACGCTTTCTTAAATCTTCGCCCTGAAGCTAAATTCTGCGTAAGAAGTGCCACACCGCCTTTGGGTGCATCGAATAAAAACGTTTCTTGTAGCAGTGCTGCCCACCAAGCCCGAAAACTTGCGCCTTTTGCTAAGCTGCTGGCTTCTTTGGCGCGTTGCAGGGCGTGTTTTTTGAAGTCCTGCCAGCGCAGTTCTGCTGTCACACTTTTGCGAATATCGGGCAAGGTGGTCTCGAGTAAACTTTCTGCCCAAGCGAGCTCGTTCTCTGGGACTTCTAAAACGCCGAGCCATTTTTTCCAAGGTGCATCATTACCGAGTTGCTGTGCTAATACATTGATAGCCTCAGGTCCCGCTACGCCAGCATTAAGCGCGGCATTCGCAAGCTGCGAAAGTTCTGGAATGGCTAAAAGTTTTGAAGCGGTTGGGTAATCGGGTAGCTCGAGTAAATCGAGGAGCAATCGTCCCGTGAGCGTATCGGCAAGTGCTTTAGGTGTTTCATCCATCATCGGTACGCCATATTCATCAGCAAGTGCAGTGAAGGCTTTTATTTCGCGCTCGGGCAAAATTACTGCGATATCAAGTGGGTCAAGACCACAGGCTAAATCTTTTTTGAGGGAGCGCAAAACCCAGCGTGCTTCAGTGACGGGATTCGCAGCTTTGAATGTTTGTGATGGAGCTAGAGTACTCTCAACATTTTGTTGAAGAGACAGCTCGAGTGTCGCAGTTTCACCAGGTGGTGTGTCGGGCAGACTTACATATACGTTGCAATGTTTTGAAAGAGCTTTGTAAATTCTTAGTTCTAACGGCCCAATTTCCCTAAAGCCGTCTACGATGATGACGTTGGCTTCCACTTTTTTCTCGAGGTTTTCTGCTAAGTTGAGCGCTTCTGTTCTAAAATCGTCATAGTCCCAGCGCTCGGCTTTGATGGTTTCGTAAATTCTAAATACGTCGCGGAAGCGTTCGGATTCTTCGTCACTAGGGCGAATGTTTTTGTAACCCAGTCCATAACGTTTGGCTTCTGCAATGGCGTTTGCAAAAAGTCTTGCTTCACCAGGAGCCGGAAGTTCTTGGCGCAGATTTAACAGTGCTTCGCCGACGAGCGCGAGGCGGCCCGTACCGACGATGAGCGGTTTAAGTTTAAGCGCATTGGCGAGTAGACGGTAATACACTTGTTGCCCTGAAAGAAACTCGAGCCCTAGAACCGCTCCTGCTTCTGTAGCACGGCGATACACGTAGCTGCGTTGACTTGGCAAACCCACCCACCAGACACGTTGGTCCTGCTGAATAGCTTCACGTGCCACCTGTAGGAGATGGGTTGTTTTTCCACGTGCGGGTGGTGCTACGAAAAGCTGCATGGCCTATAGTGTAACGTAGCTAGAAAGCAAAAAGAAGAAGTCATCCGTAAATCTTCAACTTAGTGTTTATCCTAAAAAAAGAGGACTGTCTTAGGTTGACAGTCTCCTCTAAACTAGCTATTGGGCTAGACCATTGCTGCTAGGCAGTAACTCATTACCGACCGAGATGGTATTAAATTCAAAATAACTTTGCTCTCATAACTTAAAGGGTGACAGCAGATGAATTATTTGGGCATGAGCACAGTATCAATAACATGAATCACGCCGTTACTTGCCTCAATATCTGCTTTAGTAACGGTGGCATTATTGATTTTGACACCACTACTTGCATCAATCGTCAGGTCACTGCCTTCTACAGTTTTAGCTGTGGTTAGTTTGGCTGCATCTGCGGCTAAAACTTTTGCAGCTACAACATGGTACGTCAAAATTGTCGTAAGGGCTGGAACATCTTTGAGTAAGCCGTCTACGGTGCCCGCAGGTAGTTTGGCAAAGGCCTCATCGGTTGGTGCAAAAACAGTGAAAGGTCCAGCTCCTGAAAGTGTGTCTGCAAGTCCTGCGGCGGTGATAGCTGCGACAAGAGTCTTAAAGTTGCCAGCATTTGTGGCGACTTCTACGATAGTTTGCATGAGTATCCTTTGAGCTCGAGCACGACAGAATAGACCCTCTAGAAAGGCAGATTCAGCAACATGGGGATGTTGAAGTGTGTGACGAGTCGTTACACTGAGTCGGCAGTGATGTCCGTGGGAGTATATCGAAGCGTGAAAATGCACGTTAGCGATGTGTCTCTACAGGCAGTGTAACCTACGAGCATTTAAAGGAATGTAGTTATAGGCTTATAAATATGAAACTTGATAATGGTATGCTCAAATCTCTTGACAATTTAATGTAACCCCGCTATACTTTGTTTTTGTGAAAGGCTTGCGTCTTAGTGTATCAAGTTTCTTGGTAATACGAACAGCACGAGCCAAGTTAGTATAGTTTTAAAAAGATTCAAAGGAGAGACTAATTATGGCAAAAGCAGTTGGAATTGACTTAGGTACGACCAACAGCGTCATCTCGATTATGGAGGCTGGCGAGCCTGTTGTTTTGGTGAACAGTGAAGGTAACCGCACGACACCCTCAGTAGTAGGTTTTAAGGATGCTAACCGCATGGTGGGTCAAGTCGCTAAGCGTCAGGCTGTCCTCAACCCGAAAAACACCCTTTTTGAAGTGAAGCGTTATATCGGGCGCACCTGGGAAGAAGTTCAGGAAGAAGTCAAGCGTTCCCCTTACGAAGTCGTGCGCGGTGATGATGGCGGGGTTCGTTTTGTCGTCGGTGACAAAAAATATACGTCTGAAGAAATCAGTGCGATGGTTTTGCAAAAAATGGTGCAAGATGCTAGCGCAACTTTAGGAGAGAAGATCACTGAAGCTGTGATTACTGTGCCAGCGTACTTCAACAATGCTCAGCGTGAGGCCACGCAAAACGCCGGCAAGATTGCGGGATTAAAAGTTCTTCGCATCGTGAACGAGCCAACAGCAGCCGCGCTTGCGTATGGCCTCGATAAAAAAGGCAACGAGACCATTCTCGTTTTCGACTTGGGTGGGGGTACTTTTGACGTATCTGTGCTCGAGGTTGGTGACGGCGTGTTCGAAGTTCGCTCGACTTCAGGTGACACTCACTTGGGTGGTTCGGATTTCGACTACGCCATTGTCAACTGGCTGGCCGATGACTTTCAAAAAGAATACAACGTAGACCTACGCAAAGACCGCCAAGCCTTGCAACGTCTTATCGAAGCCTCTGAAAAAGCGAAAATTGAACTTTCAAACATCCCTGAGACAACAATTAGCTTGCCGTTTATTGCAATGGACCCCGCCTCGAATGCGCCTATGTATCTCGAGAAAAAACTAACGCGCAGTCAATTTGAGGACATTATTGCACCGTTGCTTGCCAGAGTTCGCGGCCCGGTAGAGACCGCGCTCAAAGATGCCAAACTCTCTAAAGATGACATTAATGAAGTGATTCTTGTGGGTGGTTCTACGCGCGTGCCTGCTGTGAAGCGCATCGTGAAAGAACTACTAAGCAAAGAACCCAATCAATCTGTAAACCCTGATGAAGTAGTTGCACTTGGTGCAGCTGTGCAAGCCGGTGTTCTTAAAGGTGACGTGCAAGATATAGTTCTTCTCGACGTTACGCCGCTGTCACTTGGTGTGGAAACCAAAGGCGGTGTCTTTACCAAACTTATTGACCGCAACACGACAGTTCCTGTTAAAAAGAGCGAAACCTTTACAACTGCTGAAAATAACCAAACGGGTGTAGAAGTTCACGTGCTGCAAGGTGAACGCCCGATGGCCTCACAGAACAAATCACTGGGCCGTTTCAAACTTGATGGCATTCCACCGATGATGGCGGGTATGCCGCAAGTTGAAATCACCTATGACATTGACGCAAACGGCGTGTTGCATGTCACAGCGAAAGAAAAATCAACCGGTAAAGAAGCTAATATCACGATTCAAAACACCACGACGCTCTCGGATGATGAAGTTAACCGCATGGTGAAAGACGCACAGGATAATGCTGAGGCAGACCTTCAGGTTAAAGAGAGTGCTGAAGCTAAAAATCAACTCGATTCACTGCGACTTCAGGCGCGCCGTGTTGTGGATGAAACAACAAGCGCAACCGACGACCAAAAGCAACCTGTTCTTAAAGCGATTGACGAAGCACAAGCTGCCATTGATAGCAATGCGGGCAAAGAAAGGCTCGAGGAACTCAGCAAAACCCTCGCTGAAAAACTCAACGCCTTCCAACAAGCAACAGCGAATCAGGCACAACCCCAAGGCGACGCTGCAACCGCTGCCGAGGGGGCCAAGCAAGACGGCGATGTGATTGACGCGGATTTCAAACCAGCGAGTTGAGCCATCAGTCGTCAGCCATCAGCTATCAGCTTTTTGCTGACGGCTGATAGCTGATGGCTGTTGGTTAGGAGCCTTTATGACTGACGATACAAACAATGCCACCCTAAAAGCCGACCAGTCCTTTGATGTTGTTGAACCTGATGAGATGAATACTGCTGATGCTGAGGTTTCGCTTGATGAAACCACCGTTTTACACGAGACGCTCGAGACCACGCAAAAAGAATTGGAAACAATGAAGGTAACTCTAGAGGATTACAAAGACAAATATTTGCGTTCACAAGCCGACCTTCAAACCTATCGCCGCCGTGTGCAGGGTGACATTGACCGTGCTCGGGACGCAGGTCTGGAAAGTGCTTTGCTGCCCGTCATGAGTGTCTATGATGATTTAGGACGTGCGCTCTCTATGGCAACAGACCCAGAGAAACTTCTTCCTGGACTTCAGAGTGTAAGAGACGGGCTCGAGCGCAACCTCGATATGCTTGGCATCAAAAAAGTCGGTGAAAAAGGTGAGACTTTTAATCCCGAATTTCACGAAGCCCTGACGATGGTTCCTGTAGCTAAAGGTGCAGAAGCTGGCACGATTGCTGAAGTATTTGAAGTTGGCTTTGTGAAAGGTGAAAAGTTAGTTAGACCAGCGAAGGTGGTTGTTTATCAAGAAAGCTAATAGCCATTAGGCATCAGCCGTCAGCAAAAATCTGATGGCTGATGCCTAATGGCTGAGGTTATTATGGCCACATATAAGGATTATTACAACATCCTCGGTGTTCCCAAAACGGCGACGCAGCAAGAGATTAAAAGCGCGTTTCGCAAGTTGGCGGCGAAGCATCATCCAGATAAACATCCTGGAGATAAAAAAGCCGAGGAGAAATTTAAAGAAATCAACGAAGCCCACACAGTCTTGAGCGACGATGAAAAGCGCCAATTTTATGACCAGTATGGCAGCGCAGAGGGACGTTCACCGTTTGGACCTAGTGGCTTTCAAGGTCAGGGTGGCTTCCAAGGCAATCCTGAAGACTTTGCTGGTTTTAGTGATTTCTTCCAAGGACTTTTTGGCTCAGGTAGTTTTTCAGGCGGTAATTTTTCAGGGGGTAGCTTTTCAGGTAGTCGCTCCACGCGCTTTGGTTCTGATCCATTTGCTAATTATCAGCAATCAAATCGTGATGTCGAAGCGACGCTCGAGATTGACCTGCTCCAAGCTTTTCACGGCGCAACGACAACCGTTTCTTTAAGTGGGCGCAGAATAGATGTCACAATTCCCAAGGGCGCCAAAGATGGTACGAAGCTTCGTTTGCGTGGGCAGGCAACGACTGGGGGAGACCTTTACCTCACCCTCAAATTAAAACCGCATCATGCCTTTAGGCTCGAGGGTGATGACATCCGTGTGCTTGTCAACGTGCCAGATTACGCTGCGGTTTTAGGTGACAGTGTGCGCGTACCTACGCTTGATGGTGATGTGGAAATGAATTTACCGAAAGGTACACAATCGGGTCGCACTTTGCGTTTGCGTGGCAAGGGTTGGCACAAACGTGACGGTTCGCGTGGCGACGAACTGGCCGAGATTCGCATTGTAATTCCGAGTAATCCTAGCTCTGAAATGCTCGAGCTATATCAAAAACTCCAAGAAGTCTCGAAAACAGTTACAGCAGGCGATTAGCCCTTGTCAAGTAAAGTTTTTCATGCGTATTTAGTATTTTAATGTTCACGCATTTCGCTAAAATCGTGTTAAATAAAGGGCATGAACCCACTTTTATCTCGAGAGTTCCGTATTCCCTTCCACGCTATCAAACCCCAAGATGTTGACACGGGTATTCGGGAAGCCTTAGGTCAAGCAGAAGCAGAACTCGCAGAACTTTTAGCGTTTACAGGTCAACGCACTTACGCCAATACTCTGCAAGCCCTCGATGATCTCACTGAAAAGTTAGGCCGCTCTGTGCGTATGGCTTCGCATCTTATGTCAGTGGCAAATAGTCCAGAATTGCGAACGGCTTATAACGCTGTATTGCCAGAGTTTTCGGCTTTTTTTGCAAAGCTGTCGCTCAATGAAGGTGTATGGCAGGCCCTAAAAATGTTTGCGGAAAGTCCAGAAGCCAAGACCCTCCGTGCTGTGCGGAAGCGTCACCTTAAGAAAACCTTGAAAGAGTTTATTCGAGCGGGTGCAGAATTGCCCGCCGAGAAAAAGGCTCGAGTCGAAGCTATTAACGTTGAACTGAGTGAATTACAAAATAAATTTTCCAATAATGTCTTAGATGCCACGAACGCTTTTGAACTCGTGCTGAGTGACGAAAAAGATTTGTCTGGCTTGCCTGAATCTTTACGTCAGCAAGCAAAAGCGGATGCGACAGCGAAAGGTAAAGAGGGTTACCGGTTCACACTACAAATTCCTTTTTACCAACCTTTTATGCAATATGCTGATAGCCGTGCTTTGCGCCAAAAAATGTACGAAGCCTACGTGAACCGTGCTATGTCGGGTGACACAGATAATCGTGACCTCATCGTCACGATTTTGAAACTGCGTCAGGAATTGGCCACGCTGCTTGGCTACAAAGATTTTGCAGATTACAGGCTCGAGATTCACATGGTAGACTCTGGCGACAAAGCCTTGAAATTTGAAAAAGACTTAGAACAAACCACCTTGCCCTATTGGCATAAAGAAATGTCTGAGTTAAAAACGTTTGCCAAAGAGCAGCTAGGTTTAGAAACCCTACACCCCTGGGATGTTCCTTACAGCGTTGAAAAGTTACGTCTTGCTAAATATGACCTCGATGACGAAATGCTGCGTCCTTATTTTCCTTTAGATAATGTGCTAGCAGGCATGTTTGACATTGTAAAACGTTTATTTGGTATTACTGTGACGGAACAAAAGAATGAAAATGTTTGGCACCCCGATGTAAAGTTTTATGACATTCACGATGAGCGGAACAGTTACTTGGGTTCGTTTTATGCTGATTGGTTCCCACGTGAACCGAAACGCGGTGGGGCTTGGATGAATTCTTTCATTACCGGTGGTCCACAAGAAGACGGTTCCTTTGCGCCGCACTTGGGGCTTATATGTGCTAACTTCACGCCACCCCAAAGTGATAAACCTGCTTTGCTCACTCACCGTGAAGTCGAAACGACCTTTCACGAGTTTGGACATTTGCTGCACCACTGTTTATCGCGCGTCGAGATCGCAGACCGCGCAGGCACAAATGTGGCTTGGGATTTTGTCGAGTTGCCTTCGCAAATTATGGAGAACTGGACGTGGGAACGTGAAGCCCTTAATCTTTTCGCGCGTCATTATCAAACCCGTGAAATGATTCCAGACAACCTCTATCAAAAGATGATGGCTGCAAAAACCTTTATGGGAGCAAATTCGCAGATGCGCCAACTCAGTTTTGGTACAGTAGATTTGAATTTACATACGCAGTATCAGCCTGAGCGTGATGGGGACGTGATTGCCTTTGGCAACCGCATTATGGAACGTTTTGTCCTCGAGCCCCACTTTGCCCATAACGGTTTTCTAGCAGGGTTTACCCATATTTTTGCTGGCGGTTACGCAGCGAGTTATTACAGCTATAAGTGGAGTGAAGTGCTCGAGGCGGATGCCTTTAGCCGCTTTAAGCGTGAAGGTATCTTTAACCGTCAAACTGGTCAGGCGTATGTAGATAGCATTTTGTCGAGGGGCGATAGTGCAGACCCCAGCGAACTGTTCCGAGAATTTATGGGTCGTGACCCAGATGTTAATGCGCTTAACGAGAGAAACTTTGGAGTGAGCTAGGGAAAGCTGAGGCAGAGGTGAGGGCAGAGAGCAAAGGCTAAACTTTTACTCTTTGCCCTTTGTTATCGAATGAAGAAAGCTAGCGTTAATCTGCCCATGCTGTTTTAACAACCTCTGCCACCGGTTTTGCAGTACCTAAACGAAACGGCAGCTGCTTTGGCAGTCAAGGTCTTGCTTCTCGACTTTATACAAGCCATAACTTCCTTCAGCTTCACTTACAGTTCTGGCAATGTTGGGTTGGTCTAACAGCTCATACATAAAAACGGTCTTAATATGAGCATCATTTTCGTATATCTCTAGAGCCTCTGCCACATACGTGGCTTGCTCTTCAGGAACCTTCGAGGAAGCTTTTCCCTCGATTTCCTCTGCCACTAAATATCCTTTTAGCGGTAGGGTCGGCTTCTTTGATGCCCCCTGCCAAACCGCTTAACATCGCCTTGGTTTTTTCAAAACGTGTGCTTTCATAGTGGAATGTTTCGTCGCCGTCGGGGTCTCCATACGTATCTTTCCAGACTTGTGCCTTGCCCCCAGCATCTGTGTAGGTGTCTCCCCGCTTCAGTATGGAGTATGCCTCACTCTCATTGTGCAAATCATAGGTGTCAAAATCAGCGGCAACTTCTGTGACAAAGGCTTTAGCAGCTAAAAAAGATTTTTCATAGATTGTTTCATTGCTTTCTTCTAGGTTCAGGCCGTTTACGAAGAGTATAGGTAAGATAGTAATGTTTGCGGCAGTAGCTATATCTAGAAAGTCATGAATACGATCACGCAAGGCGGGCTCGAGGCTACCATCTACAACTTTCACCCGAATGTCTACACGGTAAGCATTGGCATTGAGGTCTTTAAGCAAGTCTGCCAGTCTACTTCATATGCTGACTGTGTAAAAGGGTGACCATTGACACCATGAAGTGGCGTTTGTGAAGGTGTTTCATCTGGTGTTTCGGGGGGTAGGGTTGGTGGAGGTGTGGGTGAAGGTGTAGTGTCTGGCTGCGACACTGGTGGGTCATCAGGTGTTACGGATGGCAGTGTCTCTTTGCAAGCAGTTAATATAAAGATGAGTAAGATAAAAATACTTAGGAGTTTCACAAGTACAGGACTTACGCAAAAGGCTAAGATTTGCTAAATTTTGCAGATAAAAAAGCGCAAGAGGCAACCCAGTCGGGTAGATGACTACCAGTTTTTGCTAGTCAGCCAAGTGAACTACACCATGACGTACTTTGCAGCGCGTT
>JBOFGY010000256.1:0-10804 GCA_051649365.1 Trueperaceae bacterium
CGTCTTACAAGAATGTAGCCAAGGTAAGAATATAGCCGAGGTCTCCCAGTGTCTAGGTCGAGGTTTTACCTGTCACCTGCCACATCATTTGTACGGGTTGCAGGGTTTGGGTCTCTTCGAGTGTAAAAAATCTCACAGAACCTAAGGTTAGATTAGGATGAGCTTTGTGTGAGTGTGGGGTGAAGGGGTTTACATTTATGGGATTAATGGCGTGATTTATAAATTACCCCTCAGTTGTACAAATAAACTAAAATTATGCAGGGTTTCTTCTGCCTTGGCTCTTTAACTAGGTGTCATACTACTTTGTATGAACATCGTGCTTATTCCACTTATTGGCCCCTTCCATTTACGTTCACCTGCCTACAACGTTGTTACAGTTCGAGATACTCTCGCAGTTAGTCAACCTGAAGCTCTTGCAACAACGGGACTACACGCAGATGATTTCAAAAACCCTGCTTGGCAAGACACTCTCGAGCCTGCCCTGCCCCATACCGTCATCCCTTGGGCTCAAAAACAGAAGTTACCCGTCTATGGCGTTCTTGAACGAAGTCCTGATGCAACTGCCAGTAACGATTTCAAACGCTTTGCGAATGAGTATCCCACCCTCAACAGCAAAATGCTGAACGTCGAGAGGCTATTACGTCCTGTGCAAAGCTTGCTCGAGCAACCCCTTAACTTGCAACGTATTGAACACGAACTTCTTCCTTTACTTTATGAATATCAACACGAGCGTGAGCAGGTTTTTGAAGATGGGCCAGGAACCGACTGGTTACACGAGCGGGTACAAACGATGGCACAGCGCATTCTCGAGCTACCGCACGAGCGTGTGACGGTGTTGGCCAGTGCCGAACACCTACCCTTTCTGAAGCAGGTTCTCGAGGGTAAGGCCCGACTCGAGCCCGCACCTCAGGTTGAAACGAGTGAGGAAAGTCGCGAACGCAGTCTTCTCGATTTTGCCTTTCGTACTGATGTACCCGAACCTGGTAATTTAATTGCCAAACTACGCGAGGTTCAAAAACCTGAAGCCCGCTATCACGAAGCCAATTTGCTTCTGGCAAATGGACATCTCGCTGAAGCATTAGACATATTAGAAGCAGCAAGCCACACGGATTTTTCTGAGCCCTACTACTTGCCAGGTTATTTATTAGCTAGACTCGGACAACTCTATGACTTAGCTGGTAACCGCGACGCAGCACTACGCGCCTACAAGGGTGTAAAGGCATTGAGTTATGCGCCTAAAGATGCACTCGAGGCTGCCACAGGAGGCTTAGAAACACCCTTTGGGTAAGAATCTATCCATATAAAGCTGTACGGGTGGCTGGTGACCACCCCTAGTTCATTGGAAAAGCTATGCTGTACGCGGCACACTCGAAGTTACGGATTCAAAACCCAACTCCCTTTATCTCGAGCCAAAACCAGTAAGAATCGTACGAATCGTGAAGTAAACAATCCGCAAATCTAAACCCAAAGAGCAGTGCTTGACATAGTAGAAGTCGTAGCAAAGTTTCTCTTTCGTTTCATTCACTGTTGCAGCGTAACCTTGCATCACTTGTGCCCAGCCTGTAATGCCTGGACGCACGTTGTGGCGCAAACTGTAGAGCGGAATTTCTTGCTCGAACTCTCTGGCAAACCCTGCTTGCTCGGGGCGGGGACCAATAATGCTCATATCCCCTTTAAAAACATTCCAAAACTGCGGAATTTCATCAAGGCGGAATTTGCGGAGAAACTGCCCTGTCTTCGTAACTCTAGGGTCACCTTGACTGGCAAAAGCTGCACCATTTTCTTCGGAGTTGCGCTTCATGGTGCGAAATTTAACCATCGTAAATGGCACACCATTCCGACCAACACGTTTTTGCCAAAAGAGCACCGGCGCACCGCTATCAAAGTAGACAATGAGCGCGACAACCGCCGATAACAACAGCAAAAATGGGGACAAAAGCACGACGGCTGCTACATCAAAAAACCTTTTCCAAAAGTGATACCCTGACACACCATGCAAAATCTCAAAGGCCCAGACACCGTGCAGCATATTGACTGGAACGCGGCGGGTCAAAGTTTCGATAACAAGCGGTGCAGACATGGTGCGAACACCGTACATATCAGCGTGGGCAAGCCATTGGAGCCACTCTGAACTATACGTACGTGCTGGATCAATCATCGCAACATCGAAACCCTGAAAGCGGTTAGGGGGCTCGCGCAAGGTTGTAACTTGCGTGCGGTGCAAATGGTTAAGTTCGTCCCGAAAATCGCACGGGTCAATCACGAGAAGTTTAAGGATAGGGCGATGACGCTGATAGATGAAACGCATCTGAAGAATCCAGAGACTCCAGAAAGCTGTGAACAATACGAGGGCGGTACCTGAATAATACGAACGACTTAAGGCCTGAACAACGAGGGTACTGAGGCTCGCCAAAGCAGGTGCTAATAAAAGTAAAGTGCGGTTTTTACCGAGGGCGGTCTCGAGGGTTTTTATCTGCCCTAGGAACAAACGGGTATTGAGGGCAAACACTGCAAGCAAAATCAAAAATACACGCCCATCACTCTGGTGGCTACGCGAGGCAATTTGCCAGGAAACTAACCCGAGGGCAAAAAGAAGACCAACAATATCTAACAAGAACAACCAGGGAAATCTGCGCTGAACTTGTCGGTGGCTTAGGTATCTGCGAAGTTGTAATAACATAACACGTGAACGCTCCGTCTTCTCTCTAAGGTAATACGAAGTAATAAAAAGGTCAGTGACGAATTATGAACACAAACCTGTGACCTGACTGTGGAATTTGCAGAGTGCAGTAACTTTATGCCACACCTACAAACCTAACGATTGGAAGTAATAAGCAATTCCCCCGAACTACTTAACGTAATAAGTATCCAAATTCTGCCTAACTAAATTTTGCTAACATCTAAACGAGATAGTCCATGCCTAAACAAAGTAGTCCATCAACTTAGCCACAATGGAAAATAAAAATATGCTGATGGAAAGTTCTCAAGTTGAACCTACCGCCGATTTTCATGTTTCCTCTCCCCAAATGTGAAATTTTCCCCCAGGTGTAAAACCCTTCACACACTATATACCATAGGCTATGAAGAATTTATGAAGGAAGCTACCTTCTAAGTGCACTTCTTACGGCCATTCTTAAATAAGCACAATTCTTAGGGGTCCGGGGCAGTCCCTAGTTCATGTGAGCAGAATGACCTCAACCGAGCTTAGAATTGCTAGCGACGCTACTGGATTGAAAATTGAGTGTTCCCCAACTACAACTAAACGGGTAAGTTTTTTGTGATATCCCTTTTTGTAAACTAGCTTTAGTGGACTCGAGATTCGAGACTCTATGTAGCCCAACCCACGCCTCAGGAGCCTGCTTTCATGTCAAACCCGACACTCCCTCAGTTTGCCTGCCATAATTTGCCCATTCTCATTGCTGAGGGCGATAAGGCGCAGCAACTTGTGCTTAAGCAATGGGCAGAAAGCTTAGGTTACTGCCACTTGCAACTAACCGACAAAGCGCACGAAATCCTCGAGCACGTCCAAACAGGACGGGTCGAGCTGCTTATTTTTGATGTAGATATGCCACAAGCGGACAGCTTTGAGCTTTTGAAAAGTTTGCGCCGTCTACCTAAAGAAAACCATATCCCAATTTTGGTCGTTGCTCCAGACAACAACCCACACACAAAAATCAAAGCTCTCGAGAGTGGCGCGAGTGATGTGCTTTATAAACCCTTGGATAGTACCGAAACACGTTGGCGCATTCATAACTTACTTTTAGCACGCCAACTCTATCTCGATCTTTACGACCAAAAAGAAGCGTTAGAAAAAAACCTGCTCGCTTCACAACGCCAACTCGAGGCCAGCCACATCGAGATGCTCACGCGCCTTGCTAAAACCGCGGAATACCGCGACGACGAAAATGACCAACACATTTGGCGCGTCGCTAAAACCTCGGCCCTACTCGCACACGAACTCAAACTTTCGCAAGAGCATAGCGACCTTATTATGCGGGCAGCACGCCTTCACGATGTCGGCAAAATTGCACTACCTGATGGCATTTTGTTTAAGCCCACCCCCTTGAGCAAAGCCGAATTTGAAGTTGTAAAAACGCACACGACCATTGGCGCACAGATTCTTTCTGGTGGACACTCACCGCATCTTAAACTCGCGGAGACCATTGCCCTTACGCATCACGAACGTTGGGATGGTACGGGTTATCCACACGGCTTAAAAGGTGAAGCTATTCCCATCGAAGGACGCATCTTAGCTTTAGCGGATACGTTTGACGTACTCACGCATGACCGCAGTTTCCGCCGGGCTATACGCCTCGAGGATGCAGCCAGCGAAATCAAAAAAGAACGTGGCAAACAATTTGACCCCAAAGTCGTGGATGCGTTTGTGAATTTGCTCAGGCGGCGAAAATTGCCACTAAGCGTAGGGTGAAGACTCAGTATTTGAGGAATAGAGAATGCAGAAGGAAGAATAGAGAAAAACTTCTACATTCCCACTTCTCAACTTCTCACCTTCCACCCTTCCCTTCTGCTATTCTTACCGAATGATAAAAGCCATCTGTTTTGACTTTGACGGCACCCTCGCTCATTTCACAGGAGATTTTTCGCAGCGGCTAAGGGACGGTGCGGCAGCTCTTGGTATTCCCGAAAAGCTACAAGAAAAATTTGGCAAGGCGTATTTGAAACACGATAAAACCTGTCGCACGACAGTTGAAGCCACTCGGGCTACCTTTGAAGAACTCAATCAACCTTTACCTGAAAACTTTGAAGAGCTTTGTCAGCAAAATCTCGAGTCCTACTGTTCACAAATGGAGCTGTTAAGTGGCGCGATTGTGCTGCTCGAGTATCTCCAGTTTAAGGAAATTCCGCTCGCGCTTATTACCAATGGGCCAGAAGATGTACAAACTGCCGCGATTCAAAGGCTTGCTGTAAAAGATTATTTCAAAACAATTTTAATCTCAGGTGAAGTGGGTGCTCGCAAACCTGACGCAAAAATTTTCGAGCTTGCCGCTGAGCGTTTAGATGTTGCAGCCAAAGACTGTCTCATGATTGGTGACAAGCTCGACGCGGATATCGAGGGAGCGCAAGGCGTTGGGATGCAAACACTATGGATAAGTAGCGAAAAACATGACAAGGTGAAGTCATTCTCGAGCCTACAAACCCTGCGACGTTGGTTGGATGAACAATTAAGTTAAAGAAGGTAGAAGGTAGAAGTTCTTTTCTATTCTACCTTCTACCTTCTTTATTCCTGAAGTGCTGAAATGCTGACACGTTGAAGTGCTTCGTGTACGATTTAGCCATGCCCCAGACTGCCTTTCAACCCACATCCCCAACCTTTTTAGCCAATCCCTATCCGTTTTACAAAGAACTGCGCGAGACAGCACCCATCTTTTTTTACGAGCCTTGGGGCAAGTGGATTTTAACGTGCTACGAAGATGTGAATTTTTTGCTGCGGGATAAACGCGTGGGGCGAACGCTAGAACACACACTCGAGCCTGCACAGCGCAAACCCCGCACGGCTATTGAAGCCGCCTATGAAGTCTCGAGAGACGGTTCACTGCTCGAGATTGAACCGCCCGACCATACACGCATCAAAGATGTCTTTCACCAAACCTTTACCCCAAAGCGTGTTCGAGAACTTGCCACAAAGATTGACACACTTTGCAATCATCTCGTAGATGATTTACTAGACCGTGAAACCAGAGAGATTGACCTCATCGAAGATTTTGCACAAACGATTCCAGTAACGGTCATTGCCGATTTACTCGGTATTCCCGAAAGAGACCGGCATAACCTCGTGCCTTGGTCAAAAGGCATGATTGGCTGGTTTGAACCCGAGCGCACACACGAGATGGAACTCGAGGCTGTGCGCTGCGCCGAAGCATTTATAAACTACTTGCGAAACCTCATTCCTGTAAAAAGACACCAACCCACAGACGACCTCATGAGCGCGATGATTGCTGTTCACGACAACGAACCCCAGCGCATGAGCGAAAAAGAACTCATCAACAATTGTATCTTGCTGCTGAACGCGGGTCACGAAGCGGTTGTGAACGTGATTGGTAACGGCATGTACGCTTTACTTCACCATCAAGAGCAGTGGGCGGAGCTGAAAGCCGACACGTCACTTATCCCGAGTGCCATTGAAGAGATGATGCGCTTTGATACGCCACTACAATTTTTTGAGCGGTTCGTCCTCGAGGATATGACCTACCGCACCCACACGTGGTCCAAAGGCACGAAGCTCTGCCTCTACTACGCCAGTGCCAATCATGATCCTGCCATCTTTAAGCAGCCAGAACGCTTTAATATTTACCGTGACCCAAATCCACATCTTGCTTTTGGACTGGGACTGCACTACTGCATTGGTGCACCCCTAGCCAGGGTCGAGTTGCAAACTGTTCTGCAAACACTAAGCCAACGCTTGCCAGATTTAGAGCTCATAGATAACGGCGTACAGTATCATCCGAAAAATGTGTTTCGCTATTTACAGAGTTTGCGTGTGCGATATTGAGTAAGTGCATAGCAAACGTCAGATTAAAAACTCTTGACTTATTTCTTTGCACTTGACTTATTTCTTTGTACCAGGACTTACGCAAAAGAGGTGCGGTAAGCAGAACAAGGGCGTTGGAACCCCTTGTTCCTCGCTGATAAACGTAGGATTTGAAGCATCTTGCGTAAGTCCTGTGTACTTGACTTATTTCTTTGTAATAGTAGAGATTGCTTCGCGGCTGTAGTCACGTTTAGCTCTATTGCTGTTCACTGTGGCTTTAACTGAGGCTCGCAATGACAAGTTGCAATGTTAATGAACACCTGTATCTTGCAATGAAGTGAAGTTCATGAGCAAATGTTACGGCACTGTTCTAATCAATACTCGTTAGCCTTGAATTCTAATGAAACTATTTCACGCTACACGGCGTTTTTATTTCTCCACAATCATCCTTGTCTGTTTTACAAGTTCGTTTAATACACCCAAAGCACAAGAAGACCTTTCCGAAAGTCACTATCCCGAAGCGGTGCGCTACGTGGTGGCTCGAGGGGTCATCCAAAGTTCTCCCTTACGCCTCCAAGAAAATGTTACGCGGGCTGAACTCGCGGTGATTGCTTACCGTCTGGCAGGAGCAGCACAGCCCGGTGCCGTGCGTTGTTTTAGTGATGTGCCGAAGGAAGCTTGGTACAACATTGCCGTGTGTTCTTTAGCAGGTCAAGGCATTATTTCTGGTTTTGAGGACAGCACGTTTCGTCCAAAAGAGTTAGTCGAAGGCGCGGATGTTCTCAAAATTATTATGGCTGCCTTTGATATTACGCTCGAGCCTACCTCGTCAGAAACAACTGGCTCACCTCCTATCATCACACCTTGGTACACACCTTATCTGCAACTCGCTTCTGAACTCGGCCTCGCAAACATTGAGGCTGATAGACCTATTACTCGAGACAATCTCGCACAGTTTATTTTTAGTCTTTACAGGCTTCGCGCCATGCAGCAAAGCAGTGTAGCCAATCCGCAAAGTTCACAACGCGATAACGCTGTTCTGTCTTCATCGGGTTGTGGTAAATCCTCTGAAGCACTTCGTGAACTGCAATCCTCGGGTGTAACACGCTCCGTCATCACAGCACTGCCTGAAGCTTATGATGCCTTTAAGCCCCATCAACTCATTTTTGCTTTTCACGGGCGCACCAGCGACAACGCCGAAGTGCAACGCTACTACGGACTCGAGCCCAACCCTAACAGCATCCTTGTTTATCCACGCGGACTGGGTGACAGCTCAGGCTTTAGCTGGGGCGACGGCGAAACCGTCACCGACGTAAGACTTTTTGATGATTTGCTCGAGACCTACGCCAGCACGTACTGTGTTGATTTAGCCAAGGTTTTTGTGGTCGGGCATTCGCTCGGCGCATCGTATACCACGAGCTTAGGCTGTGTGCGTGGTGATAGAATCAGGGCTGTCGCGGCATTGGGTGGCGGTATTAGCGAGAATGTCTGCAAGAGCCGAGTCGCGGCCATGATTTTGCACAATCCTGAAGATAATCTCGTTCCCGTGAGTGAAGGTGAACGCGCCAGAAATACGTTTTTAGAACAAAACGGCTTGCCGCTCGAGCCCCTCCCATCTGAACCCAATGTTTTTAATTGCTCTCGCTACGGTTCAGATGGAAACCTCTACCCCGTCATTTGGTGCTTGCAACCTGTCAGCACAGCCTTTGGTGAATACTATCCGCACACTTGGCCACAAGGACTAGGCACAGCGATTCTCGATTTTTTCGGCACCTTATAAAATGAGTCTTTATGGCACTCGAGTACACTCCACTCCTAAAAATCCAGCGTGAGGTTTACGAAGTCCCGTTAGGTGCAGAGCGTTTTAAGACGTATGTCAACACGATTCTTAATTCTGCCGAAGATAACATCGAACTCACGCCACTCTCTGCGATGAACCCGATGGCCAAAGACCATGCACTTGCTTGCCTTGACACATTACTCGAGCAACATGCTGATACCATTGCAACTGAAGCTCTTACAGAGTTTCAAAGTAAGCTGAAGTCTTTGGATGCTTTCGAGATTCGCGCGTCACTCGTTCTCTGCGATGACTTAAAAGGTGGCTGGACAAACCGCACCCTCAACGAGTTTTCTTATTGTTTCGAGTTTGATAAGAGTTCATTTCTCAAACGACCTTGGCTCATGATTCCTTACTGGACGAGCGACGACGTAAAACGCGAAACCGTCCGTGAAACGACGCTAGCTTATCTTTACCGCTTAGCGTATGTCATTGAACGCGGTAGGGCCAAAACCTTGGAGCAAATGCTAAAGCAAGAAGGTCAGGTTTTGAAATTTTCTGATAGGAAGCAGTGGCTTGATAAAGAGGAACTCGAGTACACGAAAGCGGTGCTCGAGCCTTACTTGCAAACAACAGAAAAACCCACTCAAATCGCGTGTCTTTATGGTGATGAAGCCGCCAAGTCTGTGGGTTATAAGGCTCTGGGACTCGAGCACAAGGCAGGTTTTGCTTTGGCGTTGGAACAGGAGTTAGGAGTTGGGAATTAGGATTTAGGGAAACCCTCTTTCGTTTAGCTTGAATGGAAGTTACAACTCCCAATTTGTTTGTTTCGCCCACGCTTCTGCCGCAAGGGCAATAAGGTCTACCGCAGGGTCTTTGACATCTGCATAGGTGTCAAGATTTGCAAGGTGAGTGGCTAACAGGCGTTTAAGTATTGCATAAGCTTCTGCACTTGCAGGGTGCGCTCGCAAATAATCACGAGACAACAACGCATAGCGTTGATTCGCCTTACCTGCTACACGAACATGGCAATGAATTCTGCGTGGCGCAAGCTTGCGAAAATAAAGCTTGCGCTGCAATGTCTTCAAACTCTCTTGCCCAACACGCCTGATAGTCAATCATTTCTATCATTACTGGTACTATAATTACAAAGCCGCATTGACAAGCCAACGCACCGTTTGCGGAAAAGCGATGACGATAATAAGCACCACAATTTGCAAGGCCATAAACGGCCAAGCCCCATTATGAATCTCTGAGGTCTCGATGTCTTTGGGTGCCACACTTTGCAAGTAAAACAGTGAAAAACCCACCGGCGGTGAGATAAACGCTGTTTGCAAGTTAATTGCCATTACAACACCAAACCAAACCATATCAATACCAAGAGCCGTCGCCGCAGGTACGAGCAGGGGCATAGCGATAAAACTAATTTCGATAAATTCTAAAAACACACCGAGCGCAAAGATGACTAAGTTAGCAACGATGATAAACGCGAGCTGACCACCCGGCATATTCACGAGCAAGTCTGTGATGTACTGCTTGCCACCTAGTTCATCAAATACAGCCGAGAAAAGTGAGGAGCAAAACAAAATCATGATAACGAGTGAGGTAATGCGGGCAGTGTCTTTCGCTGAAGCACGCAACATCTTTAAGTTGAGTCTGCGGTTAAAAGCTGCCAGAACACAAGCACCCACGGCACCCACGGCACCTGCCTCTGTCGGCGAAGCAATCCCTGCAAAAATACTCCCTAAGATGATAAAGATAAGTACCAAGGGTGGCACGATGGCCTTAATCGCTTTATTTCTGAGCGCAGCACCTTTCAGCGTTCTAGCCGAGAGTGGCAAAGCAGGTACAGCTTCGGGTCTAACAATGGCAATAAAAATAATGTAGAGAAGATACGAACCTGAAAGCATGAGTCCTGGAATAAGCGCACCTAAAAATAAATCACCCACCGACACGCCAATCTGGTCACTAAGTACCACCAACACCAAACTTGGTGGAATGATTTGTGCGAGCGTCCCTGAAGAGGTAATAACTCCTGTGGCTAATTTTTTATCGTAACCATAGCGCAACATAATCGGCAAAGAAAGTAAACCCATCATGATGACAGTTGCGGCAACTACACCTGTGGTCGCCGCGAGAATCGTTCCAACAACAATCACGGCGATGGCCAAACCACCCCGCACAGGGCCAAAGAGAATCCCGACGGTCTCGAGCAACTCCTCAGCAATCCCCGATTTTTCTAACACCGAACCTAGAAAAATAAAAAACGGAATCGCCAGAAGCGTAAAGTTTGACATGGTGCCAAACCACACATTGGGCAAAAGTAGCAACCGCCGAACCTCAACTTCACCAACCAAAAGACCAATCGCCCCAAAAACAATTGCCGTACCCGCGAAAGAAAAAGCCACAGGATACCCTGTAAGGAGCATAAAGAAAAAGCCCACGAACATCACGATGGATAGCCACTCGAAACCCATACTCACTCCATACTTTCTGTTTGTGCTGAGATTTCTTTGGCAACCTCTTTGTGACCACGC
>JBOFGY010000257.1:0-5134 GCA_051649365.1 Trueperaceae bacterium
CCCATAAGCACGAGGTTGATATTTGCTACTGTTTCTAGGCATCGCCGCAAACTTCCTGAAAGTGCCACCGTGATATTAGGCAAACTTTCCTCCAAGTTTTGGATAAGTGTGTCGGCTAATCTTTCAGCCCTATCTAAACGCATTCGTTTTTCAGAAATCAAAACAAACTCGGCAGCTTTTTGAACGTTCTCAGCACTCTTTTTGCCAAAACCTTTCATGGCGGCAAGCCTGCCATCTTTAGTAGCTTCAACAAGTTCTTGGATATCTGCAATACCACTTTGCCACAGCGCAGCAACTTTTTTGGCACCAAGACCAGAAACACGAAAAAGCCCCCGCACCCCTTTGGGAACACGTTCGCGCAGCTCTGTTAAAAGTGTTAGCTGTTCTTGCGTCTTGAGCGCGGCGATTTCTTCTGACAAACTTTTGCCAATACCGCGAATGCTTGTTAATTTGTTTGCGTACAACAAAGCTTCAAAATCACCCTCGAAGGTCTCGAGTTGCCGTGCTGCACCTGTGTAAGATTTGGCGCGAAAAGCATCTTCACCGAGAACATCCAACAGTAAGGAGATTTCCTCGAGCTGACGAATTACATCGTATTTGGTCATGGAAGCATTTTACGCAGATGCAGGAGTGAGGAGAAAGGAGTAAGGAGACAGTAGTAAAATTCTGTCTCCCATTTCCTATCTCTTTTTGTTAGACTTAAACTCATGATTAAACTTTTTGATGTAGACACGAATAAAGAGCTTGGCGAAATCTCAGAAGCAGATGTTGCGTTTATGAAAGCGCAAATGGAAGAAGAGTTTGAGAGCGACCAAGATTACTACATTCACAAGAGCCTGCTCGAGATTTGGCAAACCCAAGGCGCGAGCGACGCGCTTATTGCGCTTTTGAGCACGGCGATGTCGGACAAAGAAGACATTAACGTGCGTTGGGAAAGCTAAAAAGTTTTAAGTAGACTGAGGTTTGTAGCACCGCGCTTAAAGCCTAGTTTGTCGTTTATAGCGAGCATGGGGGTGTTGCTCGAGTCGTTATCCGTTCGGATAGACGTATAACCATTAGCTTTGGCGACTTGAACCGAACGAACTTTAAGCGCGAGTGCAATGTTGCGCTTTCGGTAGTCGCGCCTTATACCTGTAAGCCACTGGTCTAAAGTTTGGGTATTGCCAAAAGGATACATACCTGTAAACCCGATGTATTTTTCACCTACTAGAGCAAACAAAAATAAACGTGCATCAAAGTCGGGTGAGTGAATCACATTATCTACAAAAAATTCATAGCTGATTGGTGTTGCAGGCTCAGAGCGTGGCACATCCAAACGTACTTCGGAGAACATCCCGTGAAATTTTTGCAGGGCTTCGGGGTCTTTTTGTTGTAATGTTGCTACATCGGTAAACGTAATATCAGTGAGGGTTGACTCGAGCCCCATATACGGCCTTAAATCACACGTTGCCATATCTAACACACTCACCCAAGCACGCTTGGTCTCCACAAAGTCGCGTTCAGAAAAAAAGCGTAAGGCGCGTTCACTGGTTTCACGCACTTGAACTCTTATAGATAGTGGTTGGTGGGGTTGAATGGACTCGAGCACTTTGTGATACAAAGCTCTGCCAATACCTTGCCCGTGAACGTCTGGGTGAACAAAAAGCTCTAACAGAAATTTCTGTGGGTGATAGGAGCTTGCGCTTTGGTCGTACTCGCTAACACCAACGACCTGCCCATTGACTTCTGCTACAAAACGCTGAAATAAATATGTGGGGTCATGCTTGCGGTATTCATCTAAAACTTCCTCCGCGGAGCGGGGCCAGTCTGAATTGAGTAAGTTCCAGATTTCGACAACCCTATGAGTGTATTGTTCTGTAAAAACGCGAATCATGTCGGTCACAGTATGGCATATATAAACCTTGCCTATTAACTAAACTACTCAATAGATGTGAGTCCCCTTACACAACCTTTCCTGCAAAGACCCGTTATAATGCCTAAGCTAAAGGTGCACAAACCTTTAACTTTTCACTTTTATCCTACTTTTTACTGGACTTTATGGCTGACTATTACGAACTTCTAGGTGTGGACAAAAACGCAAGCGCGAAAGACATTAAAGCGTCGTACCGTAAACTTGCCTTGCAGTATCACCCCGACAAAAACCCTGGCGACAAAGCTGCCGAAGACAAATTTAAGCAAATCAACGAAGCCTACGCGGTGCTTTCGGATGACCAAAGGCGTGCCCGCTACGACCGCTACGGTTCCGCCGACCCACAAGCCAATTTTAGTGGTGATATTTTTGATATCTTTAACTCAGTGTTTGGTGGTGGCGGTGGTGGCTTTGGTTTTCAAACGGGTGGGCGAGGGCAGCGTGTTCAACAGGGTGAAGATTTAGAAGCAGAACTTACGATTACGCTCGAACAAGCCCGTGCAGGTTCCACTGTAGACCTAAACCTTGAAAAGCTTGGCACTTGTGACCGCTGCAATGGCAACCGCGCTGAACCCGGAGCTGAGAATGCGCGGCAAACCTGCGGCACCTGTAAAGGTGCTGGGCAAGTGCGCCAGCAAGTCCAGTCGTTCTTTGGCACCATGATGACGCAAACGGTTTGCCCGACCTGCCGTGGTGTCGGTGAAATTATCACGGTACCTTGCACGCAGTGCAAAGGTGCTGGTCGCACACGTCTAGAGGAAAAGATTCCTGTCAATCTTCCTAAGGGAATTGACGAAGGCTACCGCATCAAAGTATCTCGCCAGGGTAATGCTGGTGTGGACGGTGGCCCTGCCGGTGACCTCTACGTGTACATTAGGCTCGAGCCCCACCCCGAACTCATCCGCCGTGAAGATGATTTGTACTATGAACTCAGGCTAGGTTTTGCCCAAGCCTCGCTGGGTAGTTCGTTTGAAATTCCAACCTTGGACGGCCCCGAAGTGTTGCGTATTCCACCTGGTACACAATCCGGCGCAGATTTTAGGCTGCGCGGTAAAGGTATGCCGAGACTACGCCAAGTAGGTATAGGTGACCAGATTGTCATTACCAATGTTGAAGTACCTACTAAACTTACACCGAAAGCTAGGGAATTGCTCGAGCAATACGCTGCCGAGATGGGTGAAGAAATCACTGAGCACGAATCTTTGGTAGATAAAGTCAAAGGATTTTTTGGTAAAAAGAGTAAGCAAGCCAAGGCAGGGGATTAATACAAACTTGATGATATAACACTTGTTGTGAGAGCAAATATACTTCTAAGGAGAACATCTTTTGTCGAGCAACTATTTAATCTGTAGCATACCGAGAACAGGTATGACTTTATTATGTCAGTATCTTATTTCAACGGAGGTAGCAGGTAGACCCCAGTCCTATTTCCGTAAGCAAAATATGACCGCTTACGCTGAAGGTTGGCGTATCCTTCATGCTAACGGAACCTATAGTTTCCCCCATTATTTGATTGCAGCTCGTGCGGCAGCGAGTACAGAGAATGGCACTATTGGTATTCGAGTTGTGTTGGGTTCACTGAAAAAAATAATAACAGAACTTGGCCAGCTTTATCCACATCTTATCGGCAACGACTTGGCACTCCTAGAAAACGCTTTTGAAGAGCTCAAGTTTATTTACCTTTATCGTAACAACGTGGTTGCACAAGCTATCTCACTTTACCGCGCAGAGATGACGGGTCATTGGCACACTGTAGAAGGCCAAAAGCCTAAGCAATCTCCCCCCTTTGATTTTGATGCGATCAAGTCACGCCTTGACATGCTCGAGCGGCATCACCTGGCGTGGCAACACTGGTTTCAACAGGTTGATGTTGAACCGCTAACTCTGGAGTATGAAGCGTTAAGTGCCAACCCGATAGCTTCTACAAAAAGAATATTGGACTTTTTAGGACTTAATCTACCTGACTAAGTACCCCTACACAATTAGCTTAGGGTTATTTTGGCAAGTTTTACCAAAAAGTCCTTGGTAGATTGACCTTTCTCAAAAGCAAAAGTCCAACTTAATTGTGTACGAGAACTTATAAGCAACTTCAAGCAACGAATCAACGATTGGCTGACGACATGACCGTTGCGTGGATAGAGGAATTTAATAAACACCTCCAAAACTAAACCTTTGATATTTTGCGTCAATCATAAATCGCCACAGAAAATAGCTTGCCTCACTGGGGCGGTCATCGAGCATCAAAAAACCTACGGGTGTCTCGTCTGCGTAAATACCCCTAAACCAGGCGTTATCTCTTTGGAAGTAGGCTTGGGCAACCGAGACGGCATTAGAAACAACATACTTTTCCTATTGTGGCATCACTTTAAGTCTTAAAATAGAACCCAGCGTCCTCTCGGTTATCTCTCGCAAGCTGATGGCGGAAGACTTTGAGACTTCTGATTGTTCGTCCATAAAAATCCTTTCGGTAAAATCATAGCCCAAGCCTCTAGCACATGCACACTGTCTTTGGTATGGTGACACGCAATCAAAGATTAGACCAAGGAGGCCCAAAACGTGAGAGGACTTCTAAAGATTGCAAGAGTTATAGATGCCATCACCGAAGGCGTAGGGAAAATCAGCGAGTGGCTTGTTTTGCTCGTGATTGCGATAGGTTTTTATAATGTTGTCGGGCGGTATGTGGGGCGCGGGCTTGGTTTACAGCTTTCATCCAACAGTTTTATCGAGTTTCAATGGTATATTTTCTCGCTGATTTTCTTTTTGGGGTTTGCTTATATTCTCAAGCACAATATAAATGTGCGTGTGGATTTTTTATATGCTAAATGGAATGAACGTCGTAGAGCTCTCGTAGACTTTTGGGGAACAATTCTTTTCCTTATTCCTTTTTGCATGATGGGTATTTATGTAACCATTAATCCTGTTTTGAGATCTTGGGGATTTAAACCCAATGGCACCTGGGGGAGGTGGGAGATGTCACCTGATCCTGGTGGGTTGCCTAGGGCTCCGATTAAGACCATGATTATTGTGGCCTTCATGCTGCTCCTGCTCCAAGCCATTGCCCAAGCTATCAAATATTTTGCGGTGATGCGTGGTCACAAAGAGGTTGCCAAAGAAATCTCAGCACAAACAGAAAGTATGGAGTGAGTATGGGTTTCGAGTGGCTATCCATCGTGATGTTCGTGGGCTTTTTCTTTATGCTCCTTACAGGGTATCCTGTGGCTTTTT
>JBOFGY010000258.1:0-10330 GCA_051649365.1 Trueperaceae bacterium
GTGCGAGAAATCCTGCTTTGCTGTTGTTGACCTTTGGAATTTTTCTATTGCTCTTAACCTTGGGTGGTTGGCATAGCGGTCATCATCCGCTGGCTGTGTTTGCAGAACTCTATGTAGACCTCATGCGCGGTATTCCGATGCTCGTGATTATTTTGTATGTAGGTTTCCCCATTATCGGAGCCATCCGCGATGCGACGGGTGGTGTGATAGATATTCCACTTTTAGTGCGTGGTGTGATTGGTATTAGCTTGGGGTACGCAGCGTACATGGCCGAGATTTTTCGTGCAGGGATTCAAGCCATTCCCAAAGGTCAATACGAAGCCTCGAGAAGCCTCGGTCTTACAGGTTGGCAAACAGCACGCTATGTTATTTTGCCACAAGCTCTCAAAATTGTAATTCCGCCTCTCGGCAATGAGTTCATTGCGATGGTCAAAGATACATCGCTCTTGTCGGTGTTATCCGTACGTGATATTACGCAGCGTGCGAGAGAGTTTTCATCGGCAACGTTTCAGACCTTTCCACCTTTTAATACCGTGGCGATTTTGTACGTGGTTTTAACATTGGCAGCGAGTAGTTTGGTCAAATATGTCGAGCGTAGAACCGACACGCAGCAACGTTAATGCCACCATACATCTAGTGTTGGATAATACCGTGTGACAATAGCCTGAAACAAAAAGTAATCCACAACAAGATGCACGATTAAAACCCAGAGCAAGACCTTTGAACGTTCAAACATAAACCCTTGCGTGAGGGCGAGGGTATACACGAATATAGGCCCCCATCCCGTGAAAGCCATGTCATAAAGCACGATCATATAAATAACAGATTGCGCTAAATTTGCCGTGCGAAAAGGAAAGAGTGAGCGCAAAATGGCGAAGGATGTATTGACGAAAAAAAGTTCGTCCCAAATACCAACCGCGTTAATGCCCATAAACAGTGTAAAGAGTTCAGCGTTATTGGGTTCAGCTCCAAGCTGCCAGTTAAAAGGAACTTCGGGGCTTAAGATTTTGAAATAAAGTTCAAAGGCACCCCACGCTAAAGGAATGGAAAGCAGCGTGTAACCCACATCCACCCAATCCAAGTGCTTGGGCCAAAATTGAAAGGTGAGAACGCCTGTTTTTCGCAACATCAGGGCAGGAACAATGAGCACGGCTGCAAAGCACGTGGCCAGTAGAGCGATGTTGAGAGGCTCGAGCGAGGTGCTAATGGGTGCAAGGATTAAAATGAGCAACGCGCTTCCGAGAGCAAGATAACGCAACCGACGTTCAGGGGATTCTCGAGTTAAAAAAAAGATAAAAGCGAGGGCGGCTACGCTCCCTAGAACAATTCGCACGCTAACGGGAATACCAAAGAAAGTGTCGTTTAAGGGAATCAGTAAAACGCTTGTTAGGAGGGAGCAGAGGAGGGTGGGCAGTGAAGCCTTGTTCGTGTCTGTCACATCGTTAGGCTAACTCGAGCCGTCACCCAGGGCAACTGCTGCCTCGAGTTTTTATTTGCAACGGTGTGCTGCTATGATGGGCGTTATGCCGCAAGCCTTGATTAATCTCGCAACGCTTTCACAAAACATTACGACACTTCGTAGTTATTTACAAAGTACAACCCAGATGCTCGTGGCGATAAAAGCTAATGCCTATGGTCACGGTGCTGCACGAGTGGGGCAACGCCTCGAGTCCTTTGGTGTGAACTGGTTTGGTGTAGCGACGGCAAGTGAGGCTCTGGAGCTTCGTAAAAGCGTGAGCGCAAATATTTTAATTTTTTCACCCGTGTATAAAAACATCACAGAACTCGTAGATTACAATATTGCTCTAACCGTTGCCGATGAGCATTCATTTGAAGCCATAAAGCAAGCTGATTTAGCGAAGCCTGCGAGGGTGCATCTTAAAGTAGATACAGGGATGGGTAGGCTTGGTCTGCCAGGTAAAGAAGCTGCTGCACTTGCCAGAAAAATCGTGACGACAAAAAACGTAACTCTCGAGGGAGCCTGGACACATTTTGCAGCTTCGGATGATGAAGACAAGACGTTTACCTTAGAGCAACTCGAGCAGTTCAAAGGTTTTTTAGAAATGCTCAAGCATGATGACATAGAACCTCGACTCATTCACAGTGCCAACTCTGCGGCGACGCTGGCGTTTCCTGAAGCCCACTTCGATATGGTGCGCCCTGGGATTGCGGTGTATGGGTATCACTCGAGTCCTGCAACACAAAAACTCGAGCCTCGCCTCACACCCGTTATGACCTTAACTGCGCCTATTACGTTTATCAAGACAGTTGGATCAGGTACATCCATTTCTTACAGCCGTATGTGGACGGCAAGCGCAGCAACAAAGGTGGCTACCGTGCGAATTGGCTATGCGGATGGTTACTCAAGACTGCTTAGTAACAAGGGTGAAAGTAACAGGGGTGAAAGTAACAAGAGTGAAGTGTGGTTACAAGGTCAGCGCCGTCCTGTGCTCGGGCGTGTGTGTATGGATCAGCTTATGATTGATGTTACAGGTTTAGACGTTTCAATCGGTGAGCGCGTCACGCTCTTTGGCCCAGAAGGTATAGACGCAGAAACCTTAGGTAATCGTTACGGCACGATTTCTTATGATGTATTAACAGGAATTGCGCCTCGAGTCGAGCGTGTGTACGTTTGAGGTTCGGCAAAAAATGCTTTCATCTTGCTCTGCTTATGGAGTTCATCATCCAATTTGGGTCTTGTTAAATTGTTAGAGTATCATATAGTGGTCTTATGCATAAGTGGTTTTGGAGTGTTTTTATTTTAAGTGTAATAGTGTTGTTGGGGGGATGTAGCCCTCGAGATAACAACACGATTTTAGTATGGCATTACTGGGAAGGCAACGATGCCAATGTCCTGCGTAGCATGATTCAACGGTTTGAAGACCTTTATGACATTCGTGTTTTAATCGAGCATGTTCCCATTGATGAAATTGAAGCAGCATTTGAGCGTGAAGCAGGGCTTGGGTTTGCGCCGGATATTTTATTGGCACCGAATAACCTCATGGTGCCACTCGCCGTAAACAAACAACTTGCAGATATTGCGCCGCATCTTAGCAATGAACAACTTAGCAGCTATAAATCATTTGTTTTACAAATGTTGCGCTCGAGAAGCGAAGGTAAACTCTACGGCTTACCCATTACCGCGGACACGTACGCGCTTTATTACAACACAAACCTTGTTAGTAAACCTGTCAAAAACATTGAAGACTTCAAGCGTGAAGCGACGCTTGGAAAGCGCATTGCCATTCGGACGAGTTTTTTCGGGGCAGCGTGGGGTGTGGGTTCGTTTGGAGGAGAGATTCAAAATCCCGACGGACAAATTATGTTGAATCAACAGCCCTTTCAAGATTGGTTGATGTGGCTTCGTAACGCCCAAGATTTTTCTTATATTCTGTTTAATGCTGAAAAACAACCACTCATCGAGAGTTTCAAAGCGGGTGAGGCTGCCTACTACATCGGGGACTCGAGAGACCTCTTCGATATTCGTGAAACTTTAGGTGACGCGGTTGCCGTCACAAAATTGCCAAGTGGTCCGGGGGGTGAGGCTACACCTTATCTCGAGGCGGACGCTATGTTTTTTAGTCGTTCTTCTTCGGAGGTGCAGCGCACACGCGCCCTAGATTTCGCCTTGTTTATGAGTGCTGCCGAGCAACAACGTCGCCTCATGCGCGAACTCGGACGTTTGCCTGCCAATGCTCACGTGCGTATTGATAGCACGCTCGAGTCTACCATTGGTGGGTTTGCTGCACAGAGTGAGGATGCCGTGCCGTTTCGCGGTGAAGCGAGTACACGCGAACTGGTCTTTGGCGAAGGGCGCGAAATTTACGAACAAGTGCTAGAGGGCGTGCTCAGTCCGTTTGTAGCTTCGCAGCGTATTGGGCAACTCAACACGAACTTTGGGTTTGCAGTACCGGAACGGGAATAAGTATGAACTACTTCGTCATTGCGAGGAGCATTTTGAGGTTAGTTCTTCTGCTAATGAAGATAACGCAGTATTTTGAATCGGAGGAGCGACGAAGCAATCACTTTGCTCTAATTTCTTTATTACTACAATTAAAAGAGAGATTGCTTCGCGGATATGATAACGATAAATTAGATGGGTTGTGGCCTCACTCTCTAGCTAAGCTCGCAATGACGAAGTGTAGTGGAAAGAGCTTATTACAACACTATAAATTTGAGAGTTTGAGATAACGTAAGGATGTTATGGACAGCGTTCGGATTATGGGTGATTTTATGACCATCATTAGACATTTTTTCTCGAGACCTGACGTGTTGTGGCAGCTCTTACCACTATTGATTTATCCGATCTTGTGGTTCCTGCTGCGTTTCCTCTGGAACTATCCTGACAAGGCCCTGCGCCGTTTTTTGCTACGCCGTTTACCAAAGCGCACTCGAGGCACGATCCGCAGAATACTCTTTATCTTGCGCCGTACATTCTCGCCCCTCGTTTCACTTTTGGTGCTGTATTTACTTCGTTTTATGTATGTCCAGGCCGAGCGTGTGTCGGGTTTACTGGATGAATTTATAATCGTCGCTTGGATTTTGTTCGCGTACCGTTTTGTTGTAGCCATTCTCTATGCTTATTTGCCAGACCGCGCCGTAAAACATTATCACCGTCGTCTGCTCACGCCTTTATTTATTTTATTTGCGCTGGGTTGGCTCCTCAGAACGCTCATTTCGCCGCTCGAGTTTCTTAACCTTCCCGTCTTACGCTTTTTTCAGACCTCGTTTACGGTAGGTTCGCTGCTTATTCCTACCTTAGGACTTTACTTATGGATTATGGCCACGCTCGCGCTCGAGGCTATTCTTCGCACCGCTTTTTCACGTCGTCGCCTCATTGATAAGGGCTCACTCGAGGCGGGTCTTACCTTGGGTCGCTACGCGCTTGTCATTGTTGGGATTTCGATTGCGCTGCGTAGTGCAGGTCTAAACCAAACTACCGTTGGTTTTATTACGGGTGGTTTGTCCGTCGGTATTGGTATTGGTTTGCAAGGTGTGATTAGCAATTTTGTCAGTGGGCTTATTTTGCTCTTCGAGCGTTCGATTCGCCCTGGTGATGTCGTGGACGTAGGCGGCACGATTGGTACCGTAAGGAAACTCTCGATTCGCTCCACTGAAGTGCGGGTCGGTAACGGTAAAGATATTATTATTCCCAACAATACACTCCTTACTTCCAACGTTGTGACGTATACGCGCAATGACCGTACAGTACTTGTAGATGTTGCTGTTACCATCACCAAAGGCGACGACCTAAAACGTGCGATGGAAGTGCTTTTAGGCATTGCTCGAGAGCACTCGAAAGTTTTACGTAATCCTCCGCCGAATGTTACGGTGACGAGCATCAGTGACTCGAATATTAAACTATCACTTAATGTATGGGTTGCAGACTTAAACTTTGGGGTAAAAAACGACCTCTACGTGAAAGTTTGGGAAGCGTTTAGGGAAGAGAAGATCGCATTCTAAAAAGTAGAAGGCAGAAAGATTAAAATTTTCTTGGCTTTCTGCTTTATGGAAATAATTGTAAATGCGTAATAAGCGAACATTTTGTTGCAATATTGCGTACCAAAGGAGATAATTTAATGCCTGTCGAAGGGTTATTTCCTCCTTATAGAAACCTGAATTCGGAGTTTCCTAGATTTGTCGGTAAGTGTAACACCAGATAAGACATGCAACGTAAAACGCAAGAAGCTAAGGGCGTTCATGCCTCGCATTTTACGTCTTAATCTATCTGTTTTTCATTGCCCTGACTGGAAACCTCTAACTCCGGTTAAGAAGAATCTTGCGTAAGTCCTGTTCTCATTACTTCATTATTTCCATCTTACATATTTTATACTCTAATCAACTCAAGTGTAGGTTTGGTTTTGTTTCTGTAAACCATAGATTAATTTTAGAGATACCTGAAGTAAATCTACGCTGTCGAGTACAGTCCATTGCGTTGTGGGAGAGAGACCAAAGCTGCTCGAGGGGGATCTCGAAAGGCTTCGGACACAGTGTTTCGGAATAAATAACATCCAGGGAGGAAAACAATGGTAAAACACTCTGTACGTTGGTTAGTATTGCTAGCTATGTTGCTCATTTTGGCAGCATGTGGGAGTAGCAACGAAGGGGACACGGCAGCTCAAGACGATGTCTTGACGGTGGATGAAGCTACGTCTACATCGCCAGATGGACTCGATTCACAAGCTTCAGCCCAAGCGATTAGTGATCCCAATGGTTATGGGGGCAAAGCTTATAAGTTTGCGAGTGCTGGGGATACCCTAAGCTGGACCATGAACAGCTTGCCGAAAGGTGATGGTAAATATACCGTCAGGGTGATGGCTCGCACGGAAACAGGTTCTAATACCCTAGAAGTGTCTGTGGGTAGTCTCAAATCTAACTATCCCATTACTTCGACAAGCTACAAAGTTGTTCAAACCTCCTTTAACCTAAAAAAAGGTGACACCATCACCGTACGCTCGCCCAAAGGTGGAGTCGTTCTGTCTCATCTGAACCTTGCCTATGGTGCAGGTACAGTAACAGCTCCTATGAATCCTGATGGTAGTAGTGAGCCAGCTCCTGAGGAAGCTCCCGAACCCACGCCCACCGAGCCAGAACCCACCGAACCAGAACCTACACCTGAGCCTGAAGAACCCAGTGAACCAGCCCCTGCTCCTACAGGCGATGGTCTTGCAGCTCTTGCTGCTCCTAAAACCACGATTGCAGCCCTGGTAGACATTAATGATGTTGGTGGTGCTAACCCTGAAGAGTTCCAACAAGCCTACCGCGACCTCATTGCTAAAGACTACAATGGTGTTCATGTCGGTTTTTGGTTCAGAAACAGCTGGAAGGGTGCCAATAGTTACGATTTTGAGAATGTCAATAAAGTCATCAACTGGGCCCATGAACAAGGTTTAACTGTCACGGCTAGTTTCATGATTGGACCTGTGACCTACATGCCTCAGTGGCTTGTAGACAGTGGTAATAGTAAATCTGCCGCAGAACTAGAGAGCTTGATGGAAGGTGTCATCAAAGCCGCGCTGCAAAGCAACGACAATGCCAGCAAGATTGATGTGTTAAATGTCGTTAACGAAATGTTCTGGGTTCCTGGCGGTGGTGAAGACCAAGGTTATGTCGGCACGCCCTGGAGTCGCATAGGTTGGGAAGATGATAAGTCAGGTCTGACCGGTGCTGCCAAGCCACTCACCCGACACCCTGTTTACATTCGCAAAGCCTTCGAGTTTGCCAATAAGTATGCACCTAACGCCAAACTTGAAATCCGTGAACGCCGTGTAGACGGCCCCGAATCCTTAGGGGATATTGGCGACCACTACACCCGCTACTATCAACTCGTGAAACACATGCAGGCTACCAATGTACCTCTCGATGTGGTCAGTTCCCAAGGTCGTCTCAGTACTGACCGTAACTTTGATGACCCAGCTTATAAAGAATCACTCAAGCGATTTGTGGACTTAGGCTATGAAACCCACGTGACTGAGTTTGAAGTCTATGACACGGCCAATAACGAAGCAAAACAAGCTGAATATTATTACCGAGGTGTGAAAGCCGCACGTGAAGCAGGTGTGTCGCTCATTAATATGTGGCAGATGACCGATTCACAAAATGGTCAAGATGAAGACAACACCAGCATCATGGAAAATCCAACCACACCCAAACCTTCCTATGCAAAATTCCAAGATGCCTTAAGAGATACGCGCTAAACTAAGCAACATTAGACCTTCAACCTCTGAGCTTTACGATGAACCAGGCGGCGAAACTGACCGCCTGGTTTTGTTTTAACCTGAGTTCGGAGTTTCCGAAGCCAAAAGGTGGCGAAAAAGCTTTGTTAGCTGCATTAAACCTTTGAATATTGCCACAAGTTGGCAAGAAAGCTAATCGTTGAATATGTTCGGTGAATTTTCCAATATTTAAGGGTTTACAAATCCGAAAAAGTGCATCCCTGACGTAAAAATAACTCCGAACTCAGGTTATAGAAGCTACTGCCACGCTACAGAAATACGTGGAGACTCGAGACTACTCATCATCAGTGGACTCAACGGCTACCTTCAAGATGGCAAGACGATGCCTGAATCTTTTGAAGAACAAGGTGAAATTATTTGGCAACATATAGGCACAATTCTACGTGCTGCAGATATGAATGATCACAATATCGTTTTGCTCAGAACGTAGTTGGCAGACCCTAGCGATGATGAAGCAAATGTGCGTTTGCGCTCTAAGTATTTAGGCGAACATCAAACGGCTTCGACGGTGATTTGTTGCCAGTTACTCGAGCCAACCTGGAAGCTAGAAGTTGAGGCTATGGCAGCAACCTAGTTAGGTAGAACGCTCGAGCCTTCGCAAGATTGTAATGTTAAAGCGTAAGGTTAGCAGCACGGCAGCCACCGCTAAACCGAGCACCAAGCCAAACCACAAGCCACGTCCACCTAAGTCAAACACAAAGGCAAAGAGCACAGCACTACCAAGTCCAATCAGCCAATACGAAATAACCGAAATAACCATAGGAATCCGTGTATCTTTCAGTCCGCGTAGTGCAGCGGCATTGGCGACTTGGGTGCCGTCAAAAACTTGAAACATCGCGGCAATGCTTAAAAAGAGCGTAGCAAGTTGCACGATGCCAGTGTTGTTGGCGTTGTCAACATCAATATAAAGCCCAATCACAAACCGTGGTAAAAACCAATACATCAAAGCGAAAAGCAGCATCACCGTGATAGCGAAGAAAACACCAAGCCTGCCCATCTGTTTAACTCTGAGGATGTCGCCTTTGCCGTAGGCTTGCCCGACATGCACCGCCGTGGCACTAGCAATACCGAGTGGAATCATGAAAGTGAAATACACAGACTGACTAGCAATTTGATGAGCGGCTAGCTCGAGTTCCCCCAAGGTTCCCATGAGAATCGTCGTGACGGTAAAGAGACCCGACTCAAAAGCAAGACTAAGGCCGATAGGTACACCTATTCGCAAGAGTTCACGCAAAACATCTCTTTGTGGTTTATCAAACGAAAAAACCCTGTAGGCGCGAAAGCGCGACCCTACGTACCAAACGCCAAGACCAAAAAGTAAACATTCGACGAGCATCGTTGAAAGACCTGCACCTTGCAACCCAAGATTTGGAAAACCAAAGCCACCAAACATCAGCATGTAGTTCAGCAGCACTTTCATCCCAACAGCAATAAAACTAAACAGCATGACTGGGCGTGTGTGAAGTGACCCTTCCATGAGCCCACGCAACGCCAAGTAACAAAGATAAGGTATGAAGCCAAAAGAGACTGCGCGGAGATACTGCGATGTTACTGCAATGGTGGTTTCAGGTTGCCCTAGGAGACTTAGCAGAGGGTCAGCATTCCGAAAAAGAAGTGTCATGGGAATGCCCACGAGAACGGCTAGCATCATGCCGTGCCTTGCCGCGTTGGCGGCATCTTGGGGTTTGCCCCCGCCCTGTGCGTGTGAAACCATGGGCCCTACCGCGAGCATGAGTCCAGAGAAAATTGTGAGTGAATAACTAAAAATGGCTGTACCCAAGCCAATACTTGCCAAGGCTTCTGAGCCTAAGCGTCCTGCCATGAGTGTATCAATCAGACTCATGGACATCACTGCGAGTTGCGCGATGATGAGCGGGAAGGCGGTTTTGAGAAGGCTCGAGGCATTTCTAAACCAAGTATTTTGATAGGGAGATGGTATCTGGACGGGATTCATAAGCCGAACCGAAGTATACGAGACGGGCTCGAGCGGGCTAGTATTAACGATTGAATTTTTGCAAATTGTGGTTTTATGGTTGTCGTAGTGGCGTAGGCTTGGGAGGTGTGAAAGGTCACCTTTTTGGTGTAAGCTGTTTTGTTGCAAGACGGACGCCAGCAGCAAGACGACCAGGCTCGCCCTGCACACATGATTTGTTTACTTTTAATAAAGACTATTGAAAGCTGGTAACTGTGGAAAAGACACCTGTAGAAGAAAACAAACAAGAGAATAAACAAGAAGAGCCCAGGCAAGAAAAAAAGCTGTCCTTCGAGCAAAGACTCTGGCGTGAAGTGAGAGGGTATGCCGAAGCCATCATCATTGCACTGGTTGTGACGACGTTTTTATTTACAACAGTGGGGGTAGCGGGAAGCTCAATGTATCCATCTCTCGAGGGTGGTTCGGGGCGGAGTTTGCTCGAGTCGTTTATTCGTGGCGACAGACTCTTTGTACCAAAATATGAAACCTGGTTAAAACGTATGCGTGTACTTGGAACCTACCAAAGAGGTGAGGTGATCATTTTCCGCGAGAACGCAGATTCGCCTTGCCGTCAGGGTCGCCGTGCCTTTTTGGTCAAACGCCTGATTGGTTTACCTGGTGA
>JBOFGY010000259.1:0-16459 GCA_051649365.1 Trueperaceae bacterium
CTGTGCAAAATGGGGCAAGACATCCTTGAACTCCTTGTCTGTTAAGCTCGTTAAAGCTAAAAACTTTCGCTTGTCTCGTCGCACCTCTTCGTAACGCAACATCCATTTAGTTTAATTCTTTATTTCCGATAACGTCTAAAGTTTAAATCTTCAATGTGATTTCGGATTGATAATTAAAATTGAGGAAGGATCATCTATTGTGAGAGAGTTACGGCATGTTGAGAGGCTTTCTTTTTTATCAAATAGTCCTTATTTCGAGCCTTTTGAGTCAACATATGAACCTAACAATGAATACACTAAAAGACTAACTCAAATTTGCGAAAAATATGATCTAAAAATGTTTCGTGAAGGATTTTGGGTACACTGCATTTCCAAAGATTCAAAGTTTATTTCACAAGGGTGGAAGATACATGTCTCAGCAACTGTAGACAATGCAATCGAAATATTAGAATATGTTGCAAATACTTTGATACCAAGGGGAACACCCTTCAAATTTATTGCAGATCGTAGGGGTCACATTATTACAAACAGGAAAAACTATTCGAGGGCAGGGTCTGGTAAGTTTATTACCATTTATCCAGAAAATGATCAGGATTTTCAAGAAATTTTAGAGGAGCTATATGTAGAACTGAAAGATAAAGAGGGTCCTTATATACTCTCTGATAAACGCTATAGGGACTCAAAAGTTTTGTACTACCGCTATGGTGGTATTCAAAGAAAGACAATTCTAAATTACTTGGGTGAACAAGTGCATGTAATTTATTCACCCGACGGTGAAGTTGTACCTGATGTTAGGAAGCCATACTTCAAACCACCATCTTGGGTTACTGATCCATTTGCAAAGCCACAGGAAAATGATCCTGTTGTGCCAACACTTAAAAATGGTCAATATTCCATCCTTACATCCTTTGCATTCTCCAATACAGGCGGTGTATATCTTGCTCGAGATAATCAAAATGGGAGGAAAGTAGTAATTAAAGAGGCTAGACCTTATACTAGTATGGATAATGATGGTAATGAAGCTGTATCTATACTGAGGCGAGAGTTTGAAGTTTTAAGATTACTCAAAAATACTAGAGTAGCTCCCGAGCCTATAGAAATGTTTCAAGAGTGGGAACATCATTATTTGGTAGAAGAGTATATAGAAGGCGCAAATATCAGAGAGATGATATTAGGGAAAAACCCCCTTATAAAATTAAACCCTTCTTTAGAAGATACACAAAAGTTTTTCGATTATTTTTGCAGAATATTTGGAAGTTTTAATGAGGTCTTAAAAGCGGTTCACAGTATAGGCATCGTTCTAGGCGATTTATCTCCTGAAAATTTTGTCATTGATCGAGATACTTGCACAGTCCGAATCATTGATTTAGAAGGTGCTTTCAAGCTCAATGAGGAAAAACCAACATACTTGTATACTCCAGGCTTCAGAAGACATCAAAGTGTAATAGATAAAACTCAAGGCTTCAATGATGACCTCTACACATTAGCAACTATTATGGCTCACTTTATCTTTCCTGTTAGTTTAGTGGCAGAGGTAAAAAAAGACTTTTTCACCCAAGTTCTTGATATTGTTTTAAAAGACATTGGCTGGCCAGAACAATTATACAAACTAATCAATGGACTAATTGAAGAAACAAAAAATTACGATGACATAAAAACGTTTTTTGAAAAGCCCCTTAAACTACATAAGCCAAGCTTTTCTTCCAAAGTAGAAACTCAAGAAGTAAAAAATATGGTGAAGCGTTTTGGGGAATTTTTACTCCACGTGGTTGAACCAAACAAAGATTCGCGTCTTTTTCCAGGCGACCCATTTATGTATCAGACTAACCCTTTAGGGTTTGGTTTAGGAGCTAGCGGCATTCTCTTTGCCTTGAAAAAATGTGGGTTTGAGATTGCAGATAAAGCTATGACTTGGTTGGATAAAAAAGTTAATGAGGTAAACAACAAAACACTACCTGCAGGTGTATTTACTGGAACATCAGGTCTTGCTTATGCACTTTGGGAGCTTGGTTGTGAAGACAGTGCTTTAACAATGATTGAGCTTGCAAATAAACATCCTTTACTCGAGCAAAACCACTCACTCTATTATGGAATGGCTGGTGTGGGTCTAACAAATTTATTTATGTATCAAAAGACAAAAGATGTAAAATTTGTCGCCGCTGCGAAAATACTAGCCAATCAACTTTTGAAAACTGTAATTAGAGATGAGAAAGGCTGCTACTGGAAAGATGAAAAGGGTAAGGTATGGTTAGGTTATGGCTATGGTCAATCTGGAGTTGCATCATTCTTACATAAACTTTCTCAGGGAACAAACGAAAAATCCTACCTTGATTTAGGAAAAGAAGCCATAGCCTATGACCTAGCTTATGCTTACCCCAACGAATTAGGTGATGGAACCTTCTCATTCCCTGGCTCTATAACAGATACTCACACTTACTCGAGTTATTTAGAAAATGGTACTGCAGGTATTGTCAAAGTGCTTAGTGAATATAAAATGTACGACGAGCTCACAAAACTAGTTGACGACCTAAACAGGAAATATGCTGTGGGTATTGGTTTATCTTGGGGGTTAACAGGATTTGTTGCTGTTTTAACAAAGCTTTTTCAAACTACTAAAGAAACAAAATATCTTCAAATGTGTCAAAGACCCTTAGCTGGAATTAGAGACCTCTATCTAATTGAAACAACTAATGGTTTCGCAATACCAGGAGAGGGGTTCTACAGAATAACATGTGATTACGCTACAGGGGTTGCTGGCGTTATGCATACGTTTCACAAATACTTTAATGCAAAATCCACATTAGATGAAAATTCCAACCAACAAAAGGAACTTGTACATGCGTAACTATACACTTCTCTGGTTCGGTCAATTTGTTTCACTTCTGGGTAGCAGCATCACATCTTTTGCTCTTACAATCTGGGCATGGCAAGAAACAGAGTTAGCGGTCATTCTGACGACTGTTGGTTTTTTCGCCTTCTTACCTGTGATAATAGTATCTCCATTTGCAGGAGTTATTGTTGATCGTTGGTCTCGAAAAGCGATACTGATTTGGTCTGATACCGCCTCAGCCGTGCTTACAGCAATTCTTTTTGCCCTCTATGCAAATGATACTCTCGCCATTTGGCATTTATGCGCCTTGATATTTTTTTCGGGGGTGGTTGGCTCTTTTCAAGCACCTGCTATGATGGCATCAGTAGCCTCTCTTGTCCCAGAAAAACATCGCTCTCGTGCCAACGCAATGCGTTCTATTTCTGGATATGGTACACAGATAGCGGCTCCTTTTCTCGCAGGTATTCTAATAACTAGTATAGGGTTAAACACCATATTTTTCATTGATATAGTTACATTTTTCGTTGCGATTCTTACATTAAGCATTATTGCTATTCCTCAACCGAAACAATCACAGAATTCAGAAACGAAAACCTCATCTATATGGGAAGAAATGAGTTTTGGCTTACGCTATATTTCTAAGAGTCCCAGTTTAACTGGAGTTATAGCTATAGCTATAACTCTAAACCTTTTATGTATGATTGGTATAAATGTTTTAATTCCGACAATCCTAGCTCGAACAAATAGCAATCAAGCTATTTTAGGAAGTTTACAGTCTATTTTGGGTGTAGGTGGATTGATAGGTGGTTTTTTCATAAGTGCTTGGGGAGGACCAAAAAGCAAAATCCATGGTGTATTCATAGGTATAACGGGTAGTGCACTGAGTTTAATTCTTCTTGGATTGAATAAAGGAATAGTTATATGGATTGTTGGCTGTTTTCTCCTGACGTTTTTTATGCCAATGATTGATGCTTTTCTAAATACTATATATCAAAATAAAATTCCGTCGTCTATTCTGGGTCGCTTTTTTTCTACCTATCGTGCTTTGTCACAAATAGGAACAACTATGTCTTATGTTGTCACAGGTTTTTTAGCTGACTACATATTTGAACCAAGTATGATGCCTAACGGTATATTGTCACATTCATTTAGTTGGCTAGTTGGCTCTGGACCTGGGGCGGGTATGGGCTTGATGCTTATTACCTCTGGACTTCTTACAGTGCTTGTTGCCGCTAGTGTTTTAGTTTATAAGCCTGTTCGCCAAATAGAGGTTTTACTGCCTAGAAAATCACAAACACATTCTCCCCCTACCGAAAAATCTGATGGTTCTTCTGTTTCAGCAAGTGCGTGAAAACCATATCTTCAAAAAAAGTACATTAACAAGTACAATGTCTCATCTTTAAGAGGAGAGACATTATGGACGACAAAACCGTTGATTATGAAAAGTTGGGGGCCTTCTATCTTGGCAAAGAATACGACTTAGCAGAAAGTAAACTTTCAGACAATCTCGTGCTCTATGATTCCAAAGATTTAGTTACGCACGGCGTGATCATTGGCATGACGGGGAGTGGGAAAACGGGCTTGGGGATTGCGCTGCTCGAGGAAGCCCTCGTAGACAACATTCCCTTTATCGCTATTGACCCCAAAGGTGATTTAACCAATCTACTTTTGACCTTCGACAAACTGAGTCCAGAAAACTTTCGCCCCTGGATTAACGAAGCCGAAGCCATCACACAAAATCTTTCCCCCGATGACTTTGCTAAAGGTCAAGCCGAGCTTTGGGAAAAAGGCTTAGGCGAATGGGGACAAAGCGCCCAGCGCATTCAAAAGCTTCGTAACAGTGTCGATTTTTCTATCTATACACCGGGAGCCTCGTCTGGTTTGCAAGTCAGTGTATTGCGCTCCTTTGATGTACCCAGTAACGCTGTACTAGAAGACAGCGACGCCCTCCGCGAAAAAATTGGGACCACCGCCACCAGTCTTTTGGCACTTCTGAATATTGACGCTGACCCCGTCACGAGCCGCGAGCACATTCTCATTTCAAATATTCTGAGCCACAATTGGAATGAAGGAAAAAATCTTGATATTGCTGCGCTCATTCATGCGATTCAAGAACCACCGTTTACGCAGATTGGTGTCATGGACATCGAAAGTTTTTATTCACAAAAAGACCGCCATGCACTCTCAATGAAACTTAATAACTTACTCGCTTCACCAGGCTTTGCTGCTTGGACGCAAGGCGAACCGCTCGATATTGGGCGTATGTTTTATACAAGCGAGGGGAAACCAAGGGCTTGCATTTTTACGATTAGTCACCTTAGTGACAGCGAGCGGATGTTTTTTGTTTCGATGCTACTAAACGAAGTATTAGGCTGGATGCGTGGGCAAAGCGGTACGACAAGTTTGCGCGCCCTGCTGTACATGGATGAGATTTTTGGCTACTTACCTCCTACTGCCAACCCACCTTCAAAAACACCGATGCTGACGCTGTTAAAACAAGCCAGGGCCTTTGGGTTAGGTCTCGTTCTCTCGACACAAAACTCCGTTGACTTAGATTACAAAGCGTTGTCAAATGCTGGCACGTGGTTTATTGGCCGCTTGCAAACAGAGCGGGATAAGGCACGGGTGTTGGAAGGGCTCGAGGGTGCCTCGAGTTCTGGCTTTGATAAGGCTGCCATGGACAAAACCCTCTCAGGCTTGGGCAAGCGCGTCTTCCTGATGCACAATGTAAATGACAACACACCAACAGTGTTTCAAACGCGCTGGGCCATGTCATATTTGCGTGGGCCAATGACGCGGGAACAAATTAAAACGTTGATGCAAGGACGTAAAGCAGTACATAATAATTCCTCTACAAATGCATCAGCAACACCGTCCACCGCAAACGACGTAGGGGCACACGGCCGTGTGCCCCTACAACAACAACAGTCCACGCCGTCCACCACAAACAACGCACAACCTATCACACCGCAAGGCGTAAATGTTTATTATGTACCAGCAACTTCACCGAATGTTTCTTACTCACCTGCGGTATTGGGAATGCTCGAGGCTCACTACAGCAGCGCAAAATACAGCGTAAACGAAAGTGTGATGTATGCTCTTGCTGCCGAATTGCAAGACGGGCCTATCGTATGTGATTGGGAAAATGCAGGAGCACTCAGCATCAATGTCAACCAGCTACAAACTTCAGGGGCTACGGGGGCAGCCTTTAGTCATTTACCCAAAGATGCAATGAACGCAAAGAACTTTGACAAATGGCAAAAAGACCTCCTCACGCACATTCGTCAGAAAAAACCTCTTACGCTCTACCAAAGTAAAGACTATAAACTCACTAGTAAACCTGGTGAAAGTGCGGGAGATTTCAGAGGGAGACTGGCCCTAAGCTCGAGAGAAGGCAAAGATGCAGGTGTGCAAAAACTGCGCGACAAATACAGCGAGAAAATTGCTACCTTGCAGCGCAAACTCACCAACGCACAGACGAGAGTCCAACGTGAACAGGGTCAAGTACGGCAGCAGCAATTAGAAACGGTGGTGAGTGTAGGCTCTGCCCTGTTAGGTGCGTTTATGGGCAAAAAGAAAATTTCAGCGAGCAATGTCTCGAGGGCCAGTAGCGCGGTCAAAAGCGTTGGGCGCGTTAGCAGACAACAATCGGATGTAAGCAAAGCTAGCGAATCCGTAGAAAGTATTCAAGGGCAAATCACAGCCTTAGAAGCACAACTGCAAGCAGAGTTAGATAAAGTCTCAGGCGGTGGCGATGCCACAACTATAAACTTAGAAACGGTGCAAGTCCTAGCGAAATCTACTGACCTTTCCATGAAAGTTTTTGGCTTGGTGTGGTTGCCGTTCAGAAAAAATGACCAGGGGACTTTGACACCTGATTGGTCATAAGTTGTTTGTACCACATTTCAAACGACTAAGATGGAAAAGCTCGAGGCGAGATGTTTCATATAACTGCCTGCTCACCTTCTGCGGTTGTCTACTGTCTAAGATGATGAGGTCAGTCTTTCGATATACTCTTATCTATACTTTCGCTGGTACTACGGCTTAACATGAATTCGTCATCCCCTTCTCGTAGAAAGAGTTGCATTTGCGCTCGGTTAAAACGTACTCTTAAAAGTCACGTGGTTGAACCTATTGTCGCCTGCGGTTGGCTTTCTTCAGGGTCGCTAGCTAACTGATGCGTGTCAACGTCGTAACAACCCGCTAGCTCATCTTGCACGGTTTTCTCCCAGGGTTTAACGCCATTGACATACGAGGCTCTACCTAAGATATGTGCACCGACAGGAGCCGTAAGCAAAAAGAAAAAGAAAATCACTATCGCCACCACGACAGTGTGCGGCGTACCGTAAAAAACAGCCACCGCCGCTACCGTAAAGCCGACCCCGAGCGTTCCCGCTTTCGTGGCCGCATGCATCCGAATGTAGAGGTCGGGCATCCTGAGTAGCCCAAAACCTGCAACAAAGACAAAAAAACTGCCGAGTAAAATAAGAACACCTATGATAATCTCTGTCATGTCAAGTTTCCTTCTGCCACTCCACGTAGCGTGCAAAGGCAACAGTTCCTAAAAACGCGATAAGGGCGATAACGACTGCTGCGTCCAGGTAAACCGAGTCGCGGCTCGAGATCGTGTAAAGCGCGATAAACGACACTGCCACAGCACTAATAAAATCGAGGGCCACTACGCGGTCAGAAAGGGTGGGACCGCGCAACAAACGCAGGAAGGCGAGGATTAGCGAGAGCGAGAGCAGCGCGTAACCAATCGCAAGAGCCACATCTAAAAAACTCATAGGCTCAACTCCTTAATCCGCCGCTCAAAACTGTTTTTAATGCTTTGCTTCAGGGCTTCGGGGTCGGGGGCATTCATCGAGTGAATGAACAAGGTTTTTTTGTCTTTAGAGACATCTAAACTTAATGTGCCTGGTGTTAGTGAAACTAAGTTGGCGAGCAGCGTAATTTGAAAATCTTTATCCAAGTCAATAGGCACAGCTAAAATAGCTGGTTTGTAATTGTGACCAGGCGAAAGCACGTCGTAAGTCACGCGCAGGCTCGAGACAATGAGTTCCCACAAGAAAACAAATAACAGAACGACACCCCGCCACAACCCGATGACGTAAAGCGGACGGCCCAAAGCCCGCCCGACCATCGCCAGGGCCACGAGTCCGACGATAAATCCGATCACTAAGTTCGTGGGAGTCATCGTGCCCGTCAGGACGGCCCAAAGCAGGGCGAGCAAAATGTTGAGTAAAAATAAATTCATTCTTCACCTCTTAATAAAAGCTCTGGTTTTTGTGAAAGTTCTGGTTGTGGAGTTCCCAAAACCGCTTCGATGTAGCGCGAAGGCTCGAGCAAATCGGCGGCAGCACTAGAAGCCAAGTTAAAAAACGGGGCACTAAAAAAGCCAATAACAAGTGTCAATAAAGCAAGTGAAATCACAGGAGCGTAGAGAAAACGCAGTGAACCCGTCTTGATAACAGGAGCCTCACTTTTTTGTGGTGCCCAAAAAGCAGCCTGCCAAATTTTGGTCATCGAATAAATCGTCAGAAGCCCGACGACTAAACTCACCGCCACGACTAAGTATTGCTGGGACTCGAGCCCAGCACGAATCACGAAGAGTTTGGCCCAAAAGCCCGATAAGGGCGGAAACCCTGCCAGCGAAAAGGCAGGAATCAAAAAGAGCACAGCCAGCCAGGGTTTACGCTGATACAACCCGCCAAGCGACTCTAAATCAAACGACCCACCTTCGCGTTTAATCAGTCCGCTAATCAAAAATAAATTTGCTTTTACGATGATGTGATGCACTAAGTAAAACACTGCTCCAATAATTCCTAGTGGTGTCAGCAACGCGAGTCCCATAATCATGTAACCGATCTGACTAATAATGTGGAACGACAAAATCTTGCGGATTTCGTTTTGTGCGGCTGCACCTAAGACTCCTGTCAACATAGTGAGTGCAGCAACGACGAGAAGCAGCGTATGTGTGTAGCCCGTGTCCTGGTCAAAAAGTAAAGTAAAGCTACGAATCAGGGCGTAAACCCCAACCTTGGTGAGCATCGCCGCGAAGATGGCAGACACTGCCACAGGCGGCGTGTGATATGAAGCGGGGAGCCAGAAGAAAAGTGGAAACACGGCGGCTTTGATACCGAAGGCGATGAAGAACAACACCGCAGCCGTACTCACTAAACCTGGTGGCAGCGCATCGAGTTTGCCAGCAAGGTCTGCCATATTGAGGGTTCCTGTAAGTCCGTAAAGAATGCCTGTGGCTGCCAAAAAAGTGAGCGAGCCGAAAAGATTGATTAGCACATAGTAAAGCCCGCCTTTAAGTTCGGCCCGCCTGCCACCAAGGGTGAGAAGAACGAACGAAGAAATGAGCAACACTTCAAACCAAACATAAAGGTTGAACAAATCACCTGTTAAGAAAGCTCCGTTGATGCCGCCAAGCAGTACGTGATAAAGCGGGTGATAACCAAGGGACTCGAGCCTCTTGCTAATGTCTTTAATGCCGTATAGAGCAACGGCTACCGCCATAATGCCGTTAATGACGACCATGATGGCACCAAGACCGTCAGCAACAAAGGTGATTCCAAAGGGTGCGGGCCAGTTTCCTACTTGGACAGCAAAAATATTGGCTGCGGCGACTTGAAGTAAGAGAACAAGCGAAAGAGCAAGTAAAACAAAAGTGCTCGAGACACTAATCACGCGCTGCAAAGCCAAGCGTTGACCGAGCAACACGAGCAGGGCAGCCGTTGCAAAAGGTAGTACGACAGGGGCAACTAAAAGCCAGTTCATGCATTCCCCTTTATGGCAGAGCCTTTTACAGCAGCAACACCCACGGGCGAAGCAGGAGCCTCACTGTGCTCTGGCAAATCGAGGTCGGGCAACTCGGGCGGAGCATCTTCTTCACTTTCATGAGCGAGTTCATCCGTGTCTACGGTGCCCAAAACTTGATAGCTTTTCAAAATCAGCGCGAGGGCAAACACCGTGAGCCCAAAGCTAATCACAATGGCAGTCAGGATGAGGGCTTGGGGTAGAGGGTTGGCGACACCGCTCACGGTTTGCTCGCCGACAGGCACGATAGGGGCATCCCTTTTGGTAAGACGACCCGACACGAGAATAAGCAGATTCACCGCGTTACTCACCATTGTCAGGCCGTAAATAAAGCGCAACAAATTTCGGCGCAGCATGAGGTAGATGCCGCAAGCGGTTAAAACACCGATGACAATCACGAGCAGGGTTTCCATTCTCACGCCTCCTCTAAGGCAAAGAGCATCATGAGGGCAATCCCCGCCACTACGAAAAATACGCCTAAGTCAAAAAAGATGGGCGTACCGATTTTGAATTCTTGACCACCCACATAGAGCGTTGTCCAGACACCTGTTAAATAGGGGGCACCCACGAACGCCGCCACAAAACCGCTCGAGACCGCGAAACTAAGCCCGATGCCGATAAGAACTCGAGGCGAAAAGCGCAAGGCATATTTAGCAGCCTTGACCCCAAAGGCAATCGTGTAAAGCGCGAACGCAATCGCCGCAACAAGTCCGCCAATAAAGCCGCCACCAGGCATATTGTGACCGCGTAGGGTTAAGAAAATCGCCAAGAGCATGATCAGGGCAATGAGGAGTCGCGTGGCAGTTTGCAAAATCACTGAATTCATCGTGAACCCCCCAATGGAAAGAGGAAAGTGTACGAAGTTTGAGCGTTAGCGTTGGAAAGAGGATAGAGACAGGAGAAAAAAGATTTTCTCTCCTGTCTTCTGTCTCCTGTCTCTCTTAAAAAGTTCTTCATTGCTCCTCCGACCCTTTCTCTCTTTCATAAGGTGTCACTTTCGATTTACGCCGCCGCAACAAAGCCAAGACACCGAGGGCTGCAATCGCTAAAACGGTGATTTCACCTAAGGTGTCGAGGGCCCGAAAATCCACGATGATGACGTTCACGATGTTGCGCCCGAACCCGCTCGGAACGCTTTCAGCCTCGAAGTAGCGGCTCAGCGTGAGGTCTAAGGGATATTGCAACACGACGAGCAACATCACGCTCATTAAAACACCGCCCGAAATTGCAATCAGGGCATCGCGCAGCCGCCCAGGTTTTGATGTTTTCTCTTTAGCTTTAAGCTCGGGCAGACGAATCATCACGAGAACTAAAACAATCACCACGAGTGTCTCGACGAGAAACTGTGTGATGGCAAGGTCAGGCGCACCATAGATGACGTAAAACAGGGCGATGCTAAAACCAATCACGCCGAGCGAAGTCACGGCCATGAGTTTCGAGCGGGCGAGTAACGCGGTAACCGCCGACATAATGACGAGCAAAGCGAGAACAGCTTCGTACAGCGTCACGTCAAACCGCAGGGTTTGCAGGGCCATCACCACTGGCTCCAAACCGAGCCGCCAAAATAGAGTAAAGCCGAGCAGTCCAAACGTGAAGCCTGTAAGAACCATCAGGTGTCTTCTAAGGTTGGCACTTTGAATAAACTGAGTTTGCACTTTTGCCAACCACACGATACCGTCCATCAACAGCTCATAGCCTTTAGCTGGGCCCCAATCCAAAGGTTTCTCGAGCCGCATCAAAACGTTGTAAATCGGTTTCCACACCAGCGTCAACAAAATCCCGAGTGCTATCGTAACAATACTGAGGATTAGGGCTGGGGTAAAACTCGAGGGAAACAGATATAAATCAAACTCGTAAGGGTTGCCAAGAATCGCACGGACGCTCGCTTGTGTAAAGGGCTCGAGCACTTGGGGAAAGAGTGCCAATGCGAGGCTGAGAACGGCGAGCAGTGCAGGCCCCAGCCACATCTTAAACGGGGCTTCGTAGATTTCATTTTCAGGTCGTTTTCCTAAAAAGGGTTTGACCGCTACTAGAAACGCGACCACAAACATGACGGCGTTGGCAATCACCGCGACGACGAGCATAGTTTGCGAGCCTAAGAATCCTGCATAGGCAAGTTCTTTGCCGATAAAACCGAACAGGGGCGGTAAACCCGCCAAAGAAAACCCTGCGAGTAATGCACTTCCAAACGTGATCGGCATGACCCTAGCTAAGCCAGAGAGTTTGGTGATGTCTCTCGAGCCTGCTTCATGGTCAACGGTTCCCGCCGCCATGAACAGAGCCGCCTTGTAAAGACTATGCGCGAGTAAAAAAATCACCGCCGCTTTTACAGCCGCTTCACTGCCAACCGCTAAAAGCATCGTGAGTATTCCGAGAGCTGCAACAGTTGAATAGGCGAGGAGGCGTTTGAGGTCAGTTTGTTTAAGAGCTAGAATTGCCGACACGCCCAGCGTGAGCGTTCCCGAGATACCGAGTATCCAAAACCAGACATCCGTGCCACTCATCGTGGGAGACAAGCGGGCCATAAGATAGATCCCTGCTTTCACCATCGTCGCAGAGTGCAGGTAAGCGGAAACAGGTGTGGGTGCAGCCATTGCATTGGGCAACCAAAAATGAAACGGAAACTGCGCGGACTTTGTTAAAGCTCCGAGTAATATCAGCACGACAGTTGGAACAAAAAGTGGATGCGCTTGTATGACGCTGGCTTGTCCCAAGATAACGGAGAGTTCATAACTGCCAGCGATAGACCCTAACATTAAAAAACCCGCCAGCATTGCCAGACCACCTAAGCCCGTCACGACGAGGGCTTGCAAGGCAGATTTTCTCGAGTCCTCGTAGGTGTGTTTATAACCGATCAAAAAATAAGAGGTCAAGCTCGTAAGTTCCCAAAACACGAACAGTGTAATAAGGTTGTCGGATAAAACGAGCCCGAGCATCGCCGCCATGAATGCGAGTAAAAATAAATAGAAACGTGGCAACTGCTTGTCTTCTTTTAAGTAAGAAGATGCATACAGAACAATTAAAACTCCAATCCCACTGATGAGCAGGGCGAAAAGTAAACTTAGTCCATCGAGCGTGAAAGAAAGTGAGATGTCTAGTGCAGGGAGCCAAGGAATGACTTCACGTCGTGTTTGGCCACCTGAGACCCTGGGCAAAAAGGAAGCAAAATAAACGGTGAGTCCAAGGGGTAGCAGGGCTAACAGCCAGCCACTCGCCCCCTTTGCTAACCTAACGAATAGGGGGGCAAGCATGGCAACACCAAAACTTGCAAGCACAGCTAGAAACATAAATATTCTCCTATAAAGTGCTTTACCGATTTCTCGCTGTGTGAACCCGCATCATCTCACCAATATTTTCTGCCGTCAAAAGTCCCACGAGGTCGCCGCGTTCACCTAAGACGGGCAAAACTTTTGCCTGGTGTTCTTCCATGAGGCGGAAGGCTTCGTCAAAAGGAGTGTTCGCGTGAACAGAAGGTAAATCTTTTGTCATTACGTTTGCCACAGGTGTCTCGTGCCCATCACGCCTTAACGCAGTAATCAAAACCTCTTGCGTCAGGATGCCGCGCACACCTGATGGGTCAACTACAGGAAACTCGTGCTGTGAAGTTTGCAGAAGTGCATTCACCGCGTCATCTAAGGTGGCGTGCGGCGTGAGCGTCCTAAACTCCGTCACCATGGCTGCCGACACAGGCAGCCCCTCCATGACACCCCGCATGTTAGCAACCGCCGCCTCTTGCGAGGCACCCAAAAAAATAAAAAGAGCAATAATAATCAAAAGTGGGTTAAAGAAGAGTCCTAAAAATCCGAATAAGAACGCCATACCCTGACCGATGGTAGCTGCAGTCTGTGTAGCCCGCGCGTAAGGAAGACGCATGGCGAGGAGGGCGCGGAGCACGCGTCCACCATCCATTGGAAAAGCAGGAATAAGGTTAAAGAGAACAAGCCAGATATTTGCGGATAAAAGTTGCTGGAGTAAACCAGAGTTTTCTGCTTGTGTCATGTCTAATGTTTGAACACCACCAAGCAAAATCAACAGTACGAGAACAATAACGACGTTGACTGCAGGGCCCGCCAAAGCCACAACGAGTTCTTGACTGGGTTTATCGGGCATCCGCTGGAGTCTCGCAACCCCACCAATCGGTAAGAGCGTTATGTCTTTCGTAGCGATGCCGTAACGCCTGGCAGCTAAAGCGTGACCAAATTCGTGTAGTAATACACACGCGAATAGCAACGTGATAAACAGCAAACCTTGAATGGCGGCAGCTGACCCACCTTGCGAATAGTAAATAAAGCCAAACCAAATAAGCAGCAGAAAAAATGTCACATGCACTTTGACATCAATCCCTAAAATTTTGCCTAAGTTAATTGACCATCCCACAACAGCCTCCCTCGAGTGATGATCAAAAAAAGACCATCACTCTAAAATCATGTGATGGTCTCGTCATCGGACTTTGTTTCCGTTTATTAGCCGGGAGCTACGCAAGAAAATGCTGAGCTCCGAATTGACGACTAACAGTCTCTTATAAAAGCTGACACGCTTCAAAAGAGTGACTACTCCCCAGTTGAATTCTAAAGTAGCATGACTATAAAAAACAGAGTGAAGCTTATTATACTATTTAAGCAAGCCAAAAACGTCATCCCGAGCGTTATACTCAGATAGTAATGGATACTCTGCATGCGAGTCTTATAAAGAGAGGTTCAATAAGATAAGCGATGAGAAAAGCAATCAGAAAACTCGGTCACGTAACACTTGTTAGCCGTAACACGACGAACGCAGAATACCCTAAAGCATCTTTAGAACACGACGCGCAACAAGGTCATAATGTTGTGTTCCAAAGGTGCTTAAATGTATCAGCAATCATTCAAACATATTAGAAGAAATTCTTTTCCCTAAGTAATCAGCTCACACTCGAGGCTTTCTCGCCCCCAGGTTTATTCTCACTGTCACCTTTTGTTTTAAGCAGTGAGAAAATAATGCCCGAAACTAAAATACCGAGTGTAATACTGAGTGAAATGAGCGGGTCCATCTTGCCAAAAATCTGATTGTGGAAAATTTTGTAACCGATAAAAATCAATACGAAAGACAAAGCATACTTGAGGTAGGCGAAGCGGTGAATCATGGCCGCAAGGGCAAAGTAGAGTGCGCGAAGTCCTAAAATAGCAAAAATGTTCGAGGTATAAACAATGAAGGGATCTTGCGTAATCGCAAAAATCGCAGGCACGCTGTCTACTGCAAAAATGAGGTCAGCAAATTCTACTAAAACCAATGCTAAGAAAAGTGGCGTTGCGAAACGGGCTAGTTTGCCTGTTTTGGGGTCGACCTGTTTTACAAAAAAACTGTTGCCGTGCAGTTCATTCGTCACGCGCATTCTGCGGCGCAGAAACTTGAGCACAGGATTATCTTCAATCTTCACTTCCTCTTCTTTGTTGAAGAGCATCCTGACACCTGTGAACAATAAGAAAGCACCGAAGATATAAAGAATCCAGTCAAACTGTGTCACGAGGGCCGCACCAAGACCAATCATGATGCCACGTAGTATAAGAACACCAATAATGCCCCAGAACAAAACACGATGCTGATATTTTCTAGGAATAGCAAAATACGCAAAAATCAGCGAAATGACAAAGACGTTATCGAGAGCGAGGGTTTTTTCAATGAAGAAGCCGGTAAAATACTGGATGCCACTTGTCGAGCCCATATACCAGAAAATCCAAACACCATACAGCAGCGCAATCGCTATATAAAATCCAGATAAACCAAGGCTTTCCTTTACACCCATTTCATGGTCACCCCGTCGCCTACCCAAAACACCAAGGTCAAAAACGAGTAATGTCACAACAATGCCGAAAAAGACCAGCCAAAGCCATGTCGCCTTGCCTAAAAACTCTGCACCCAACCAGCCAAAGACTTCCATAAAACCCTCCTAGATTGTCCGTGACAAAAACAAAAAAGCCATCACGAACCTACGTGATGGTCTTGCCAGCTCGCGCTTCGGATAGCCGAGAAACTCTTTAAGTCTCTGTACTGACGGCACACCGCCCCACTGATGATGGGTGGCTACTCCCCAAACTTTCTAAAGGTAGCTCGAGTAATCCCTTTACGGTGCAACGCAGCTTACAGTCATCGGGAGATGTTAGGCACCTAACATCTCCTGTGACTAAAAAATTATGAGGTTTTGGACTGGGTTCGCAATGAGCCTACCGTGACTACGAACACAGTGATGATGGTAAGCGGTAAAACAAACCAAATCAAGGCTGAATTCAACGTCGTTAAAGCGGGATTTTGGTTAGCGGCGAAAATGAGGTACACTGTGTAAATAACGTAGTAAGCGAGAAACACGGCACCTTCCCAACGCGCAATGATGCGACCTGTAAAAAAGATGGGCAAACACGCTAGGGCAACTGCAATCATGACGGGAATGTCAAAAGCCAACGCACTCGCTGCGACGTTGATGCCGTCTGGAGAAACGAGGCTCGAGAGCCCAAGGACTGCAAGAATATTGAAAATGTTACTGCCTACAACATTGCCGACTGCAATATCACGCTGACCACGAATGCTGGCAATAACGGACGTTGCAACTTCGGGCAACGAGGTTCCCGCTGCCACAATCGTTAGACCAATGACGAGTTCACTCACACCTAAGGATTGGGCAATAAAGATAGCCCCATCTACAAGCCAGTTCGAGCCGATGACAAGAAGAACTAGACCACCTATCACGAGCCCAATATTGATTAACCATTGTAAGGGCGTGGTTGGTTTTTCTATAACTTCTTCACCTGCTGCGTCGGCGGCTTTCTTTTCGCG
>JBOFGY010000260.1:0-16693 GCA_051649365.1 Trueperaceae bacterium
GACCCTTCGTCAAAACCTTGATAAAGAATTTGCTAAGCTCCGCAAGCAACCTGACGTGTTACTGAGTTTCTTTCACTATGCCGGACTTTCGCTTAAGCAACTTTGGTGAACCTCAATAGTTACTTCTTTTCCGCTGAAGATACAGATGTTTGCAAGTTTTGACTTTTCGCATTTGGCTTGGTGTTCGTGAGTTTATCTTTGAGGAATAAAAGTCCACCTACGCTTACACCTACAAACATATACAAGGGCAAGCTCGAGCCTTCTTTGATGATGCGCCCCACATCACGCTTCGCGTGCAGCGCGTAACGCACGTAACCTGCATGAAGTTTGGCGCGTGTTGTTAAAGAGAAAGGGTAGGGAGCCTCGAGCAACTCTTGATAATACGTACTCGTTGCATTGGGGCTACGGCTTAAGTGACCCACAATCGAGTTCGTCATACCATACTGCTTTACGCAAACAATTTCGTTAACGAAACGAATTTTATATTTTTTAGAAATACGGTTCCAAACAATTCCCTCGGTAATATACTTTTCACCACCAAAAGTCGGGAACTGATATTCACGCAAAAGGTTAGTACGGGTAAAGCCTTGACGGTCATCCCCAAGGTGATACACATAATTAATGGCAATCGTATCGCTGTCCAAAACATCTTGCGGAAACTTACCGCCCAAAAGTTCACCAGTATCAAAATTCGTGCAAAGACCCGCCACACCTGAGAAACTGCTGCGCTGCGCTTCAGGAATTGCGTCCCAGTGTTTGGAAAAAATCTCGAGCGATTGAGGTGGCAATGTGTCATCGTCATCGAGGATAAGGGTGAATTCACCTTTGGCTTGCATCACACCATTGTTATGCGCGATATGCTTGCCACTATTTTTTTGTTTGATATAACGCACGAAAGTGTCAGTTTCGGCGAGCCAAGGCTGCACTACAGCTTGCACATCATCGGTGGTGCTGTCATCAATGATAAGCCACTCGAAATCTTTGTAGGTTTGCGCCTTCAGCGATTCGTAAACTCGACCAAGCGTGTGTGGGCGGTTGTAGGCGGGTGTTAGAATAGTAAAACGCATAGGTTGCTTCCTGTAATTTCAATGGTTTTGTAGTTTAACGTATTTCTTTGTTTCTTGAGCCTCTTGGGAAGGACGCTCATTCAGTATAAAGACTCTTCGTGAAAGGTTCTAGGGAAACGTCACAAGAAAGACTGATGTAGGAGTAAGAAGGAAGAAGCATAAAGGAGTTTTTGGCTTTCTTCTCGCTCCTTCCTCCTATCTCCTACATGTGAATAGCCTTACCCTCAACCGCAAGAGCGGCTTCTTTGATGGCTTCGGCGAGGGTGGGGTGGGCGTGCGAGGCCATGGCAATGTCTTCGGCACTAGCCCCAAAAGCTATGGCTACTGCCGCCTCAGCAATGAGGTCGCCCGCGTGGGGGCCAATGATATGCACACCTAACACGCGGTCTGTTGTGGCATCCGCTAAAACTTTGACTTTGCCGTCCGTGTGTCCAATCGCTCTAGCTCGTCCATTTGCCATAAAGGGAAAATTACCTTTGCGGTACTGGATCCCTGCGCTTTTCAAATCTTCTTCGCTTTTTCCTACGGAGGCTACTTCAGGATCAGTGTAGACCACCCCTGGAATGCTGTTATAATCTACGTGACCGTGACCTGTTTTCAGGATGTCCGCACAAGCAACACCCTCTTCCTCCGCTTTGTGGGCAAGCATGGCTCCGCGCACCACGTCACCTATCGCGTAGATACCAGGCATACTCGAGCGGAAACTATCATCTATTTTGACGCAGCCACGCTCGTCGAGTTCCACACCAACATTTTGCAAACCCAAACCTTCGGTGTTGGGTTTGCGCCCGACGGCAACGAGTACACGGTCAGCCTCGAGCGACTCACCACCTTCAATTTCGACAACGGCCTTCTTCCCTTTTACTTTGGCCGAAGTCACTTTGGAGCTGAGTTTAAACTCCAAACCTTGCTTTGTAAAAATCTTCTGGGCTTCTTTTGCAATCTCTGTGTCCATGCCAGGCAAGATTCTGTCTAGATATTCCAACACTGTTACCTTGGCACCAAGTCGCTTCCAAACCGAACCAAGCTCGAGCCCAATCACACCTGCACCAATCACGATGAGGTGCTCGGGAACTTTGTCGTAAGTAAGAGCTTCGGTACTCGTACCGATAAGGTTGTGATCCATTTCGATACCAGGGAGACTCGAGACGCTCGAGCCCGTGGCAATAATAATATGCTCGGCCTCGAGTTCTGTATCGGTATCCCCGTGAACAACAACTTTACCCTTCGCAACGATTTCGCCCGTGCCTTTATAGCGGGTGATTTTATTTTTCTTAAACAAAAAGTTGATGCCGTCGGTGTTGGCTTTAACAACGTCGTCTTTACGCGCGAGCATTGTTTTAAGGTCAAGCTTGACTTTGCCCGTTTCCACACCATGTTTTTTGAGACTCTCTAAAGCTTCCGCATATTTATCACTGGACTCGAGCATCGCTTTACTTGGAATACAACCTACCCGCAAGCAAGTTCCACCCAGCTGTTCATTCTTATCAATACAAGCAACATTAAAACCATGCTGCGCGGCGCGGATGGCCGCAACGTAACCACCAGGGCCAGCACCGATTACAACAACGTCGTGTTTGGGCATACGTCCTCCAAAGGTATATATTACCTTTATCCACTCATAAGTAGAGTTACCTGTGAAAAGCTAAGGTGCTTCGGTATAACAGATAAACAAACGAACAAATCCTTGATAGTGCTAAACTTCAAAAGTACTGTCGTTGGAGTTTGACACTATGACTATGATACGTTCATTAAGTTGGTTAACAGTCGGGATTGTAATAGGTTGTACTTCTGGAATTGCTTATGGGCAATTCAAAGCAACTCATAAGGTGTCCTACGAGCTGCCTTATAACTTGGGTATGAGGCAACTTATCACTCACAAACTCGAGGATGACCACAATTTAGATTGTAGTCGACATGATCCTATCAATTTTCTTAACCGTCAGGACGACCTGCACTGTTTGGCAGAGCCTACCCTTGAACGCAGTGTAAAAGTCGTTTACTTCCGTATTGGCGAACCAACGCCAGAGGGAGACGCGGTATTTCTCTGGTTACAAAGTCAAGATCGGACAAAAGCTGATCTCAAAAAAGCTTTTAGGGAAGCTGAGGCTGAAGTTCTTGAAGACCTTCAGCTCGAGACTTTAAAAAGGGCTAAAGGCTTTGAAAGAAAATAACTCCATTTAGGTTTTGCTGACCTTTCAGCAACGTCGAGTACACCCTGGGTGCTGTACACCACTCAGGGTTTCCTTTTTTAGCTTATTTCAGGTAAGCTCGAGCCTTGACACGTCTGGTATCTCAAACGTCAACAAACAAGTAAAGTATCTATATTTTTACGATTGATTCATGCCTTTCAATCACTTTTTGCTCGGTTAACGTCTTATCACTACAACCCCAGTTAAATTAAATGAGTTGTCATTCGTATGGTTCATCAAGTTTCTAAAGCTACCAAACTAAATGCTTCTTTCACAACCACTTTGTTGCTACACTATTAAAGTACATTAATGGAGTACGTTTTATGTCTGTACAAAAATCGTTTTGGAAGGTTGCAATTTTTTCATTTCTCACTGGAAATATTACAGGTTTGATCATTGGAATCTCCCGAACTTATAACCAACCATTTTCTCAAATGGGTCGGCGAGAATCTGTCATTCGTATTCTTACCGAAAAAGGATATGAGTGTCTTGAGAACTCCGACTATCTCACGAACGATTATGATCTTGTGATCTGTAGCACAGACCGCAAGATGAGTTCTGACGATCTGAAAACTCGTCAGGAGTTTTACTTCAAGGTAAAAAAACCTGACTTAAAGGCAATTTCTATTTGGCTCGTTGCAGGGCCAGGACAAAGCCTTAATGACCTCCAAGAAAGCTACGATTCTGCTTCTCAAGAGGCAGAACAAAGGTACAAATATTGATACCTCCGTTATAAGATCCTGCTAGTGAATTAGCATGACTGTGTACCCCCTGGATGCTACAGCATTCGGGGGTTTCCTTTTCAAAAAACATCTCACGATAGTCTAGAAGTTTTCGATAAACTTAATTAGAATCTATCTAAAAAAGTATAAAATTTTATTACAACCATTCTCAAAAATTTTGAAAACTTTAGATTAAACTTTGCACCAAAATAACTTTTGAAAAAGCTTTTAATATGTAAATCTAAACTCTTGCTAACGCCGTCATATCCTGCATGACTTCTTTATAAAGCTGAGCACTCACCACGGTTAACGGTTGCAAAGCTAATTCATCGAGTGCATCTTCAATCGTTTCTAAAACTCTGACAACATGTGTGCTTTGTTCTTTGTCAAACTTCACGCACTCGAGCACCACCCAACTCAAGTCAGTGATGTAAAGCTTCACGTAACCCTCGAGGTCTTTACGTAAACGACTAGAAGAGTATTTATTAGCACTATCATAGAAAACCCACCCTTGAAACTCGAAGGGGGGTTGGTGGGTGCGTTTTAAGCGGTGCATAGTAGACCAGCCAGAATCTACCACACCTCTATTAGAAGAAGATAGAGAACTCCAAGATTAGTAAACACGTTGTAAAAACTGCTAGAGCAACTTGCACAAAACAAAAGAAAAGCAAAGGCTTGTATGGTGTTAACCTCAGCCTTTGCTTTTTGCCCTCTGATTCACTGCTTCTTACACAAGAAACGTTAACGCCAAATTAAATGATAGACAAACTAAAAATCATCTTGAATATGGCCCTTCGTATCGCGTAAAAAGAAGAAACCGAGAATCAAACTCATCGCAGCGATGCCGATGGGATACCACAAACCGTTAAGCGCGTTCCCCGTTGCAATGCCAATGGCTAGAGCGAGGAAGGGCAAGAAACCACCAAACCAACCGTTACCAATATGATAAGGCAATGACATCGAGGTATAACGTACCTTCGTAGGGAAAAGTTCTACCAAGTATGCCGCAATTGGACCGTAAACCATCGTCACGTAGAGCACAAGGATAAAGAGAAGTAGCACGATGATGGGGCGGTTCATCTGCGCGGGGTCAGCCTCGAGCGGGAAGCCTGCTGTTTTAATCGTTTCGTCGTAGGTTAAAGCATCAAAACCTGTAAGTTCTGTGGCACCCACTGTTACGACAACGCTTGAGCCTGTGCCAGAGGTTGCGGTGTAAGGAATGCCGCGCTTGGTAAAGTAATCTTTAGCTTTGTCACAATCATTTCTGGGAATATCAAAAACGAGTTTGAGCGGCGCACTGCATTCACTCGCAGCAATCGTTACACTATTGGTTTGAATAGCACTGGCAAGAGCAGGATTCGCAGCCGTTCGCAAGGCACGGAAAATTGGGAAGTAAGTAAGAAGTGCGATCAACATACCAAACAAGATAATGTTTTTGCGCCCAATCTTATCTGAAAGCCAACCAAAGACAATAAAGAACGGCGTACCGAGTAGCAGTGCAATCGCAATAAGGATATAGGACGTTTGAAAATCTACTTTCAGGATCGTCTGCAAAAAGTAGAGTGCGTAGAATTGCCCTGCGTACCACACCACAGCTTGCCCAGCCGTGGCACCCAGAAGTGACATAAGCATGAGGTTGCGGTTGCGCGGATTGGCAAAGGCATCACGCAGCGGCATTTTTGAAGTTTTGCCTTCACTTTTCATACGCTTGAAGACGGGTGACTCTTGTAGTTTTAAACGAATATAAACCGAAATACCCAAAAGCACCACCGAGACTAAAAAGGGAATGCGCCAACCCCAAGCTTTGAAGGCATCTGGGGACATGCTCGAGCGGCATAGCAAAATAACCAATAGCGATAAGAAAAAGCCCATTGTCGCGGTGGTTTGAATCCAGCTCGTATTGAGACCGCGCTTGTTGTCAGGGGCGTGTTCGGCCACATACGTCGCTGCACCACCATATTCACCACCCAGTGCCAAACCCTGAACGAGACGCAACAAGACTAAGATAATCGGCGCGAAAATTCCAATCTGCGCGTAGGTCGGTAAAATCCCCACCGCTGCTGTCGAAACACCCATTAAAATAATGGTGATAAGAAAAGTGTATTTGCGCCCAATCAAATCACCGAGCCTACCAAAAACAAGTGCGCCAAAAGGTCGCACGGCAAAACCTGCACCAAAAGTTGCTAGGCTCGCTAAGAAGGCAGCAGTTTCATTTTCGGGTGGAAAGAAAAGTGCGCTAAAAAATGTGGCTAGGGTGCCGTAGAGATAAAAGTCATACCACTCAAAAACTGTACCGAGTGATGACGCAAAGATAACGAGGCGTTCCTCACCTGAGCCTGCTTCACGACTAGGTAATTTACTCGTAACTGCCATACCGTAGACCTCCCTAAAGGTAATGGACATCTTGCAAAAGTCTAGATTCTTTTAAGACTTAGCATTCTCAATCGTGCTCAACAGGAATTTCGCAAGATGCTTACTAGCCTCGAGACCTGCTCGAACCAACGAACTAACGTAAGTGGAATGCTTTATGGCCTCCCTGCCCAAGAAGCATGAGGGGTGGAATTGTTCGTTGCAGACACCTTACGACTCATTGCTCTCTCATGTCAAGACAGGTTTGAGTTACATTGCAACTGCATTGAAGAAAAAGGAGGAACTAAGCTATGCTCTACTTCATATATAAAGTATGCGGGAGGCCAGTCATGGCAGAAAAAATTGAATCCGTGTTGCAAGAATCGCGTCGTTTTGCGCCCTCGGAGGTGTTTAAGAGCGAAGCCAAGTTAAATAAGCTCGAGGAATACCGAACCCTTTACCGTCAATCCTTGGATGACCCAGATACGTTTTGGAGCAATGTTGCAGGCGAGCAACACTGGTTTAAGACATGGGACAAAGTACAAGAGTGGAACGAACCCTTCACGAAGTGGTTCGTGGGTGGGCAAACGAACATCTCCTACAATTGCTTAGACCACCAAGTCGCCCAGGGTCACGGTGACAAAGTTGCCTTTTATTGGGAAGGTGAACCCGGCGATACGAGGACAATTACCTATAATGACATGCTCATTGAAACAAGCAAGTTTGCTAACGTTCTAAAAAGCAAAGGCATTGGTAAAGGTGACCGCGTAGCAATTTACATGCCCATGATTCCAGAAGCAGCCGTCGCTATGCTCGCGTGTGCGCGTATCGGCGCGACACATTCGGTAGTATTTGGTGGCTTCTCAGCGCAGGCACTCGCAGACCGCATCATGGATGCCAAAGCAAAAGCTGTCATCACCGCGGATGGTGGCTACCGTAGAGGCAGTGTGTTTCCACTTAAGAACGTGGTAGATGAAGCCTTGCAAAAATGTGACACGATAGAAAGCGTTTTCGTCGTACGACGTGGCAAGAATGACATAAACATGCAAAGTGGGCGTGACTTCTGGTATCACGATTTAATGCAAAGCGCATCTGAGAATTGCCCTGCTGAACCCCTCGAGGCAGAGCATCCACTTTTTATTCTCTACACATCAGGTTCTACAGGAAAACCCAAAGGCGTGCTGCACACGACTGGCGGTTATCAAACCTACACCTATCTAACGTACAAATATATTTTTGACATCAAACCCGAAGACGTTTATTGGTGTACCGCCGATGTCGGTTGGATTACAGGTCACTCGTATATTGTTTACGGGCCAATGTCCAACGGTGCAACACAAATTATGTATGAAGGCGTACCGACACAACCTCATCCAGGACGATTCTGGGAACTGATTCAAAAATATAAAGCCACAATTTTTTACACCGCACCCACTGCCATTCGCTCTTTTATGAAAACGGGCGACGAAATACCAAGCAAGTTTGATATGTCCTCGCTGCGTCTTATTGGTACGGTAGGTGAACCCATTAACCCTGAAGCGTGGATGTGGTACAGGCGTGTGATTGGTGGAGACAATTGCCCTGTCATTGATACCTGGTGGCAAACCGAAACAGGTGGTGTGATGATTACAACACTGCCTGGTATTCATGATGCAAAACCTGGCAGCGCAGGTGTGCCGTTTTTTGGTGTAGAGCCAGCAATTGTTGATGTTGAAGGCAACGAACAAGGCGCGAATGAAGGTGGTTATCTCGTCATCAAACGCCCTTGGCCAAGTATGCTTAGAACGGTTTACGGTGATGATGACCGCTACAAAAACCAATACTGGGGCGAGATTCTGCACGTTTACTTTGCAGGCGACGGCGCACGGCGTGACGAAGACGGTTATTTCTGGATTATGGGCCGCGTGGATGATGTGGTGAATGTCTCAGGTCATAGGCTTGGCACGATGGAAGTAGAATCTGCGCTTGTCTCGCACGAAGCTGTCGCAGAAGCGGCTGTCGTTGGGCGGCCTGATGAGCTGAAAGGGCAAGCAATTGTTGCGTTTGTGACGCTCGAGTCTGGCCGTGAAGGAAACAAGGTTCTGCTCGAGGAACTCCGCAACCACGTCGCCAAAGAAATCGGCGCGATTGCCAAGCCTGACAACATCATGTTTACAGACGCACTACCAAAAACCAGAAGTGGGAAGATTATGCGGAGGCTCTTAAGAAATATTGCTTCTGGGCAAGAGGCGAGTGGGGATACGAGCACGCTCGAGGATAGAGGCGTGGTGGAAAGGCTGATGACTATGGCGAAGGGTAGTGCTGAGGAGTAGCTTCATCATGTTTAAGACTACAAAAGAGACAAGTTGGCTGGTCATCATTGTCTTTGTAGTGGCCCAGGCTTTATTATCAATTTTCTGGAATTGGTGTTTTGAAAACGATATTCCTTTCACGAATACGCTTTCTGTCAATCTCGCCAACATCTTGCTGATTGTTGGCGGACTTTTTTTCCTAGTCACACATTTACGCCCCAAAGATGTCGGGCTCGACTCGAGCAAACTCTTATCAGGCATCACCTTTAAGTTTCTCCATACTAAGTTTGCAGGAAGCTCACCTTTGCAATGGGCTAAAGCCCTTTGTTGAAACATATTCTCGCTTTCGGTTCTGCATTTTCACTATGGAGGTACTTACATTGGTTGTTTTCGCTTTACAAATTCTTGTTATTGCTGCTAACGCTAAAATGTCCTCACGGCGTTCACGCAAAGTTTGCAGGGTTACAGGTTTTTGCAAAGTTACAGCCATATGTTAAGTTTGGCAAATTATGGAAGCCCAAGCATTTTCCGAAGCCTACGCCCTAGCCCTCTACAAAACACCGACCCTAACGTTTACTCTAAGTGAAACACCAGACAACACTGTTCTATTTTCAAACCGCCCTTACGCCATTATCACGGCTCACAACCCCTACAGCCAAAAACTATCCCTACAAGAAAATAATCAACGCCACGAGCAGTTAGAAAACATATTGCTAGCGCGCAGGCTCGAGCATTCCCCAAGCACAGGTGAATCCCCCGATGGCTCCTGGTGTGAAGAAGGTTTTATCGTGTTTGATATTTTGCTAGAGGACGCTCTCGAGATTGGCAGATACTTTGAACAACACGCAATTGTTTATGGACAGGGAAACCGCGCTGCACTCGCTTGGTGCGAAAATGGCAGGCTCGAGTGATACTACATTAACGTAAAAAGTGAGATGTGAGAGGTAAAGATGCTTTTAGTTTTTCACGCCTCATCTAAATAATTTCTCAAAAGGTCTCAGCCAATACAGGAGAAATCTGCACTCCTTAGGCACTTTGTAACATTCATTGCTTTTATAAGTTTAGTGTTATGACATACATTTTATGTAAGAGTCCTGTAAGCTGTGGTGCGCTAGCATAATTTAATGTTCACCCTTCCTCTAGCCACTCAAGCTTCACCTGCGCTCATGCAACCTCTGCAAGCCATGAGCGTGTTCATCCTCGACGATGACACGACACAAACAGCACTGCTCGAGTCTATTTTGTTACATGCTGGTTTACACAACATCACCTCATTTCACAACGCCCCAACTGCCCTCATGGCAATAAAGCAATTTACACCCGATTTACTCCTGCTCGACTTGACGATGCCCCAAGTAGACGGTTTTGCATTGCTCGAAACCTTGCGCCATAGTTTGCCAGAGACAGAGCCCTTGCCTGTTCTAGTACTTACGGCTGACGAGCGTGACAGTGTAAAAAAACGTGCGCTAGCGAGTGGCGCGCACGACTTCTTAAAAAAACCTTTTGATACAACAGAAGTCGTCTTGCGCGTTAAAAATCTACTGCGTACCCAATTTCTTTACAAGCAACTTCAAGCACGCACCTTAGAACTCGAGCAAAGTGTGAACCAACAAAGCAAACAACTCGAGAACAGCTACTTAGAAATGCTCACCCGCCTCGCCAATATTGCTGAATACCGTGATGAAAAAACCGTTGACCACAGTTGGCGCGTCGCTCAGCTTTCGGCACAGCTGGCCGCCGAACTCCGTCAAGACGAAGGCTTTATCAGACTTCTCTTGCGGGCAGCTCGAGTTCACGATGTTGGTAAAGTCGCTATTCCTGACCACATTCTAAGGAAACCTAGTAAGCTTAATACCGAAGAATTTGAAGTTATCAAACAACATCCGCGCATTGGTGCACAGTTTCTCTCCGGTGGGCAATCGCCACTTTTTAAGCTGGCTGAAACCATCGCTCTTACCCACCACGAACGCTGGGACGGCAAGGGATATCCGCAAGGTCTTAAAAATGAAGCGATTCCATTAGTAGGTCGTATTGTCGCATTAGCCGACACCTTTGAAGCCCTCATTCAAGACCGCCATCACCGCCGCGCGTTATCTATACCCGAAGCTGTACGAGAAATTGAGTCACAACGCGGCCAACAATTTGACCCTACAGTCGTTAACGCATTTCTTGCCTTGCACGAACGTGGTGAACTCAATAGTTTGGATGTTATCGAATCTACTTTCACTCAGTGGTGAGGGAAGGTTAAAAAATTTTCATCTATCAGAATAGGACTTTCTCAAAGATGGCTCTTGCCGAGGAGAACAAGGGGTTGCAACCCTTTGTTCCGCACAACTATAGAGAACTGAATGCAGATCTTTGAGAAAGTCCTACAGAAAAATCTTTTACCCAGAACTAAAAATAGCTTACTGTCTTTTGCCTTTGGCCACCCGAGTAAGACTTTTGTAAGCCCCACTAAGCTACGATAAACTTTAAGATGAATCCTGTCGCCGACATTCTGCACGCGCTCGAGACACATGGTCTTAAAGACATGTCGCTGCTCATGATTGCCGATGACTCAAGTGAAACCCTTCGGTTACAAACGATTCTTGGTCACGCTGGGTTCCAGAGCCTGCACCGTGTAAGCGATAATGGCGAAAGAGAAATTGTCGAAACAATTCAAGAGCTCGAGCCTGACCTCTTACTGCTCGATTTAACCCTAAGCTTTTTAGATAGCTTTGCATTGCTTACAGACTTGCAGGTGCTACTACCCGATAATCATTACTTGCCTATTCTCGTTTTTACCAACGACGAGCGCGACGGCATGAAACAACGTGCACTCGCTCATGGCGCACATGACTTTTTGAAAAAACCCTTTGAGAACAGCGAAGTTATTTTGCGCGTGAAAAACTTATTGCGCACACAACTGTTTTACAAACAACTTAAAAATAGCAATGCTAGACTCGAAGGTCTCGTCGCACAACGTACGAAACAACTCGAGCAAGCACACCTCGAAATGCTTACAAGACTTGCACGTGTTGCCGAGTACCGTGATGATAAATCGGGCGAGCACAGTTGGCGCGTCGCTCACCTCTCTGCTCAAATCGCTCAAGAACTTGGCCAAGCAGACGACTTTATAAAGCTTATTCTCCGCGCTGCTAGGTTGCATGATGTGGGCAAAGTTGCTATTCCAGACAAAATTTTGATGAAACCCCAACGACTCACCGTGCAGGAGTTTGAAATTGTTAAGCAGCACACCATCATCGGTGGTCAGTTTTTATCGAATGGTCGCTCTGCACTTATCAACATGGCCGAAACAATTGCCCTCACCCATCACGAACGCTGGGACGGCACGGGTTACCCCAAAGGACTCAAGGGTGACGCGATTCCCCTCGAGGGTCGCATCGTCGCACTGGCAGACAGCTTTGACGCTTTAACTAGAGACCGCTACCACCGCCAAGCATTATCTGGACAAGAAGCCGTTCACGAAATTCAAAAACAAAGTAGCCAACAATTTGACCCCCACGTCGTGCGAGCCTTTTTGCAGCTTTACAACCGAGGCAAAATTTCAGGTACCGAAGCCATCAATCCAAGTTTTACGCAGTGGTAGGGTTACTCCACAACAATGAAAAGCCAAGAAAAGCTTTTAGCCTTTCGCCTTCTGCCTTCTACCTTCTGTCTTCTTCAGGTCCTCGAGCCACGTCTTATCTTGTTTGGATAGCTCGAGCTTTTCTATCAATTCTGGTCTACGCTCGAGTGTTCGTCTTAAGGCTTCGCGTCTGCGCCAAGTTTCAATATTGGCATGATGACCACTGAGTAAAACTTCTGGAACGCTTTCGCCGTTAAACTCGAGTGGTCTGGTATATTCGGGATAATCGAGTAGACCTGTACTAAAAGAATCTTGCGCGTGACTTTCTGCGTCCCCTAACACACCAGGGAGTAAGCGGGCGGTAGCCTCGAGAATTGTCAGGGCGGCAACCTCACCACCCATAAGGACATAATCGCCGATACTCAGTTCTCGTGTAACAAGTTTCTCGACTCTTGCATCAAACCCTTCGTAACGGCCACAAAGAAACAGTAAATGTTTTTTGGTCGAGAGCTCCTCAGCTATTTTTTGCGTGAACGTTTCTCCTGCTGGCGAAAGCAAAATGATTTCATCGGGTGTTACTTCACTGGATGCTGTTTCACTGGATGCTGTTTCACTGAGTGTTATTTCACTCTGCACTTCTGCAATCGCTTTCGCCGCGACATCCACACGAATCACCATGCCCGCCCCACCACCATAAGGCGTATCATCTACGCGGTTGTGCTTGTTGCCTGCGTGAGAGCGCAAATCGCGCACGTCCACACGGATAAGGTCTCGTTCAATCGCTTTTGCCACTAACGCTTCGCTGAGCCAAGGCGTAATCAAGTTGGGAAAGAGCGTACAAATGGTGTATTTCATAATTTTATAGAAGATTGAACATTGCAAGTTAAACATTCAAGACTGTTTTTGAATTTTCAATCTTTAACCTTCAACCTTTAATTTTATTGGTTTAAGTCTAACAAACCTTCTGGCACATTCTCTAAGTACACACCGTCTTCCTCGACGCGCACATAAGGGGATGGAAAAGGCAAGATAACTTCACCTTGTTTGGATTTGATAAGCAGTAAATCTTGTAAGCCTGCCTCTCGAATTTCTTTCACGGTGCCAAAGCTTTGGCCGTCCAGCCAAACCTCGAGCCCCACGACTTCATCTAAATAGAGATTATCGTCTTCCGTTTCGGACAGGGAAGCTCTCGGTGCGTAGACCTCGAGATTCGTCAACCGCTTGGCCGCTTCAACAGTCAGTGCTTTTGTTAAATAAACAACCAAGCCACCGCCAAGCTCTCGCACCTCACGAATATCCGCTTCACCCACACCGCGCACGAACACCCGCTTGAGACTGAGCAAGGCTTCTTCTTCAGCCTCACCAAGTCCATAAAAACGCAAACCGCCCTGAAGCTGGAAGGTCTTACCGAGGCGGCCAAGTTGGATGTAATTGTCAGGAATCTTCATAAGCACTTCAACGTGTCAGCACTTCAGGAAAAACTGAGACGCTGAAGTGCTGACACACTAACTAGCTAATCTATGAGTTGGACTTCAACATTTTGCCGCCCATCTGTGGCAGCTCTAGCTAGGGTACGGATACTGTTAATGACGCGCCCACCACGCCCGATGATGCGACCTGCATCCTCAGCAGCGCAGCGAATTTCGATGCGAAGTCCGCGCGGTTCGCGCTGGGCAGAAATCTGCAATTTTTCGGGTTCACTCACTAAGTTTTGAACAATATAGTTAACAAGTTCTAGGGCCATAAGCAGTTATACCAAGAAATGAGGAATGGGAAAAAGTGTTTTTCCTCATTCCTACATCCTTAACTATGCTGTTGCAGCAACTCGAGCCTTATAGTCTTTACCGCGTTTGGCGGTAGCTTTCGCCGCGACTTCTACACCAGCTTTTTCCAAAAGTTGGATGGCACTCGCGGTAGGCTGTGCGCCTTGGGAAAGCCAGTGCTTGGCACGTTCGGTGTTGAGTTCGTGCTGCTCCGCATGAGGGTTAATCGAACCTAAGGACTCAATATAGGCACCCGTGCGCTTACGGCGCGAATCCACAACGACAAGGCGGTAGGCGGGAGCTTTTTGCATACCTGTACGCATTAAACGAATCTTTACCATGTTAAATATTCCTCCTGGGGGTATCATCCCGTTATAGGTTTATCCCGTTACATCAGGGGTCTACCCCCGAAAGCCCCGCATTATACACAAGTCTTAGGGGCTTTGCTAGATGGTTACAAGACAATTCTCTAGTTTTTTAACGTAATTTTGCAGAATTGCCAGGGACTCGAGCGGCTTACCAGGAATCTCCAGGCTATGGTCTGCCCCCTCGAAAATGAGACTTTCTCCGCCTGTAGCGACCTCGAGTTCCAAGAGTTTAGTGGTGTCATAGTGCGGGTCGCTCGAGCCAATCACGAAAAGTGCTTTGTGTTCCTTTGACATGATTTGCCCTCGCAAGGCTTCATTTTTCAAAAGTGGTGTTAGCCAAACAACCTTTGACCCACTCAGTTCTAGCTGTGTTGCCAGCAAATGACCCAAGGCTAACTAACGTACCGAGAGATTTGCCGAGTAATGTCACTTTTTGGTAAGCGTGCTGCTTCATGACTGTCTGGTAAGCAATCTGTGCATCGTGGGTAATGTGCCTGTACTGCGCCTCTTGCGACAGGGATTGAAAGGCTTCTGTTTTGTAATCGTAGTGAAGTTGCAAAACATCGGCACCCTTCACTAAAAAAACGTTCGTCGAGTAATAGAGCAACGGCATGTGGGCGCTGTAACCTAAGCCAGGAAAGAGAATGCACAGGTGACTCGAGCCCTGCTGCAAGAGTGTGTTCGGAGGTGGTGCGTAGCTCGAGCTAAGCTCGAGGCTCCTCTGTTCCATAGATTTTACCTTAGCAAATACAGGATGAAAACCATCAAAGCTTGAGAGGCTCGCTGAGCACCACATTCAGTCTAGCTTGACGGTAACGTGTTTGCACGGTAGGTTGTGTCAGCTTCGTTCTTTTACGACTTAACAACAAAGGGGACACACGTGAAAAAAATTTTATCTGTTTTATTTATTGTTTTATGCCCTCTGACCGTCGCCCAAGCTGGCACACTCATCGCCATTGGTGGCGCTCTCGAGCCCAACAACGAAGCTATCTACCAAGCCATCATTGCTGACGCAAGCACCCTAGGCGAACCCCTCATTTGCGTACTCGGCACTGCTAGCAGTGACCCGCAAGAAAGTGCCGAAACGTATATCGCTGATTTTGATAGTTACGGTGCTGAAACTGTATATGTGGACATCACTGAAGAAAACGCTGCAACTAGTACCACAGATAACGCCGTGGTCGAACAACTCTCAGCTTGCAACGGTTTCTTTTTTGTTGGCGGCGACCAACGCCGCATCACCGCAGCCTTTTTACCTGAGGGCAATGCTACACCTGCTTCGGAAGCAATGAACGCTCAGTTTGCAGCTGGGGCCGTTATTGCAGGTACGAGCGCAGGACTCGCCATGATGAGTGAAACGATGATTAGCGGCGGCTCGAGTGTAGACAGTTTATTAGGCGGTGAAGATGCTGTGACATTAGAGCCTGGCTTGGGCTTTATCACAAATGCCATCCTCGACCAACATTTTCTCGCAGATGGACGTTTCGGACGTTTGTATATGGCCTTGCAAGAAACTGATCTCAAGCTTGGTGTAGGCGTGGACGAAAACACTGCTCTTCGTGTAGACACTGAAGGTTTATGGCACGTGTTAGGCGAAAGCAGTATTGCGGTGCTCGAGACCAGCGAAGATGGAGCTTTTATCAGTCTTCTTTCTACAGGTGATACGTTTGACCCAACAACAGGTGACATCACCATCCTCGCCGAACGCGAATCTATCGCCGAGCCCTACTATGAAGCGGGCGAGATTTTTGCGGTAGACGCTTTTGCACCAAACGTGCTCACGAACCTATTAACCCAACTCGTAGACAGTCCCGAAACATCTGCTAGCGGTCTTGGTTTTACAGGAAGTGGCCAGAATATTTTTATCAGCGAAGGCGTGCGCGTGAGGTTTGCTAAAACCGATGAAACCGCAGGTTACTGGGGCCGCGCCGAGGGTGCTGACTACAGCATCGTGCGAGTAGAGATGACCACCGAGCCTGTTAAGGTTTATGTCGTGCCAGATAAAAATGCAAAGTAGGAGGATGCGTGAAAGTTTACGACTTTGTGGTTAAAAATTTACCACCTTGTGGTAAATTTTCGCGATCTTAATCCTAGAGTGAAACGTTGTAGGTTGTAGATTACTTTGAGAAGTGTAGGATAAAAAAGTGGTTCGTAATCTTCTACCACTCGAGCTTGTTAAGCAGAAACATGTGGTATACACTTGAGTCATGACAAGTTTGTAAAGTGCTTTTTTACTAGAGCGTGTTATGCACTTCTAAGTTAAAGTGCAAGGATGGAAAAGAAACAACGGAAAGCGTATCCGAGTGATGTCAGCGATGAGGAATGGCAGTTTGTTGTACCTTATCTCACCCTAATGAGAGAAGATGCGGCGCA
>JBOFGY010000261.1:0-3558 GCA_051649365.1 Trueperaceae bacterium
AAGAAATGCGTAGAGCTATCGAAGGCATTGTCTATCTTTCTTTGCTCGACAAGCGTCATGCTGTCGATGACGTCTTGTCCAAACTCGCGGCTGACCCTGAGCGCATCAAACGCCTTTGCTTTTGGGACTGGCTTCAATCCTCAATCTAGTTTATGCGTCACTTGAACAAAGAATTGGTATTACGTGACCACCAAAATATTGAACACGAAGGTGATACAGGGGCAACAGCGTTCCAAGAGCTAGTAACATTATTACCTAGTGAACGTTTTCAAAGCGCGGCTCGGACTTATGCTCAGTACCTTTCGTAAACGGCTAGGCTTCCTGAGTTACCTCAGTCCTGTCAACTCTTTACTCAGCTCCTGCAATTGTTGGCGTGCCTTAATAGCGAGTGAACTCAAGTCGGCGTTGTGATACTCGAAGCTGTCGCTGCCTGTTTTGTATTTCCCGCATGACCTCAGCCTCTTTTTCTTCTGAGTGTCCGTGCAACACGACGTTAAGCTCCTTGCTGAGCTAGGCGCGTGGCGACTTCTTTCCCCACGTTGTCGGTGAGCCTGCGATAAACACTGTGATGGGTGTTTTTGACATGATCGTCTCCTGTGCAATGTTACTGCTCGTAAACTAGAACTTTTGAGGCTAGCTCGAGCAAACGCTTCAGCCTCAAGAACACTTCGCTTGTGCGGCACCGAAAATGTAGCAAGTCGTTCACGCTTCTTTCTCCTCTTTTGCACCGCGAGCGGTGTAAGGAAATTCAACCACTACGAGGACGACAAAAAGACAGGTGACGCTGAAGGCAAGCGTGACGGGGGTAAACCAAGGTGACATGCAAAAGCCAAAGACGAGCACGGTGATGACAGCACGCGCCAACGCAACCGTTGTCGGGAAAGAGCCAGGCGAAGCCTCGTGTATTACAGTAAGTCCAATTAGAAAGAGGGCCAGTCCGCCCCCAGCTAAAAGCTTGGCTACAAAGGATAATCCTTCATTCGCAGATTCAATCGCCACCTGCAACCCCACCGACGAAGCGGCGATACTGCCGTAAACGAAGAGGTGACCGTAGCCGTAGACGAACGACTTAAGTAGCCCGCTTTGATTACTTCTCAGGGCCGTGTTAATGGCAGACGAATTTGACCAGTCGAAGTAGAGCCACCACAAACACACCGCCGTGATAAAGCCCGTCGCGGCGACGACGACACTTTGAAGTTGCCAGGCGGTGTCTTGTGTTCCTGTGGCTACCGCGACAATAGATTCACCCAACACGATAATGGTAAAGAGCCCGAAGCGTTCATCCATATGGGAGACTTGCTTCGGGATAGGCTTGACCCTGAGATACGCGACTGGACCTGTCAAAATTTCAAGCAAAATGGCGATGAGCCACACGCCGTAACGGTAAGGTTCGGGAACAAAAAGCGAGACAAACCACAGCCCCACTGCGACGGTGTAGTTGGTTACATGGTACGTCGTCAGGGGTCTGGCACTCGGAACGTGGCACCAGGCCCGCACGTAAAGGGCCAGGATGATGAGCCTAAGGGCAAGGTAGATGGAGGCAGAGGCAAACGAACTGCCCGTGAACGTCTCAGGAAGAAAGTTGGCCAACACCACCACGCCAAACATCGCCGCGAACATTGCCACGTGGTACGGCACGTCGTCGGTGTCAAACTGGTCACCGTAATAACTAAAGTCTATCCAGAGCCACCACACAGGCACAAATAACACCGCGAAGGTGAATATGCCCTGAAGCGAAAGATGGTCGTGCAAATGGTGGGCGAGTTCGGCAATCGCTACCACAAAGACGAGATCAAAAAATAACTCGAGCCAACTTGCGTGGCGTTTGGGTTCAGTGCTGTCCTTGCTGCGAAGAACAGGAGGGCGGTGCCAGAGGGAACGAAGAGAAACTCTTGTTATAAGGTGGCGTAACAAGCCAAGACTGATTTTAGAACGAACTTTTGGATTAGCTCAGCGAGTCTCCGTCTGATTGTTTTGCCCACATTTTAAGATTCTTTTTATCTTCTTTTTCAGTTTGGCGTGTTTAGCCTACGGTATTCACTCTGTGGCTCGAGAACCTCTTACAAATAAACGTCGTTCTGCATTAAAAGATGAATTCAAGAAAGTCAAAAATAACTATTTGCAAGAGTGACAACTTGTTAGTGACAACGTATTTAAACTGAGGTTGCATCCTGAACAAGGGCGCGTATATGCCCTAGAAGTACACCAAAATCTACAGGTTTCGATAAAAAGACATCCGCGCCAGATTTTAAGATGCGACTTTTATCAAAGGCACTATCTCTAGCCGACAACATAATAACAGGTGGTTTCTGATGTTGCTCGAGTAACCTGAGAAGAATTTCATCGCCAGGCAAACCGGGTAGCATCCAATCTAAGATAACCAAGTCGGGCAATGTTTGTGCGAGATGTAACAGTGCCGCATCACCGGACATGCAACTGGTTACTTTGTAACCCTCGAGCGTGAGCCCACGCTCCAAGAAACGCACGACATTTTTGTCATCATCCACCACCAAAATGTGTTTCATAGGCATTACTATAACGAATATAAATCGAGCACACCACTAAGGCGGAGCTTGTAGTACTCGAGTTTGCTTTTATCCCCTGCTTCAACAGCTTGTTCGATAAAGGGTACGTAGTTCATGATATTGAGTGCTTTAATAATGGGTATCATATCTGTGATGTGTTTACTGCTGAGTGCGTAGCCAAGTAAAAATTCTTGTTTCTCGTCAATAGTTAAATCATGCAAGGCAAGTGATAGCTCCCAGTGAGGTGTCAACGTTGAGACGCAGTGCTCCCAATCTAAGAAAGCAGTTATTTTACCACTTTCATTAACCAAAATATTTTTAAGCCTTATGTCTCCATGATTTAGCTTAGGTTGTGTCGAACGTTTACCCGCTTTTTCTAGAATGGCGCGGAGCTGTGCTAAAGTTTTAGGCGGTAAGAGGCGTTGCTTCTTTAAGAGTGCAAGTCTTCCGTCTAACTGAAATTCACTGCTGAGATAGTCTTTCCAAGTGACATTGCGTGAAAGTTGATTACTAGACCAGTCGAAAACGCTGCCAAAGCCGCTCGTAGCTACAGAATTAATAAGAGCGGCATAATGCCCCATATCGCGCACAATAGAAAGTTTATCAGGATGCTGTGTAGCCTCTTGGCCTTCAGCTTTGCGAGATACCATATAAGGATGCGGAATAACTTCATTCCCCACCTCGAGAATTTCTGCAGTAGGCACACCGACTTCTCTTGCTTTGTTTACAGCCCACTGCTCTTTAATATAGGCGTTGAGCTTTGTGGGGTCAGGATTGATGCGAACGATAAAGTCACCCTCAGTGTGGTGAACTAGGAAAACGAAATTACTGAGTCCACTGCTTTGGTGCTCGAGCCGCTTAGGTTTACTACCAAAATGATGCTCAATAATACGCCTAGAGCGTGTTATGCACTTCTAAGTTAAAGTGCAAGGATGGAAAAGAAACAACGGAAAGCGTATCCGAGTGATGTCAGCGATGAGGAATGGCAGTTTGTTGTACCTTATCTCACCCTAATGAGAGAAGATGCGGCGCA
>JBOFGY010000262.1:0-3291 GCA_051649365.1 Trueperaceae bacterium
GCCAATGTAACCGTATGCGTTAAGTACCAGCACTTCATCACAGAGTTCGATTTTGCGAATGTGCAATTTGTCCAGGTTGGTTTTTATCTCTGCCACTTCTTCAGGAGGCAAATGTCCGAAGTGTTCTTTGTCGGTTGCAGTGGCCGCGCCGATAGATAAGACAATGTTGCCTTTGAGTGTTTCTTGCAGGTTGTATTTTTGAAAGACCTTGTAGTGCCTGGTGGAACCACACAGGCACACGATTTTTGGGAAGTCGTCGGGAATGCGGATTAGTCTCATTTGAATCTCCTTACGCCTACAGCAGTAAGCTCGAGAATGTTGCGGTGTTTGGGAACTTGGGGTGCAATCTCTTTCACCAAGGTCATGATGTTTAGTTCAAAGCCAGGGGCGTGTGTTTTTAGAATAGGTTCGATAGTACCGAGGTAACTGGCTACGGTTCTGATGGGTTCTTGCACTGATTCCACTGCGTAGCTTTTGCGCTCCTTATCTTCATCGTCTGAGATATAAGCACAAAGGATCTCGAGCGTAGTTGTCAGCATCAAAAGGATAAGGTCACGTTCTGCGGTGCGGGTCGTGAGTTCACTTCTGAGTAAGTCGGCTTCGGTCATACAGTCCTCATGGATGAAAGCAGTGAAACTTCGAGCGGGGTCAAATCCCACTCAGCTAACACGAGATAAAGCCAGCCTTGGATGTGACGCAGTAAAAAGGGGTCGGCTGGGTATTCGTTCCACTTCTCAACTTCAAAGAGGATGAACGTCGTGCCTAAGCCTTGCTTGGGCCTGAGTCCTGGCGGTACGTGGGGTACTGGAGAGTGTAACGTTTTATTTGTGACAATAGGCTCGAAAGTGCCTTGAGGGATGTTTAAGTATTTGCTCGTGTGGTTTTTTTGCAGTTGCCAACTGCTTTGCACACAGAGAAATTGACCGCCGCCATTAGAGACCGATTTGCCATCACGCCATTGGTAGGTGCGTTCAAACCACACATCTTTCCAAACTGACCGTGCCAAAGCAAGTTTAGGCTGACCCAAGTCATTCAGGCCTGTTTCTTTGAAAGCGTCTTGCACATTAACAATGCGTTGACCTTTGGCGGCACTCTTGTAAAGCCTGATAAAGGCTTCGTCGTCTTGGCTGCGCTTTGATGGCGGAATAGCCTGATAACGTTCTAGCTCTCGTAAGGCTACCTCTGGCTTAATGATGTGGGTAGATACGTTCATGGTTTACTCCTCTCTTCACGTACTTTTTGCGTGAGCTTGACCTGCTGATTGCCTAACTTGTTGATAAGTACAATGTTGCGCTCGGCTAAGGGTTTTTTCCATTCGCGCTCAAGCCTTTTGTTTAGGTCTTTCAGTCGTAGTTCTTTGGTCATGACAATTCCCCCCACAAGGCAAGTCCGCAAGCGTCCAGGACGTGGGGCAGTTCGCTTTTTGGCACTGCGTCAAACGGCCACTGTTTAAGCCGTTGGTAAACCGCCCCTGCCATGTCTTTACATTTGGCAGATACCTTTTGGGGTGCGCCAAAGTATCTGCCGTTTTTGGCAAACTCGACTTGCCACTTAGATGCTCGTGCGAGCTGCACCGGCACGTTATAGCCCTGTGCCAGCATTTCTACCCAACCAATCGCACGTACCGCGCTCGAGGCGTGAATGTTGACCTGTCTGCCCTGGTTCTCCCAATCCTCGACGATGACCTTTTCAATTTTGTGACCCGTAAACCAGTGGTCTAAGTGTTCACAGAAAAGTTTAGGGGAATACTCAATCGTGCCAAAGGCGAATAGTCTCGAGTTGTGCAACACAGCGTAGCCTGTAGTCTTACCTGGGTCTATGGCGATAATCATTCCAAGTCCTCGTTTGTGAGCCACAAACCCTTGCCACGAAGTGCCATCCAGTTTCTAAGGCTGGCGTTGATGGTTCTATCTTCAAAGTCAATCACGGCATCTTTGGGAAGCTGAAAATAGTGAATGCGTTCTGAATTATGAGGCACAGTCAACATATACTCGAGATCACATTCTGCGAAGTTTGTTTTCTCGGACGTGTTAAGTTGATAATCTGTCTTCAAGCCACCGTAGGCGATGTAAAGCTGCTCGAGCGCGTCCTCTGGGCTTTCGGCAATGATGTACTCACTGCCGTTGTAAAACATTTTTAGTTCAGGCATTGTCTCCTCCTGCAAGCGGGTGACTGTCCAGATGGTTTGCGAATTGTTGGGTGCGAGGTGTTTCTACAGCTTGCACGTCAATCACCTCGTCCAACTCACCTTCGACATGTAAACCCATAAGCACGTCACCGAATAGTGAGCGAGCACAAAAGCCACGAGCGCGGTAAGTCAGCATCTGCTTGTCACTTTTTGTCCAAGTGTCTTTTTTGTGCCAAAGATTTGCACGTTTCGCGTCCTCGACACTAAAGCGTTTAGTCATAGGGGTTTCAATACCTTTACGTCTCAAGGTACAAACTGCCGTGAAATTATCGTTAGGGTATTCACCCTCAAAAATTTCAGTAAAGTCCTCGAGTTTGCCTGATTCCAGTAGCAGGCCAATCACTGCCTCGCCCCACATCGCAGGCTGATTATTCACGACGTACATCCGTTGCACACTCACGGTAGGACTAAGCCCAAGCTCGAGACCCTTAATCAGCGCAATAGCTACCTTGGCTGTGACGTACTGCCCGTTTTCCTTATAACTATCTGGAACCATGCGAGCGTTGCACATAAACACGGCGGTGTTCCAAACATCCTCTACCGAATTAAGAACTATCCCTACCCCCTTTCTAACTTGTAACTGTCCTGTTTTCCAGGTTTGTGGTTTTGCTTCTAGCTCAGTGGTTTCAGTTTGCGTAGGTGTGTCCATGTTTCTCTCCTGTCATTTCGGGTAGCATCGTGACGCGGCAAGCAGCCACGATGAATTCTTCTGAATTTTTGCTCTGAAAACTGGTGATGATGACCTCGTGTGCATTGATGCCTGCGTCACTACGAGCGGTTTGCAAACTTTTAGTCAGTCCTTTGGCAGTTTGTTCCTCCTTAAATTTGCCCACGAATGTCCACTCACCAAACGGTAGTTTTTGAAAGGACTCGAGCAGCTTTTTTCGTGCGCCGTAATCCTTACGCATCTTTGTAGCCTCTTAGGCGAAGTGACCTGATGCCGCGTGAGTTTTTGAGGTACTCAAGTGTGCCAATCGGTGAAGCTGCAATCTCTGCCTCACCCATGTGCAGCAACAAGTCACGTTTGAACATGTCCATAGTTTCATCAATAAGTCCTTTCTGGTCACGCAGCGAAACGTAGCGTTCTATCCAGTCCTCTTCGA
>JBOFGY010000263.1:0-36215 GCA_051649365.1 Trueperaceae bacterium
ACGGCGGAGTGAACGACGGGTACGACCACTGGAAACATGAGAATAGGCAGTAAGGATTCCCTAGCGCGTAAATTGGCGGTTAGAGCTGCGTAAAAAGTAGCGACGAGGGCAAAGCCAAGCGTTCCTAACAAAATAATGAAAAATAACCATATCAAGTGCTTAAAACTGACGTTAAAGAAAACAGCGGTAACTGGCACGATGATAAGCCCAAGTAGCGTCATGTAAAGCCAGTTGGCAAAGAGTTTGCCTAGAAAAATGCTTGCCCTGGGAATAGGGTAGAGCAACAGTTGCTCGTAGGCGTTTTCCTCGAGTTCATTCTGATAACTCTGCGCGGCGGAAATGACACCAGCAAAGGCGAGAGCCACCCACATTACCCCAGGAGCTGCCAAGGTCATGAGGTCGCGGTCACTGCTGAGGGCAAAGGCCAAAATAACAATCACGACAGCAGCAAAAAACAGTGTGGCCACCAGCACCGCTTTACTGCGAAGTTCTTGCAATACATCTTTGCTAGTAATCACGAAGATGCTAAAAAAGTCTCGCTTCATACTTCGCCTGCCATTTCGATTTCGGTGACAACCCCAGGGCGTTTTAAGAGGCCGTTTTGAAGTTGCAGTACACTATCCGCGAATTGGTTGCTACGTTCTAAATCGTGACTGGCCATCACGACGGTGCGACCATCAAGGCGGGCTGTTTTGAGGAGTTCATCTACGAGGCGTTGACCGTTTTCATCGAGGGCGTTGTAGGGTTCGTCGAGGAGCCACAGCTCTGCGTCTGAGAGTAAAACCCTAGCGATACCGAGACGTTTTTTCATGCCACTCGAGAATTCCCTCACCAACTTGTTGCGAGCATGTAGAAGCCCTACGGCCTCGAGCTTGCCCCCTATTTCTGCGTTCGTAAACTCCAAGTCGTAAAGCTGGGCTGTGAGTTTTAAGTTCTCAAACGCGGTGAGGGACGGGTAGCTGCCACCCGAAACACTTAAGTAGGCAATGCTTTTTCTAACGTCATTGGGACGTTTAACAGCGTCGTGACCGAAAATCTTTACGGAGCCCCTAGTTGGACGTAGGCGTGTAGACAAAACTTTCAGCAGTGTTGTTTTACCCGTACCGTTGTCCCCTTTCAAAATCACCACTTTGCCAGGTGACACCACTAAATTCACGTCCTTCAGCACGAACTCGCGCCCATACCGTCGCGCCAAGCCAAGGAGTTCGATGGCAGGGTGTGTGGTTTCCGTGCTGGTGGGTTGTTCGGTCACACGCTAGTGTACAAGATTGGGGCCCGAACCCTATACCCCGCACTCCGTACCCCCTTAGTCTTTCACTAACTATAGTCTTTCACTAAGCCACTCAGGTGTAAGCCTCAAGAAAAATTGATTGAGTTCTGTCGCATAGCCTGTCACCATGAGCATTCCTACGACGACGAGCAGTGCGCCTGCGCCGCGCTCGACCCAGGGTAGGTGTTGCCGAAAGCGTTTGGAAAAATTCAGAAATCGCTCGGTAGCTAGGGCTGCTAAGAAAAACGGCACGCCGAGACCGAGGGCATACACGGCTAAAAGGAGAATGCCTTGGTTCATGGTTTCACTCGTTGCAGATAGCGTGAGGATGCCGCCCAAGATGGGACCGATGCAGGGTGTCCAGCCTGCGGCGAAGGCCATGCCCATGAGCAGCGCACCCCAAGGCGTGCTGCTGTCACCCTTAAACTGAAACCTCGTATCACGGTAAAAAAGTGGCAATTTGAAAAGACCGAGCATGATCAGCCCGAAAAGAATGACAACTACGCCGCCAATCATGGATAGTTGCGCTTTGTAGGTTCTTAAAAATGTGCCAAGGATGCTCGAGCCTACCCCAAGCGCAATAAAAATAAGTGAGAAGCCTAAAATAAACAAGAGACTGTTTCGCAAAGCGACAGCCCGAAGCGATTTCCCTTCATTGCTTAAGCCGCTACCACCTATATATGCCAAGTAAGACGGTACGAGTGGCAACACGCACGGTGATAAAAATGACAATACACCAGCAAGAAAAGCGAGTGGCAGCGTCGGGGTCATAGACCTATGATGAAGTGTATAAAGGATTTTGGCAAGGGACTTTCTTACAGCGAGAAAGGCAGAAGGGGGAAGAGAGAAGAGAGTAGAAATTCTTCTCTCTTCCCCCTTCTACATTCCTCATGCTTTATGACTTCAAATACCAACTTAGAGTGCTAAACTCATACGTATGGCACAGGCAGTAACAGAACGTCAACGCAAACAGTTTACGTATCGAGAGTTGCTCGAGTTAGACCGTATAGGTATATTTGAGAATCAACACGTTGAGCTGTTAGACGGAGAGCTTATTATTATGTCACCACCTAATCCACCTCATGCAATTACTACAGGTGAACTACGTGATGCCCTCGGCAATGCTTTTATAAACAAAGCTAAGGTTTGGATGCAAAACCCATTGCGTTTATCTGAGGATATGGAAGACAAAAATTTACCATTGCCCGATGTTTTAGTGCTGCGCCCACGTGTTTACCGTGATCATCCGAGACCTGAAGATGTATTTTTGCTTGTAGAGGTTGCTTTGTCATCCGCTAAAGATGACAGAGAGAAAAAGCTTCCACTTTACGCTCAGTACGGCATTCAAGAATATTGGATTGTCAATCTCATAACAAAACACATCGAGGTTTACACCGACCCCGTAGATATAGATTATTTAACGAAGCGCAGCTACCAACTTACAGAAGCCTTTGCCTTAAAAGCATTTCCTGATGTTGTAAAAGCATGGTTGCCTGAAACAATTTACGAAGTACTCGAGCCATAAGACAAGCAACAAACAGAAAAAAAGCAATCAGGTATAGGTTTTTAGATTTTAGCTATCACCTAACACTTAATTCCTGAGATGCTGAAAGGCTAAGTATTTCCATAATGAGATTGTCAAATGATGTTTGAAAAAGTCCTTTGTTAGTGAAAGTTTATCTGACAAAGTGAGCATAGAGCTACTTAAACCCCAAGCACTTCCCTTAATCCCTCACTCGCACTTTTTCGCAACGACACATCCACGACAAAACTCAGTGGCGTTTCTGTTGGATTAATCTCGATAACAAACGCGCCTTGCCCTTTGGCGAGTCTACCCAAACTTGCTGCGGGTTCCACCACTGCCGACGTGCCAATAATCATGGCAACATCACACGTGGTAAAAGCATGGACGGCTTTTTGAAAAATACTCTGCGGCAAAGTTTCTCCAAACCAAACTACATTTGGCCGGGCACGGGCAGCACAGCGACTACAGCGAGGTGGAATATCAAAACCTACTTGTAAATCATCTAAGTGTTTGCAGCGTTCGCAGCGGCTTTGTGTGATGTTGCCGTGAAGCTCGAGGACACCACTCGAGCCCCCCCGCTCGTGTAAACCGTCTACATTTTGTGTTACGAGGGTGAGCGATTTTGTTTTAGCTAATTCAGCGAGTGCGTGATGTGCTGCGTTAGGTTTTGCTTTTGCTACGGTTTCAAAACGCATCTTGTACCACTCCCACACGAGAAGGGGATGGGTTGCATAGGCTTCGGGTGTGGCGAGGTCTTCGGCACGATAATTTTTCCAAAGCCCGTCTCCTCCACGAAAGGTAGGAATACCCGACGCTGCGCTGATGCCCGCGCCAGTGAGGACGGCGATGGTGTTGGCGTTTTGAAGAGCGGTGTGCATAGGAAAAGGAGGTGCATAGGAAAAGGAGGTGCATAGGAAAAGAAGGAAGAATGCAACAAGGAAGACTAAGCAGCTCTTCTCCCTCCTACATTCTCTATTCTCCCTTCTGTCTTTACTGTCTCTGTCTTTACTGTCTCTGTCTTTACTGTCGCCCTTAACACCTCGAGCACGAAGTGCACATCCCCTAAGGCGCGGTGACTGCTGTGTAGCTCGAGCAAATGCGCTAAACCTTCATCTAAAACAGCTTTGTGTAAGCCTCGGTTTTTGATGCCACGTTTTTTGGCGTAGAGGCGCATGGCGCAAATAAAAAGCCAAGTGGGTTGCTCGAGTCCCCAGATGCTGCTCGTTTGCTTCACCATACCTGCATCAAAAGGTGCATTCCAAGCTAGCACCGTACGGCGGTCAGCCAGCGCAGCGAGCTCGGGCAGAATGTCTGGCCAGGTGGGTGCATCTTGCAGCATGTCCAAGTGGATGCCGTGAACGCGCTGGGCAAAGGGGTTCATGGTCATATGTTTGGGTTCGAGCAGTGTGTCGAGAAGTATGTCGCCTTTGGTATTAATGACAGATACCTCAATAATCTCGGACACTCCAGCGATGCCGTTGGTTTCGGTATCGAGAATCAGCACGTCGTCGCGCTCGAGCAATGAACACATCGCTTCCTTAGCTCTGTGACGGTCTCGTTCTTTAAGGGCAAGTTGGCAACATACTTTGCACTGATCCAGCTGGGGCCGCCCCGTTTTTCCACCAGCTATCTTTCCACCAGCTATCTTTCCACAGTGGCTACACGTGCTGGAAGCAATTGTCAACATAGTTCTAAAGTCTAACAGGGTTCAAAGTCTAACAGGGTTCAAAGTCTAACAGGGTTCAAAGTCTAACAGGGTTCAAAGTCTAACAGGCGTGAGCGGTCAGACGCGAAGAGACGTTTTACCTCTCGCGGTTTAACTCTCACAGTTTAACTCTCACACCTACATATAATCCACACAATTCACACACGCGACGTTTACGGCCTCTCGGCATACTAACTTCAGCTCGAGCTTGTCATTGCCATCTTGAGGCGAGAGCAAGTCTATTGGAGAAGTCTTATGACAAATGCATCCGCGAAAACATCCAACAAAACATCCCCCAAAAAACGTTCTCGTTGGCTTTGGCTCTTACTGATTCTGGTGCTTATCTTTGTGGTCTTAGGTGTATTGCGTAATCGTGCAGGTGGTGTGTCACAAAGACGGGCAGCGGCAGAAACGGTTCAGACCATCACACTAACTCCAGAAATTTATACCCTTACCGTTACGGGGCCAGGGTCGCTGTCGCCGTTGCAAAGCCGTGATGTTGTTCCTCAAATTACCGGTACGGTGGCAAAGGTCGTGACCGAGGGTGAGCGCGTGACGGCAGGGCAGACCCTGGTCGAGCTTGACCGCTCGAGCTTCGAGCGTGCTGTACGCGACGCGGAAGTGAGCCTCGAGCAGGCCAGAGCCCAACGTGAAAGCTCGGCAAGTACCCAAGCAGATAGCAGTACGAGCCTGCAAGAAAGCATAGCCAACGCGCAGCGTACGATTAGCAACGCTGAGCGTGACGTTCAAATCAAGCAAACAGATTTAGAACTTAAACAACGCCTGGCTGCGGCAGGCAGTGAAAGTAATGAAGCCGTGCGCCTCGCGCAAAACGACTACGATACGGCGGTAGCCACGCTCGAGGAAGCAAGGCTGAACTTGCAAACATTGCAAGAATCGCAAACGTACCGTGGTAGCTCGAATGAGCAAGACCTTCGTAGTGCTGACTTAAGTATTCAAGCTGCAGAACTCGCGCTCGAACGCGCCAATGATGATTTGGCAAAAACCATTATTGTAGCTCCTTTTGATGGTGTTATCTCTGACGTGCTTGTCAAACAAGGTAGTCCTGTTACAACAGCCACAACACTTCTCAGCATGATTGATGATACGAAAATGGAACTCGCTGCAGAAATTGATGAAACCCAAATTCCGCAAATTGCTATAGGGCAGAGTGCAACCGTGACGCTCGAGGCCGTCGAGGGTCAAACGTTTGAAGGTCGTGTTATTGGTGTAGCACCTACCGCCCGCATCGAGCAAAATATTCCAATTTTTGATGTCACAATTTTGCTCAATAATCCAGAAGATCGCTTGCGCTCGGGGATGTCAGCAGAGGCGGACATCACCGTGGGAGAAATTCAGAACACGGTGAGCGTACCGACACGAGCTGTTCAAAGGGAAGGCGATAACAGCAGCGTGCAAGTACAGCTTGCTGACGGCACGATCTCGACACGCCCTGTAAACGTTATAGATACGGAAGGGTTTGACTCGATTCTCGAGACGGATTTAGACGCAGGCACAAGAATCGTTATTCCATCTGCTACGACGAATTCACGTCCTCAAGGTGAAGGTGGTGGCGGCCTCTTTGGTCGCTAGGGTTAGAGAGGATGACAATGACACAGGCACTTCAAACAGCAAGCTCAAAAATATCGGAATCAAAAACATCAGGGCCCGTGAAACACGGTTCTCATGCAAATCAAGTTCCCGTGCTGAGTCTTCAGGAGATTACGCGCACATTCATCATGGGTGAAACAAAGTTTCAAGCTCTTAAAGGTGTGAGTTTCGATGTTCACGAAGGTGAAATGGTCGCCCTCATGGGGGCATCTGGTTCAGGTAAATCTACGATGATGAATATTATTGGCATTCTTGATAAGCAAACCTCAGGCAGCTACGTCATGCGTGGTCAAGACGTTAAAGATATGGATGAGAGTGAGAGGGCGCAACTTCGTAACGAATATATTGGCTTCGTGTTTCAGGCCTTCCATATTTTGCCGCGTCTCAATTTGCTCGAGAATGTTGAAGTGCCACTTGTCTATGCTGGCTACAGTGCCAAAGTCCGCCGTGACCGTGCGCTGGACCTTCTCGGGAAAGTAGGGCTTGCCGATAAATGGCGCAACTTACCCTCACAAATTTCAGGTGGACAAAAACAGCGTGTTGCTGTAGCGAGGGCCTTAGCTATGAATCCTGCCCTCCTCCTTGCAGATGAGCCCACAGGAAACCTAGACACACGCACGAGTTATGAAATTATGGAGCTCTTTCATCAGCTTAATGCTCAAGGTTCGACCATCGTTGTTGTTACACACGAGATGGATATTGGGGAGCAGTGCAAACGCATCATTCGCTTGCGTGATGGAATGATGGAATACGACAAAGCGATTACGCCGAAGCGACCTGAGAAACCCGCACCGGTGGTCACTGCGTAGAGGATTGAGAATTCAAGATTGAAGCTTAAATTAAAGATGCAAGGTTAGAGATTGAAAATGAACAACCTAGTTTTTAATCTCTAATTTTTAACCTTCAATCGCCTTTAGGAGATTTTATGGACAACACGCTCACAACCCCCCTCGAGCAGCCCCGCACGAGTGACTTTGAACACGCCCAACGTTCAGGCAGTCTCAATTTTGCAGAAATTCTTCGTATGGCTTGGCGCAGTATTCGCGGCAACATGACGCGCTCGCTCTTAACTGCCTTGGGGGTTATTATCGGTGTTGCTGCCGTGATTGCGCTTACAGGAATTGGCGCGGCTGTTTCTGCTAGCGTCAATAGTCAATTTTCAGAGCTTGGCACAAACCGCCTTACAATTTCGAGTGGGGAACCCATGGACGGTCCACCGGGTGCATCCCTCGTGTTAGCGGGTTCTCAGCAAACCATCTCGTCCGAGGACGCAGAGGCCATCCGCGATTTGCGCGATCCACGTATTGCGGGTATTGCTCCAAGTGTGCAAAAACAACTCCAAGTAAAATCAGGCGAAAAAAATGAAAACTACACTATCATTGGTACCTGGGCAGATTATGCTGCCGTGCAAAATTCACCGGCTGCTTTTGGTACATTTTTTACTGCAGAAGATGAAAGCTCGAGGCAGCGCGTTGCGGTTGTTGGAGCAGATGTTGCTGAAGAGTTTTTTAGTAATAGTGAAAATTCTATAGGACAACGCATTCTTATTGACGGAAATAGTTTTACTATTGTTGGTGTTCTCGAGGATAAGAGTGGTGGGTTTGGTAATCCCAACGAAAATATTATTATTCCACTTTCAACATATTTGCAACGTTTGGAGAAAACCACAACCTCGGATGGTAAAACGGCAGTGTCGAGTATCGCGATTCAAGGTAGTGAAACAGACATTCTGACAGAATTACAAGTTGACCTCGAGGCCCTCATGGCTTCGCGCCGCGATACGCCCAATCCTGAAGACTATGACTTTAATATTCAAAATCAAGTGGACCAGCTCGACACCCTGAATAGTGTCTTGACAACCTTACAAATTTTCTTAGGACTTGTCGCAGGTATTTCGCTCCTCGTTGGTGGTATTGGCATCATGAACATCATGCTCGTTTCTGTGACAGAGCGCACGAGAGAGATTGGAATTCGCAAAGCCCTCGGTGCCAAACCGCGGGATATCTTGGCACAGTTTTTATTAGAATCTATTGTGCTTTCAGGAACAGGTGGATTGGTTGGAGTTATCCTTGGGTTGTTCATTGCTATTGTAGCGAGTAGTGCTTTTGGCGCACTTACCGTGCCCATAACTGGGACGCTTATGGCATTTACGTTTGCAGTTGCGGTGGGCGTTTTCTTCGGTTGGTATCCCGCCCGTCGCGCCGCCGCGCTCGACCCTGTAGAGTCGTTGCGTTACGAATAAGTTATTTATTTTGACAGTACTTAATATGTTGTTGTGCTGTCAAATTAAATAAAGTGCTTCTGTAAAAAATCTCAAAGAAGTGCTGAATAAAAAAAGGAGACGAGAAATGAAGTATCGTCAAGGGAAATTTTGCTTGGTGGGATTCGTGTTGTTGTGTGTGTCTATGTTGCAAGCTCAGGGAGAGCAGGCTCAAAAAATACTCGAGCAATATAGACCTGTCTTAGAACTGAGTCAGCAGGTTGCGGTCATGCTCGAGCTAGAAAAATCCGCATTAACCTTAACGGCTGAACAAGCCGCGTTAGCGTTGCCAATTCTCGAGACACTGCAAACGAGCGAAACACTAACCAACGATGAAGCGACAGCGTACAAGCAACAATTCGAGGAAGAGATTCTTACAGCAGAGCAGCGTGAATGGATGGCAACAAAAACCCTCGAGATGCAAGAGGCTGCTCAGAGCAATCGCCCCGCTGGTGGCAATAAAGATATGGCCAAAAAACTACAAAACGGTGAGCCAGTGAATCTAGTAAAAGATGGTCCCAGTAAAGAAGCCCTTACGGAACTTATTGATTTGCTCACAGCAAAAACGACTAGCTAACACTTTACATTTGTTCAACATGTTCAAAGAAGACGGCGCAAAACGTGCCGTCTTCTTTCATTTTATCGATAGTAGCTTTACGGTGTACTTAATTTGTAAAGCTACACGTTGAGACAACTTGTGCTTCGTGAAAATCAAAATGGGTTGCGTGTCGAAAGATGTAATAACTACATGATAAATAAAATACGCAAGTAGATTTAGAGCTATACAAAAAGAAAGAAAATATTTTCGTATCATCCAACGTTTCTTTAGAATATGAACATTATCTAAGTGGTTGCTTAGCTTGATGTGCAAAATATCCCGTCCTAAGTAGGAGAAATGTCTCTAACCTTTGTAGGGCGCGAAGCTATTTCTTGCTTGGCTATACTTCGTTCAGCACACTTTGTGAGCGGGGTTGTAATGGTGAGCAAGGCTGTAATGGTGAGCGGGGCCGTAATGGTCTTTACGAAACCTTTACAAAATCCAGGCAGTGATTACACAGAAGTGCTGCACACTACATGTGTAGGTGCCAGACAAGATGTAACGCACCCTATCTTTTAAGGAGATACTTATGAAAAAGAGAAATGCAATACAAACAATGTTAGGTGTTATGGTCATTGGTTTAGCAAGTGTGAGTGTTGCGTGGGCAAAACCCATTGAATTCAATGATGCAGGCTTTGATTACTCCGATAATGGTGTTGATACAGCCTATGTCACCTTGATGAAAAACGAAGAAGGTGGCTTGGGTATTGACTTTGCTAGCTCCGCATCGGACACAACCGTCGCTACCGTCAATGTTGAAGATGAAGTTTCAGGTTATGACACTTCAGATGTCACGGACGCTTACTGGAATGCAAGTCGGTTTGCAACGAGCAATGCCTCTGCAGACACGTTCTCAGGTGTGGATTTAGAAGAGAGTGGTCTAGGCTTTCGCCTCGTGACCTTAGTTCACGAAGATCAAAAATTCGCGGATGTGAAAGCTGCCTATGTTGCCCAACTCGAGGCCCTTGGCTTTACCATCACCCCAGAAAGTGCTGTGCAGACCACAGAAGTGTTCACCATTCAAAGTGCAGACGAGACCATCCGTGTAATTATGAGCAATCAAGGTGACGACACCCAAGTTACATTCAGCTTAACTTAATTTCAATACCTCTTATATTCCTTCCTCAGGGTGAGTTGGCGTTTGGCCAGCTCACTTTTTTTATAACTCATATCCTACATCAAATCTACATATAACATCTATGGAATCTATGCAAAGCCATGGGACACTAAACAGCATGAATGTTATCTATGCGTTGTGACCTGGGAACGACAGAAAGGAAGATATGCCTATGATGGCCAAGATGCTTAAACTATGCATGACTTTACTAACTGCAACTGCGCTAGCTGTGTTTGTCGTATCAGCTCAAGAACCGCGCTCGCAAGACGGCAGTTCCAGTCTTAGTTTTATGGAGGCACTCGAGCTTTCGCAGCAGAGCCCGAGTGTCGTGCTGGCACAACAACAGCGCGACCTGGCACAACAACAACTCGAGGTCTCAGAAGGAACATTTTCAGGTGAGCTTAGTACAGGTTATACCCAGACGTGGGGCGAAACGCGTACCGCATTACCCACAGGCGAAGAAGTAACGTCGCTCGGTGAAGGTAGCTTTGATGCATTCACATTGCGCGGCACATTTAATGTGGTGCCTTACGGCCCGAACGCTGATGCAATTCAACAAGCCTTGTGGAGTTTAGAACAAGCTGAACTGAGTTTGCGTGACGCAAAAGCCGACGCTGTTATCAGCACAGCTGAAAGCTATCTCAATGCGTTACGAGCGACACAAGACCTCGAGTTGCAACAGTTTAGTCTTGAGGTTGCAAACCAACAACTCGAGGCGAACCGTGTGCGCCGCGAAGCAGGTGGGGCCACCGATCAGCAAGTCCTCGAAACCGAAATTGACCTAAGCCAAGCACAAGACGAGGTCAATACAGCACAACGTACTGTGATTCAAGCTCTTGCTGCATTGTCCAATCAACTTGGTGTTGCCGTAAATGCTGTAGCTCCAGAAGTGCCAACGGTTCCTGCACCTGAAGCTGTTGTGCCAACCGGCGACCTCGAGCCCTATATTTCGGCACGTACCGATGTAAGACAGGCCCTGATTGCTGTAAGAGAAGCTGAACTCAATGCGGCCAGTACCACACGCGACTATTTGCCAAGTGCTTCTCTAGATTTCACGTTTGCGGCGAACGATAACGAACAGCAGGTTGCAGCTAGTGCAGGTTACGACACGCGTAGTTTTCAACCTAACGCCTCGTTAACCTATGATCCGTCCACACCCCAAGGTACAGAAGGCTCGAGCAGCAACTCCTTTAGTATTAGTTTGGGCGCGTCGGTACCGCTCGAGTCTTCACTGGATCCGGCACTCGAGGCCGCAGAACTTAATATTGAGCAAAACCAAACCCAAGCGCAGCAAATCCAAGAACTCGCTCGGCTCGAGGTAGACAATAGCTTGCGGCAACTCGAGGCGGCTCGCTCTTCCCTAACACTGAGTGAACAGCTTGTCACCCAAAGTCAAGAAACCTTTGATACCACGAAAGAGCGTTTTGATTTAGGACTTATTATCGAACTCGATGTCCTTACTGCTGATGAAGCCCTCCGTGAATCTCAGCTTACCCTTGCCAGAACCCAGGATAGCTACTTACTCGCTTTGTTAAACTATCTCAATTCCTTAGCGCAAAACCCAATGGAGGTTTTCTAAAATGTCACGTGTCACTCACTCCCAATCTTCTTTTCAATGTCAAAGGGGGTTAGAGGTCAAAGGGAAAAAGTTAAAAGTTAGGCAAGTCCTAGTTTTTTGTGGGTTGCTCTTCACTGTTCAATTTTCACCACTCACTGCATTCGCTCAAGACACGTCCCCTGCGCCTGCCACAGAGCAAACCTCTACCACTGAGGGAGCTCTCACCCTCGAGCAAGCCCTGAATCTCGCCCCTGATGTTAATGCAGCGGTGATTGCTGGACGCACAGATGTATCTGCTGCTGAGCGGGATTTGGAACGCATTAACCGTGACCCCCTAGCCCTGCGCCTAGAAAAATTACAAGCCGAGCAAACCCTGGCGAGTGAACAAGAAAACTTAGAGGCAGCTCTCCTCTCGAGTCGCCTTGATGTTATGGATAAATTTTTTGCTGCCCTCGAGGCTGACCAAGCCCTAGCGAATGCCCAAAAACAGCAGCAAATTTCGGTAGCAACGCTCGAGGCCCAGCAAATTCGTTTTGAGGCAGGTGCCGTTACACAGATAGACTTGAGCAACGCTCAAAACGATGCGGTCGAGGCCGAGCGCATCGTGCGCGACGCGCAGAACACGCGCAATCTTGCCTACAGTCAGTTGAGCAGTGTTGTCAGTCAGCCAGTGAGCAAACTCGCGCCCTACAAAGCAGACGCACCCACGCTCAGACCCCTCGAGCAAATTCGAACGGAAGCAAAAGAGAAAAATAATCAACTCAAACTGCTGCAGCGCAGTGTCGAACTTGCCAAAACGCAACTGGAAATTACGGATAATGCCTTTAGTTCGCGCTCAGAGATTGACGGAGCTGAAGATGCGTTAGCAAACGCCGAACTCAGTTTGTCGGATTATCAAAATAGTTTGGAGTTGACAGTTGAAAGTAGTTATAACAGTGTGTTATCCGCACAAGCAAGTTATGAAAATGCACTCGAGACCTTGCGTACCTCTGCTTATGACTTGGCTGCACAAAAAACTCGCTTAGACGCAGGTAGTATTTCGCCTATTGCCTATCAACAATCCGAGCTCAGTCATGCGCAAAGTCAGGCGGAGTTAGATACAGCCAAACATCAGCTTACGCTTGCCCATATTCGTTTGGATCAAGCCGTGTTAGGACAAACAACCACCGAGTGAAAACTGGGTTTAGAGTTTGGGTTTTCGCTTTTACTGCAAGCCCTGAACCCTGAACCCCACATTCCGAGGTACACTTATGACAAATATTAATAAAGCAAATGCACTTATTCTTATTGTTGAAGATGATGACGATATTGCCGAGTCGCTCGAGCTTTTTTTGCGTAAGGAACACTATCATACGGAGAAAGCGAGAACGGGAGAAAAGGCTTTAACCTTGTTCCGAGCTGCGAAGCCAGATTTGGTTTTGCTCGATGTGGGTCTGCCTGGCATTGATGGCTTAGAAGTCTTACGCATGATTCGGACAGAAAGTAAAACGCCAGTCATGATGCTTACCGCACGCAGTCAGGATATAGACGAACTTTTAGGCTTTGGTTTAGGCGCTGATGACTACATTACGAAGCCATTTAATATTCAAAAACTTCTTGCGCGTGTAAAAGCAGTGTTGCGCCGCCGCTATGATGGTCCCGAGCAAGACGTGCTGCGTATTGGTGCGCTCGAGATAGACCTTTATAGTGTGCGGGCCCTCGTTCACAATAAAGATTTGCACCTTACCCCCACCGAATTCAAGTTACTTTCCCACTTGGCCAGTGCGCCGGGCAAAGCGATGACGCGCAATGAACTCTTTGAAGCCGCCATGCCCGAAAGCGACGCGCTTGACCGCGCCGTAGATGTTCACCTTAAAAACATTCGCCAGAAACTTGCCGAGCATAATGCAGAAGCCCTTCTCGAGACCGTGCGTGGGGTGGGTTACCGCCTCGCCGAATGAGTCTAGTGATGAGTAACGAGTGTCGAGGGATGAGCGGTAGAAGTTTTCTTCACTTCGGCTTTCTGGTCTCTCCCTCCTCTTTATGAACCGTCTCGCCACCCGAATGATTGCCTCGACGATGTTTGTTGTTATCGTATCGTTGGTGCTTATTATTATGCCGCAAGCTTTTGTAACTTCGAGGGAATTTAGAAACTTGCCCACGCAGGTACAAGAGCGTCTCGAAAGAATGCGACAAGAGATTCAAGAAGGGCAAGCGAACAGAGAAGATATAGAATTCGTGCAGCGTTTTGAAAGTTTACGTACAGCATTGATTAGCTCAACTCTAGCAGGTTTAGGGTTTGCAGCAGTTTTATCTACTGCACTCGCTTGGCGATTATCCCGCACTATAGCGAGTCCTATTGAAAAGGTATCGAAAGCAGCGATTGAGGTGTCGAAAGGTAATTTAGCTGCGCGGGCGAATCTCGATAAGCGCGATCTCGAGGCTCGAAACGAAACGAGTGAGCTTGGGCGCAACTTTAATGCAATGGCCGAATCCCTCGAGTCCTATGAAACTGAACGTCGCGCCATGATTGCCGATATCGCACACGAACTTCGTACACCCATTACTGCGTTAGAACTGCGGCTCGAGGCCCTTTCTCAAGAACTTGTTCCTTTTGAAAAAGGCGAAGTCGAGCGTCTGAGAAGGCAAGTGGCCTTGCTCTCGAGGCTCGTGCAAGATTTACGCACCTTGTCGTTGGCAGATTCCGACCAACTTTCCTTGCAACAACAACATGTAGATGTTAAAAAGCTCGTGCAGGATGTTTTACTCACCTACGACCTTAAAGCAAAGCAACGCGATGTGCAATTCACACACACGCTTTTAGATGTTCGGGCTCGCCTCGACCCTGAACGTTTCACACAGATTTTAGGTAATTTGCTTGATAACGCCTTGCGCGTGACACCCTCGGGTGGCCTCGTTCATGTGAGCTTAGCTCTTACCGAGCATAGGTTTAGCCTTCGTGTTTCTGATACGGGCCCAGGTATTCCTGATGCAGATTTACCTCATATCTTTAAGCGGTTTATGCAAGCTAGAGACACGAAAGGTGAAAGTACCAAAGGCTCGAGTGGTTTAGGTTTAGCCATTGTTCAAACACTTACCCAACTTCATGGTGGTACGGTCAGTGCAGAAAATCGTGTCGAGGGTGGTGCGGTGTTTAGGATTGAGCTGCCGTTGTCGTTGTAAGTCGTAGATATGAAAAAAAGCTGCGGTTATAAAAAAGAAAATGCGCTTTGTCGCTTCACACGCCAAACTGTCTGAGATGATGATCAAGATGTTTGGAAAATAAAGTATTCCACTCTTTGGAAGAAAGTTTCCCAAAGGTCATGTTTTCCAAACCGTCATAGTGAACTGCGCCTTGTTGGAAGGTTTTATTGATATAAGCAATAAGCCTTGCTTTTTCCTTATCAAAATCTCTCGAGTCTTTGATAACAAACATGGGGGCAGTAGGGCCGCTTTGCGGGTAGGGTTTAGCACCAATCACTGTACCTTTAGCAAAAACCTTGGCAAAGAACTTATCAATAAATCCTGGAGGAGAGTGCTTCCCTGGCTCATGAACGATTTCGTAGGCGACATTGCAATGGCCCAGCATTTGCCCAACATTCATTTTGCCCCAGAGGGGCTTGCTATTGGGTGTTAGAACGTTTAGACGCGAGAGCATTTTATCTTTGCCTTGAGAATTAAACATATCTTCTATATGCAATGCCACAGTGGTTTACTCCTATGTCTATAAAAATACTTGCTCTGGAGAAAAAACATTTTTGTTTTTTGAGCCTACAAAGAACAAGTAAAGTGGTATGGTTGAATAATAAGGTGCCGTTATAAAGATTGTCAATTGTTTGAGGGCAAGGACTGATGATTTGAGTTCTGGGATAGATACTTTAGAAAAAGCTAGTGTCTTGAAGAGGGTAGAATGATGACTGCAAGATTGGGAAAGGCTTGGCGATAAATCCCTTCATCAAAGGTTAGAAAGCGTTTTGCAAATAGGTTGCCGTGTGCGCCAATCAGAAAATCCGCTAAAATCCGTCTTGGACCTTTATCCCCCTTCTGTTTGCGTCGTCCCTCCACATACTGATAATAGCTTTGCCCTGCGCTTCTCCAAATGCTTTTTTCCGTGCGCCACTCAATACCAAGGCGAGCTAGCTTCTTTGAGAAATGTGTCGAGAAACGTTTCGTGTAATGGCACCGCAAGGAGTTCTGCATAAACAACGGGAAAAAGAAGAATTGTGCCAAGGTCACCGGCTCCCGGCTCATACATACTGTCAAAATTTCTCCTCCAGATTTTGTCAAAAATGACGCTAAAACTCCTTTGTGCTTATCCTATATACTAACTCCAAGCTTAGCGTGCTTAACGGTTTTTCGAGGTACACGAGAGAAAAAAGGGCTGCTACAGCGTAGCATCAAAATAGCTTAACTCGAGCGGGAGAGACTATGACAACACTGACCCAGACAAAAAACGCCGACATTCAGTTTCCGAGCTACATTCGGCACGAAGCTGCAAAGAAGTGGATGCTCGAGATGATTGCGCTCTGCAAACCCGAGCGCATCCATTTTTGTGATGGTTCGCAAATAGAGTACGACACGCTCTGCAATCAACTCGTTGATGCCGGTACGTTCATTCGCCTTAATCCAGAGCTACGCCCAAATAGCTTCTTGGCACGTTCTGACCCCAGTGATGTCGCGCGTGTCGAAGACCGCACCTTTATCTGTAGCATCAACAAAGAAGACGCTGGTCCTACCAATAACTGGGTCAACCCTAAAGAAATGCACGCGACACTTGACGGCCTTTTTGATGGTTGTATGCGGGGGCGCACGATGTACATTGTGCCGTTTAGCATGGGGCCACTCGGCTCGGATATCGCATATATTGGTATTGAAATCACTGACTCTGCTTATGTTGTTACTAACATGAACATCATGACACGCATGGGCAAAGCGGTCTATGACGTTCTAGGAACCAACGGAGATTTTGTGCCGTGTATGCATACGGCTGGGATGCCATTAAAGCCAGGTCAAAAAGATATTGCTTGGCCCTGCAATCCCACCACAAAATATATCGTTCACTTTCCCGAAGAGCGTGCTATCTGGAGTTATGGTTCCGGTTATGGTGGCAACGCGCTCTTGGGTAAAAAATGTTTGGCTCTCCGGATTGCCTCGGTGCTCGGGCGGGACGAAGGTTGGCTTGCTGAACACATGTTAATTTTAGGTGTTGAAGACCCGAAAGGTAAAAAAACGTATGTCGCTGCGGCCTTCCCAAGTGCGTGCGGTAAGACTAACTTTGCCATGCTCGTACCGCCAAAAGCTTTTCAAGAGGATGGTTGGAAAGTTACCACTGTCGGGGATGACATTGCCTGGATTAAACCAGGCTCGGACGGCAAGCTTTACGCTATCAATCCAGAAGCAGGTTATTTTGGCGTGGCACCTGGTACGAGTAACAAAACGAATCCGAGTGCCATGGCCTCTATTCGTGCCAATACCATTTTTACAAACGTAGCTTTGAAACCTGAGGGTGACGTTTGGTGGGAAGGCATGGACGGCCCAGCACCTGAAAAAGCCATTGACTGGCAGGGTAACGATTGGACACCCGCTTCTGGTAAAAAAGCTGCACATCCTAATTCTCGTTTTACTGCACCTGCACACCAGAACCCTGTCATTGACCCAGAGTGGGAAAACCCAAAGGGTGTGCCGATTAAAGCCTTTATTTTTGGCGGTCGCCGGCCTTCTGTGGTGCCACTCGTTTATCAATCCTTTAATTGGACGTTTGGTGTGTATATGGGTGCGACGATGGGTAGTGAGACGACGGCGGCTGCGTTTGGACAGATTGGTGAAATTCGCCGTGACCCCTTTGCAATGTTGCCGTTTATCGGCTATCACATGGCGAGTTATTTCAATCACTGGCTCAACATTGGGCGTAAAGTAGTTGATCCACCTCGTATCTTTAATGTGAACTGGTTTCGCAAAGATAAAGATGGTAATTACGCTTGGCCAGGCTACGGTGAAAATATGCGTGTCCTAAAGTGGATTGTTGAGCGTGCCAACGGGCAAGGTTATAGCACTGAATCTCCACTTGGTTATGTACCGCACTATGAAGATTTAGATTGGCGCGGTTTAGAGTTTAGTAAAGTACAGTTTCAAGAACTTATGACCATTGACCGCGAGTTGTGGCTTAAGGAGATTCTCTCGCACGAAGAACTTTTTGTAAAACTTTATACCAGAATGCCGAAGGAGTTCTTGGCAATGCGTGAAATTCTGATTTCTAACTTGTGGCGTTCGCCAGAAAAGTGGGATGGTTAAAACAAATCAACGCTGCGCTACCTCTATGCCCTAGAATATCCCCATGGCCCAAGCCCTCCTTCTCACATCTACTGGCCCCGGCACAGGACTTACCTCTGTTGCTGTAGGTTTAGTCCACGCCCTCGACCAACGCGGTATCCGCGTTGGTTTTTGTAAACCTGTTGCGCAAATGCACCGCTTTGACACTGGCCCCGAACGCTCGAGTCACTTAGTTTCCCTTATTGCCGACCTCACTCCACCCAAACCGTTGGCTGCTAATTTTGTTGCTGATAGACTCGCGCACGGACGCGCAGAAGAACTCCTCGAGGATGTCGTTGCTCGCTATGAAGAGGCAGCTAAAGATGCCACCATTGTGATTGTAGAAGGCTTAGTTGCTACCCCTGAAACTCCTTACGCCGATGAACTGAATATCAAGATAGCCTCGAGCCTCGATGCTAAAGTCATTTTGGTTTCTTCCGCTGTAGAAAAAACACAAGCACAACTTGCCGAAACGTTAGAGCTTACCGCGCGGGAATTTGGTGACCGCGTGCTCGGCTATATTCTCAATCAAGTTGGTGCGCCAAGTCGTGAGAGTGGTTTTGCACGGGTTGGTGAAGGGGAAGATCTCCAAGTACAAACAGCCGTAACGCATTGGCGAAAACATGGCCAGGGTCTAAGTGGCCTAGCCTTACTCGGCGTGATTCCTTGGCAACGCGAACTATTAGCACCGCGCGTGAGGGACATTCAGAGTTTTATTGGCGCAAAAATTATCCATGAAGGTGATATGAACCGCCGCGTTATGGACGCAGCTCTTGGTGCGAGTGCGCTTGGAAATGCCTCCATGCGAATGTTGCCAGGAACGCTTTACATCACGTCAGGTGACCGCGAAGATTTGTTTATGGCAGCCGCGATGGCAGAACTTGGTGGTCAGCAGCTCGCTGCTTTACTCCTCACGAATAACCGCCTGCCGAGTCAGTGGATGATGGATTTTTGTAAAGAAGCACTGTCCTTAGGTTTGCCTGTATTGTCGTTGCCACACGATAGTTTTCAATCGGCATTGAAAGTTCGACAACTCAATCTCGAGCTTCCCCTCGAGGATAAAGATAGGTTGCAACGAGTGGTTGGGTCGGTGGCTGCACATGTTTCACTCGAGTGGGTAGATGCACTGCGTGTACAAGGGGAGCGCAGGCTAAGCCCAGCTGCGTTCCGATATTTTTTGGTCGAGCGTGCGCGGGAAGCCAAGAAAACAATTGTTCTCCCCGAAGGTGAAGAACCACGCACGATTAAAGCAGCAGCCGCGTGTGAAGAGCGCGGCATCGCCCATTGTATTTTGCTTGGCAAGAGCGAAAAAATTCAACTTGTTGCGACGCAACAAAGTGTAACCTTGCCAGAAAGTCTCACGATGCTTGACCCAGATACGGTGCGTCAAAACTATATTGAACCGATGGTCGAACTTCGCAAACACAAAGGCATGATTCCTGCTGCCGCAGAAGAACAATTGCAAGACAATGTCGTGCTTGGCACGATGATGCTTTATTTAGGTGAAGTAGCTGGACTTGTTTCTGGTGCAATTCATACGACAGCAAATACCATTCGCCCTGCCCTGCAACTTATTAAAACGCCACCCGGTGTAAAAGTTGTTTCTTCTATTTTCTTTATGTGCTTGCCTGAACAAGTGTTAGTGTACGGTGATTGTGCCGTGAACCCAGACCCCAATCCAGAAGAGCTTGCAGACATTGCGATACAAAGTGCAGAATCTGCGAAAGCGTTTGGCATCGAGCCAAGGGTAGCCATGCTGAGTTACAGTACAGGCGAATCGGGTAGTGGTAGCGATGTAGATAAAGTGCGTGAAGCCACGAGGCTTGCACAAAAGCTTCGTCCAGATTTACTCATTGACGGGCCACTCCAATATGACGCAGCCGCGATAGAGGATGTTGGCAAATCTAAAGCACCTGGCAGTAAAGTTGCTGGCCGCGCAACGGTGTTTGTGTTTCCAGATTTGAATACGGGCAATACGACTTATAAAGCTGTGCAGCGTAGTGCCGATGTTATTAGTGTTGGCCCAATGTTGCAAGGGCTCAAAAAACCTGTGAATGATTTATCTCGAGGTGCGCTCGTCGAAGATATTATATATACGATTGCACTTACGGCGATTCAAGCAAAACAAGCTGAGAGCTATATATAATGGTCATTTGGTAGAACAGTGCTGCTTGCCTAGAGAAAATGAGTAAGATAGCGATTTTGTTTTGTTGTTTGAGACATTCGAGTTTTCGCAATCACCATACACAAGAATGAAGATAATGTAACCGTCAGCAACTCTTCATTGTAAGTAGCTTTATCTTTGTAATACTGCTATTGGTAGAACAAATCACTATGAGCTTTTGCCTGAATGGGACGAGCTAAACGTGGAAAATCAAAGCATAATGCAGTTGGAAATCAATTTACACTTCTTAACTCGACTCCATCATCATAGTAAAGTGTAATCCACACAAATTTTTCATGAGTGGAAGATAAAACTGTCATGAAAAGTGAGAGAAATTGTGTCGTTTTCCTGTACATCTTCCTCACGAAATTTTTCATGTCTACCACATGGAAAGAAGTGTAGAGTGCTGATTGGGTATTGTGCGAAAGCTAGTATGTCTTTATGCATACGTCATTTTAAGCTTCACTAGTTCTTTCGCCGTGCTCGAGTTTCTTGAACCATGCGACTCGAACGATGACACACGCTGTAACATTAAATCTTTAGAGAGGTTTTTCTCTTACCAATGTTATAAAGCATGATGCAAGTGAGTCTGCATTTAAGATGCACAAGGAGAAACTTGTGAGGTACCCGGGAGGTATGACATGCGAAGGTTTATCGCTTTGCTATTAGGCATGGTGATTTTTCTAGCCGGTTGCGGACTAGAAGATTTACCAGACACATCTGGAAATTCACCCACGACACCTGAAACAGGAGAATCACTTACCTATGCGGAAGCTGAAGCTCTTAGTCTCAAGGCTGGCAAAAACGATGCAGAAACCGAAGCGCAGAGCTTTGATTTCACAGCGACAGTAGATGGTGGCAACACCATTGAAGGTGTGCTCAACATTTCGCTTGAGACATTCGAGGACGTAAGTATTTTTGAAGGCGAACTTGTCAGTGAAACTAAGATGCCTGTGCGTGGCGTACTGATTGGTGAAGGTAGAATGTACCTCTTCGTGCGCGTTGCTGATGAAATTACTCAGCGCATTATTGGTGAAGGTACATTGATGGACGATGGTTCTTATGAAGGAAACTTCTTTGGACCAGACCTTGCTAAGGGTGAAACAGGTAATTGGGTAGCGACACCTCGAGAAGGTGGAGAGCCTGCACCTGAGACAACACCTTATCTTTTCGGTTTTGAGGGTAAGGTCACAACGGGCGCAAACAAAGGTACGACCTACAATGGCGATTTAGCTATTGACGTTGATACAGCTGAAGACAGCTTGGGCTATTACCGTGGCACTTTGACACTCGATGATGGCACCGAAGTTCCCGCCGAAGGTTTCTTAGGTACAACCAAGATTGTTTTAGCCCTTTGGATGAACCCTGAAGAGCAACTCATTATTCAAGGCTTTGCTGGTTACGCTCAAGACCGTAAATCAGCGACAGGTGCTTTTTTTGGACCTAACTTCACAGAGGAAGACACAGGCACGTTCAAGTTAACGCTTAAGGAAGGTACCTTGCCTCAAGAAGGTCAAGAAGGCAAAGACCCTGAATTTACTCCCCCCACAACCAATCCAACCCCTACACAGCCCAGCGAAGGCGAAGAGCCTGGTGAAGGCGAAGAGCCTGGCGAAGGCGAAGAGCCTGGCGAAGGCGAAGAGCCTGGCGAAGGCGAAGAGCCTGGCGAAGGCGAAGAGCCTGGCGAGGGCGAAGAGCCTGGCGAGGGCGAAGAGCCTGGTGAAGGCGAACCTGAACCCACCCCTGCTCCTGTTCAACCCACAAAAACCTTGTACAACTTTAGGGGAAGTATTGAAGGTGGTACGAATACAGGTACTGTCTTTGTAGGTACGTTAGCTGTTGCTGTTGAAGGTGCTACGGAACGCAGTATTTCGGGGACGCTCGAGTCCACCACCGGTGTCTACCTTGTAGAAGGTAATATTTCAGCCGATAACCAAATTAACCTAACTATTGATCTTGGCGAGCAAGGCATCATTACAGGTATTGGCACAGTAGGTCAAGGCGGTAACTTGTCAGGTAGCTTCACAGGGCCTGCTGCTGATAACACAGGTTTGTGGTCTGCCGCTGCGCGTGGTACAGGTACGCCACCAACTGATCCAACCGATCCAACTGATCCAACCGATCCAACTGATCCAACCGATCCAACTGATCCAACCGATCCAACTGATCCAACCGACCCAACCGATCCAACTGATCCAACCGATCCAACTGATCCAACCGATCCAACCGAGCCAACTGATCCAACTGATCCAACCGATCCAACCGATCCAACCGAGCCAACCGATCCAGAACAGCCTTAAAGTTCGTTTTTCATTCAATACGGCAGAGTCTGAAATGACTCTGCCATATTTTTTAGATCTATTGATAAATCGAACAAACCATTGTCATTGGTTGGAAAAGCGATAACCTTTAGCATAGCTTCTAAATTCAGCACACCATAAAGATGTGGGAAAGATTCGGTTGTGCCAAGTTGCTCAAAGTGAAGCTCAGCCGTCAATTTATCCGTGTCAATACAAAGGAGCACTAAATCGGTTTGACCTTGGTAAAGGTAGGTGGCGATAGGAACCACTTGGTGCTTTTCGGAGAGATGGATAAAACCATCACTATGAAACTCACCTTCGTAAACCTCGAGCTTTTGTGCTGTTTCCCAGGCTGCGCGCGTACTAATGCGGTAAATGATCATGATGTAGTTTAAAGCAGAAAGCAAAAGGCTAAGAAACCTCTGTTGGTTTCTCAGTTTATGACCAAAAGAAAGACTTTGCCCTCGAGTTACCCCATGCTAGAGTATTACATTGTTATGACTGTTGCTCGAGTCAAAATTTGTGGCATTACCAGAATTGAAGATGCAGTGGCTGCTGAAAAGGTAGGAGCCGATGCCATTGGGCTCATTTTTGCAGAGCATTCAAAACGACGTGTAAGTATGGAGCAAGCCTTGGCTATCAGTGGGAGTCTTGGCCCCTTTATCAGTCGTGTTGGTGTGTTTGTTAATCAACCCCTTCACGCTATAGAAACCATTGCCAAAACTCTTCGCCTAGACGCGCTTCAGCTTCATGGTGAGGAAGATGCTGAGTTTGTTAAAGCTCTTTCTAAAAATTACCGTATCATCAAAGCGATTTGCTTTGAAAATCAATGCCCCCAGGATTACCTAAATTTTCCAGCAGATGCCCTATTGTTAGATGGCCTTAAACCTGGCAGCGGTACAACCTTTAATTGGTCTGTTGCTGCAGCCTTTAAGGGTTTCCCAAAGTTGATTCTGGCCGGAGGGCTTACCCCTAAGAATGTAAGGGCAGGAATAACAGCTTTGGAACCCTACGCGGTAGATACAGCTTCTGGGGTTGAGGAAACTCCAGGTATTAAAAATCACACATTACTACACGATTTTTTGCGTGCTGCAAAGGGTTTCTAGCTTTTCCACAACTATCCACAATTATCCACAGACTTGTGGATAATTATCATTTTCGCGTTCTGGCGCGAGAATCTTGCGTTGAGTCGCGAGAAAACGCGTCCTGGACAGCATTTCTCTAAATCTGTAATTTGGAGCATTCTTTACCAGAAAGACCCACATTTTGTCAAGAGGGGTACAGTTATCCACAGTTTTAGGGGACTTATCCACAGGGATTTTGGCAAAAAAAACGACCTCTTTAGCTCAATAAAGTTGTAGCTATCACATCTTCAAGAGTAGCTCATTCTTGTTTAGTTTTAATAACATAAGTTTTTACTAAACGATGCGAAATTGTACTGTTTTGAAAGCTAGAAGGTTAGGTTACCTTTCTAGACAACCTGATTTTCCATGCATCTATGGAGGAAGTGAAGGGGAAAGCTTGTTTAAATTTCAGAAGGCTTTTTTGATGTCCGAGCATTCTCTCGTGCCTGAGTAAGCTCCATACTAAGTCTTACCTTCTGGGCTGAAGCCCGTTGTTGGAGGCTATTTTGTATTTTTTGTAACACATTCTCACGGATACTTAAAAGAGAAAACTGAGAGATTTTACAGCTCTCAGTTTTCATTGCTTGTAGTGTTTCTCGAGTTTCAAGAAAGTAATTGAATAGTTATTTATTGCCTCAAAAAATGAGTGAGAGCGTTATCTGGAGCCGTAGGGGTTGGGTCTATAGGAGGAAGACCTGGTTCTGGTTTAGGTGAAGCAGCTGTGCGGCAACCCGTTTTTGCAATTCGCACCCCAAAGTCATCATTCGTATCGGAGTTGTCACTGTTACGAACATCATCAGCACTAAAGAGTAGCTGGGTTGCACCCTCAGGAATCTGTACTGTAATCAAGCGTCCAGGTACCCAGAAATCCTCAGGAATATCTACAGGTTTGCCTTGAGCTGTGGGACTTGTATATTCAAAACTTTGGTTTCCGTTAGCACCTGGCATTAAGAAACCTGACGCGCTTTGAAAAACAGCGATCATATCACCAGATAACTCTGGGCTACTACCATCGCTCTTAAAGTCCCCTTCACGGATGAGATGGAGACATTCACCAGGGAGTGCCTCGAGACCTTCAAGAGACACCGCTGTGGCGGGTTTACCTGTGTCATTGTCATCTCCCACAAGGTAGCGAGCCGAAGGGTCAACTTGATAAAACGTCCCTTCCGTAAAAGGAATAATGGTTGCCTCAGATTCGCTAATGGATAAAATGGGTTGAGGTGTGGGTCGCACTTTAAGGGGGCTAGTAACATCGAAATTAAAAGCAGTTACCCTGCCTGTGTAATCGGCAGGAGTCATCTCGAGGTCATTAAAGAAAGCACTTAAATTGCGGGTACTTTCAATCTTAACATTTAAGTCGCTCATTCCTACATAAACTCGGTAGGATTTGGCTTCAGGTATGCCAGTCCAATTGAGAGATGCGCTCGTATCCTCAAGCGAAAATTCGACAGTAGTGGCAGGCAGAACTTTGGTGCTGTCTGCCGTGCTTTCAGTGACATAGGTTTGTCCATTTACCTTTGTTGTAACCGTATAGGTGCCAGAAACGAGTGGAATATTGGGCATATTCCGAATGGCTTCCGGCCCAAATTCGTCTGCGCCTACCTCGAAAACAAGAGGTTGGTTAAAGTACCAACCTTCCGGTCCAGCTACGGATACATTCACTTTATCCGAGGGTTTGGCTACATCTTTATAAGGAATGAAAACGAAGGTCGTGAATGTGTAAGAAAGGAAACGCCAATCGCTCGTTGTACCACTGCCTACAACAGCCTCAAAGGCAAGTCCAGAGTCAACCGAAGGTTGCTCCTTGTCTGTAGGTTGTTTGTTCGTACTACAAGCTGCTAAAACAAAGAGTAAGGCAATAAAGACAAATAAACGTTTCACAAAGACTCCTGATTGGAACTAGCTTTCTTTAAATTATCTAGCTTTTTCATAATGTAGCATACCGATAAAGCTATGCGTCTTCATTATGAAGATAGAAGGCCGGAAGGGGGGTGATTAGGGTCACAAAGTCCTTACTCGAGCCAGGTTTGATACTGCGCAATTTCCTGTGTCTGGGTGACGATGATATTCGTTGCCAGTTCTCTAAGCTCTGAACGGTTAGAACCGAGCAAGACAGATTGCGCCATGTCAATTGCGCTGTTGTGATGTAAGGACATTTGTTCTAAAAATGCAGCATCAGGCTTTGTGCTTGCTTCCATCGCCTGCATCATCATGTCCATTTCGTTTTGCATCATGCTCGCACTTGCTTCATCAATCCCTTGACCGTACCAATCTTGGAGCCACTGCGTCATTTGCTGAATTTCTGGACCTTGCGCCGCGATGATGGCTTCGGCAGCTTTTTTAATATCGGCATTTTGCGTGCGCTCTAAAATCCACTGCGCCATCTCTATTGCGCCTTCGTGGTGTTTAATCATGCCTGAGAGAAAGCTGGTCTCGAGTTCCTCGCCAGTAAGTCCAGCGAGCATATCGTGTGAGGACATCCTTTCCATCGTCATGTCCATGTTGTGTCCGTCATGCTGTGCAAGCGTTGACGTGCTGAGTATCAGTAGAAGTGTTGTTAAACCAGTGATCAAGTGTTTCATGAATGTTCCTTTCTGTAAAAAGTGTAGACAAAATTTTTTAAGCCAGTATAAAGTTTTAACTCAGTTTGACTCTGCGTAACAAAAGTGCGTTAAACGTGACTATGAGTGTTGAAGCACTCATAAGTAACGCTGACCACTCAGGGCGAAGCAGAACACCATAACTTGTATAGAGCGCACCTGCGGCAATGGGAATAGCAAGAAGGTTATAGATCGCAGCCCAGAAAAGATTTTGCTTGATTTTTCCGCGCACCGCTCTGGCTAGTTTAATACTGCTCGCTACATCGGCGGGATTATTTTTTACAAGCACCACACCTGCGGTTTCTACCGCGACATCCGTACCTGCGCCAATGGCAATGCCTACTTCCGCTTTGGCAAGGGCAGGCGCGTCATTCACGCCATCACCAACCATCGCAACTTTTTTGCCCTCACGCTGCAACGCTTCGATATGGCTTGCTTTATCTTCGGGCAGAACTTCAGCAATGACATCATCTATCTTTAACGCTTTAGCAACCGCTTCTGCGGTGCGGCGGTTGTCACCAGTGAGCATGACGGTTTTGATGCCGAGGTGATGCAAGGACTCAATAGCTTTTCTTGCCGAATCACGAATCGTGTCTGCTACCGCGATGACACCCAACGCCTTGCCATCTAGCGCAACATACATCGCTGTTTTGCCCTCGCTAGCCAATTGGCTCACTTTGGGCTCGAGCCCATCAACATTTATATTCTCTCTGTCCATGAGTTTCTTGTTGCCAATCAAAACCTTCTTGCCTTCAACCGTTGCAACAACGCCGTGCCCTGGCACAGAGTCAAACGTTTCGGGTGTGATGACATTTAGATTTTTCTCCTTTGCAGCACGAACAATCGCCTCAGCTAACGGGTGCTGTGAGGGTTGATCTGCCGAAGCTGCGTAGCGCAACAATTCATCAGCGTTGCTACCTGAGACCGGCTCGAGATTCGTCACGGCAGGTTTACCTTCTGTTAAAGTTCCTGTTTTATCAAAGACAACGGTGTCTACTCCTGCGGTGGACTCGAGGGCCGTCGCATTTTTGAAGAGCACACCACCTTTTGCACCCTGCCCAACACCGACGGTAATTGCGGTTGGCGTAGCGAGTGCCAGTGCATCAGGGCAAGCGATCACAATCGCTGATACTGCTAAGGTCAGTGCAAATACGACACCCTGCTCACTAAACAACGTCCAAGCCAAGAATGTGACTACTCCTGCGCCAATCGCTACGAAAACGAGATATTTCCCTGCTCTGTCTGCTAAACGTTGCGCGGGTGCTCTCGAGGCTTGGGCGTTTTTGACCATCTCGACGATTCTCGAGAGTGCCGTGTCTGCACCTACTGCCGTTGCCTTGAAGTTAAACGCACCCGTTTGATTCACCGTGCCTCCGATGACTTTACTGCCAACATCTTTCACGACAGGAAGACTCTCGCCTGTAATCACGGCTTCATCTACATAGCTCTGCCCTGAAATGACTTCACCGTCTACAGGAATTCTGTCGCCAGGTTTGACGATAATTTCATCACCTACCATGACTTGCTCGAGGGGCAGTTCGACTTCTTGCCCGTTGCGTTTGACTCTTGCGGTAGCAGGTGCCAGTTTTAACAACGCTTCAACCGCTTTCCCTGTTGCTAGGCGTGAACGCATCTCAAGCCAGTGACCGAGCAAACTAAACGTCGTGAGCATCGCGGCAGCTTCAAAGAATACTTCTCCATCAGGCAGAAAAAATGTTGCAAAAACTGAATATGAATAAGACACGAGAATACCCAAAGCGATAAGCGTCATCATGGTGGCTTCGCCGCGCTTGAGGGATTTCCACGCCGAGCTAATAAACGGTTGACCGCCCCACCACACAATAGGCGTTGCTAAAATAAAACCAAACAAACCCATTGACAGACCAAAAGGTGGCATGAGGTGTAGACCCAACAGCGCACCGATATGTGAAAAAAGCAGAAGTGGCAACGTCAAAATCGCTGAGACGATAAAGCGGCGCAACATATCGTTGACATTATGACTTGCGTGCTCATCGTGGCCCCCGCCTCCTTGTTGGTGTGCATGATTCATTGCATGGTTTACTCGAGGTGTGGTCGAGTGATGATGCGATGCTTGGTGATGCGTATGGTCAGCCATAAATACTCTTTTCTCCCAGGATTGTTAGAGACAACTATGAAGCGGTGGCGGCTCGAGCAGAAACCTTTGGCTCATTAGGACTCGAGTCTTTGAGCGGTGCTTTGAAACCACGCAAGCGTAAAGCATTTGTTAAAACAAAAACACTTGATAAACCCATCGCTGCACCCGCCAGAACGGGCGATAGCAACCAGCCATTCACAGGATAAAGCACACCCGCAGCCACCGGAATCAAAATGATGTTATAAGCAAAGGCCCAGAACAAATTGAGTTTGATATTGCGAAGTGTAGCGCGTGACAGAGCAATGGCGTTAGGCACACCGCGCAAATCACCAGACATCAAAATGACATCAGCCGTTTCAATCGCAATGTCTGTACCCGTGCCAATCGCCAGTCCCACATCAGCCTGAGCAAGTGCGGGTGCGTCATTGATGCCGTCACCTACAAAGGCAACTTTGTAACCTTTTGCTTGTAATTGTTCTACAGCTTTCGCTTTGCCGTCAGGTAGAACTTCTGCTAAGACTTCATCAATGCCAAGTTGCTTAGCAATAGCATTTGCCGTGCGTTTATGATCACCCGTAATCATGGCAACCTTGAAGCCTTGCTGGTGCAGTGTGTTGATAGCTTCAAAGGATGTGTCCTTAATTGGATCTGTAACAGCAATGATGGCGGCGAGCTTTCCGTCAATGGCAGCGTAAAGAGGTGTTTTGCCTTCATCCCCAAGCCGTGAGGCTTCACGTTCAAAAGTAGAAGTATCTATGCCAAGTTTTGTCATATATCTATCTGCACCAACTTGAACGAGTTTGCCATCAACGTTTGCCGAAACACCAAAGCCAGGCAAGGCTTCAAAGTCACTCGCCTCAAAGAGTGTCAAACCACGACCTTCGGCTGATTTAACGATGGCCTGTGCGACGGGGTGTTCAGATTGTTTCTCGACACTGGCAATAAGCTGTAAAAGTGCTGAGTGTTCCATGTCGTCACTCATCACTTGCCGCTCATCACTCACCACAAAATCTGTGAGTTCTGATTTGCCTTTAGTAAGCGTTCCCGTTTTATCGAGAGCGATGACTTTGGCTTCTTGCAGGGTTTGCAGAGCTTCACCTTTGCGGAAGAGTACGCCCATTTCAGCAGCTTTACCCGTACCCACCATAATGCTTGTCGGAGTAGCTAAACCCATTGCACACGGGCAGGCAATAATCAAAACGGCAACCGTATTCACGAGTGCAAAACTGATAGCATTTTCTCCACCAAAGAAAAGCCATATAAGAGCTGTGAGTGCAGCAATAGCCAGCACAATCGGTGTAAAAACCGCAATGACTTTATCCGCAAGCCCTTGAATCGCAGGTTTAGAACCCTGTGCGTTTTCAACGAGTTCGATAATTTGCGAAAGCACCGTGCCTTCACCGACAGCCGTTGCCCTAAAGGTAAATGCGCCGTTGCCGTTCAGTGTGCCACCAACAACTTTAGCTCCTTCAGTTTTAGAAACGGGAATGCTCTCGCCTGTAATCATGGATTCATCTACATAACTATTTCCTGAGATCACGATGCCGTCTACAGGAATTTTCTCGCCAGGGCGCACGGCGATGATGTCTTCGGGTAATACTTCAGAGATGGGTAGCTCGAGTTCCTTCTTACCCTTAATCACTCGAGCCGTTTTCGCTTGCAATGACAGCAACTTTTTCATCGCCTCACTGGTGCGACCTTTGGCGATGGCTTCAAAGTATTTACCAAGAAGCACGAGCGTAATGACGACAGCACTCGCTTCAAAATAAACGTGCCGTGCCTGGTAGGGGAAAATGTTCGGAACAAGCGTAACTGCGAGGCTATAAAAATACGCGGCACTCGTACCAATCATGACAAGACTGTTCATATCAGGAGAGCCACTACGCAGAGCTTTCCAGCCGTTTTTGTAAAAGCGCAAGCCTGGCCCGAACTGCACAGGTGTGGCAAGGGCAAGCATGACCCAGTTCCACACGTTCATCGGCGCGACGCGCATGAGGAGAGTCATAGCGGGTTCCCAAATCATGGGGAACATAGCAATGAGCACGAGCGGAGCTGCAAGAACTGCTGAGAAAATCACGGAACGTTTGAGCTTTTGCGTTTCTTTTTCTCGAGCTTCTCGTTCTGCGTCGGTGCGGTTTTGACCTTCTGCAATTTCCAAAATGCCATAACCTGCTTCGCGCACGGCGCGCTTCAAGAGCGTGGAATTAGAACCCGTAAATTGAACTGTGGCACGTTCTGTTGCTAGATTCACGGTGGCGTTTTCTACACCTTCGACTTTTTTAAGAGCCTTTTCAACCCGCACCACGCAGGCGGCGCAAGTCATACCTGTGACAGGCAGCTCGAGCGTTTCAGCTTGCCCTAGGTCCTGTGAGTTTTGAGTAACTTGGGTCATGTTCTTTACCTCTTGACCCCACCCCCCCTGGGGTGGTACTATCACGTTAGCACGGCTTGACAAAGCCGTCAATGGAGGTTTGAACATGACACTCAAAGTAGAAGGTATGACCTGCGGGCACTGCCAAAAAGCTGTTAAAGAAGCACTCGAGCAAGTACCTGGCGCACAAAATGTAGAAGTAGATTTGAAAACGGGTATGGCAAAAGTAGAGGGTGCAAGCAACGTGAATATGTTGATTGAGGCTGTAGTTGAAGAAGGTTATCAAGCGAGTGTAGCATAATACAGTGATTCGTTTTTCGTTTGTAAGGTTTTACGAAAAACGAATCACGAAGAACTTGATTGGGAACGTATGACCAGCACTGATATTCTTCAAAAGCTCGAGTCCGCCTCAAAGGACATAGCTGCATTTTGTAAAGGTTTAAGTGATGAGGTGTTTTTCTCTGGTAGTGATGAACGTTGGGGACCAGCGCATCATCTGGCACACCTTACATTTACGCACAAACGGGTAGCTAAGGGTTTTAACGCTAAAGACCGTTTACCAAGCTACTCGGTTAAACCTAAAACTTATGAAGAGGTGAAAGCTAACTATCTGGCCGCTTTACAAAGTGGCTCCTCTGCTGGATTTTTGACGAATAACCCTTTTGCCTCGAAGCCTGAAAGCGACAAAAAAGATACAGTTATTTCAGCGTTTTTAGCAACAACACAAAAACTGCGCGAAGCTATTGCTACTTGGTCAGAAAACGATTTGAACATCAAAGGAATGCAGCATCCACTTATGGGTGATCTTTCTACCAAAGAAATGCTCCTCTTTATGATTTATCACGACCAACATCACTTGCTTGGTATTCAAAAACATGTGAAAGAATGACCGATAAGCAGAACAAGAGGTTACAACCTCCTGTTTCCGCAGATGACCGTGTAGACAAAGGAATCTAATGGCAACAAAAGTATTAAAAGTAAAAACCTCTACGAAACACAATCATGCACATAATTGTTTGCACCTGGACGCGAAGACCAGAGAAGATGCATTGCTACGCTTGAAAAGTGTGCGTGGGCATCTCGAGGGTGTTTTACGGATGCTCGAGGATGAAAGTGTGTACTGCGTGGATGTTCTCAAGCAAATTAAAGCTGTCCAAGGTGGCTTAGGACGTGTGAGTGATAAGGTGCTCCGCTCTCACATCCGTGACCATGTGGTCACAGCTTCTGAACGTGGCGATACCGAAGCGATTGTCGATGAACTTATGGAAGCCTTGAAGTATCAGTTATAAGTAGAAGACTCATGGCTGAAAGCTAAAAATCTTTGTTTAACTTTACGCCTTTCGCTTTCAGCTTTATTCTGTTAACACCTTTTTGGTCTTTAACACATTTATAGTGCAGATACGCTAAACTAAGCGTCTATGAATCCTCAACGACTTACTATTATTACGGCTGTTATTGCTATTCTAGCTATCGCTGGTTTTTTTCTGTTCAACCGTAACCGTGCTCCAGCAGAGGGTGTGAGTGAGGCTACCAGTACACCAGCCAACATTGATCCCTCAAAACTATCCTATGACAATCAACCTGCTTTGGGTGATGCCAATGCGCCTGTAAAACTCGCTATTTTTGAAGATTTCAAATGCCCTGCCTGCAAAAATTTTGAAGAAGTTGTTTGGCCGAAGATTGAGCGAGACTACATTAATTCAGGTCAAGTGCAAGCTTATTTTATCTACTACCAAATCATTCCCAACTCCACCACGGCGGGTATTGCGAGTGAATGCGTGTATGAGCAAAACCCGGACTTGTTTTGGGATTACAAAGCGATTGTGTACCGGTCGCAAGAAAATGAGGCTGTAGATTGGGCTACTTCCGAGAAGATGCTCGAGCTAGCCAGGACGTATGTCCCAGATGTGAACGCTGACGAACTCGAGACTTGTCTTGATGAAAAACGCCATGATGACAAAATTAAAGCTGACAAAGCAATGGGTGAAGCCATCGGTGTATCCGGAACACCAACCTTGTTTATCAACGGGGAAAAATTCGAGACTCAAGCTCAAACCTACGACGAATTCTACGAGCAAATTAAAGCAGCTCTCGATGCAGCAGCTAGTGCAAACTGAGTAAAAGTGAAACGTGAGGAGCAAGACGTAAAAAAATTCTTTTCACGTTTTACGTCTCACTCTCAAAATGAATAAATGGGAAAATTCTTAAACAATTTTGGTCTCTATCTTGCCTGGTTAATTGCGGTGGTAGCAATGAGCGGTAGCCTCTACTACAGTGAGGTGCGGGCCTTCGTGCCGTGCTCGCTCTGTTGGTTCCAGCGTATTTGTATGTATCCACTTGTGGTGCTGCTCGGCATAGCGAGTTTTAGACAAGATAAAACTATTATCCCTTATGCACTACCGCTGTCTATATTGGGTGGTTTTATCGCGGCATGGCATATTGTCGAAGAAAATATGCCGGGTTTGGCTATTCCAATGTGCAATGTCGGTGTGCCGTGCAGCGTAAAGTATGTTAATTACTTGGGGTTTATCACGATTCCCACGTTGGCACTAACTGCCTTTACGTTAATTACAGTCATACTTCTCTTGCTACGTAGAGAACAGCCTGCCGCTACTGTTCACGCCGCTGACTCCACAGGTGTGTAAACACTGCGCCTGTGAGTGCGATTTGTGCTGAGTAGAAGACCCAAAGCAACAACACAATAAGCGACGCTGCTGCACCAAAGCTACTGCTCACACCAAATCTACCTAAATAAAAACCAATCAGCGATTTGCCGAGCATGAAAAGGAGAGCGGTTAGTAATGCTCCTAAGCGCACGTGTCGCCAAGCAACTCTTGTGTCAGGCAAGTATTTGTAAATAGCAGCAAAGATAACAGTAATTGCTAAAAATCCAACGAGGCTGGTAAGCCACTGCCATACCCAGCCAAATAGCTCGAGCCTACTGCTCAATGCTGTAATTACAGCATTGACAATCAGTAGCACAATCACTAAAAAGCCAAAAGCCAAAATGAGTCCGAATGAAAGTAAGCGTGCTTTTAGCAATCCGCCTAGTGCTCCTACACCTTGGCGTGGAGGTACTTTCCAAATAGAGTTTAATGATTGTTGAAGTTGCGCTAAAACACCGGTGGCACCAAAAATAAGTGTGCCAACACCAATAAGACTTGTGAAAACTCCTGATCCTTCACGATTTGCGCCTTCGAGCATCGTGCCAAGTAAACGACTACCTTCATCCCCGACTAAACTTTGAAATTGCTCGAGTAACGCTGTGCGGACAGTTGCTTGATCGAAGACTAAACCCGCAACACCGATGATAATAAGCAGCAAGGGTGCCAGCGAAAAAATCGTGTAATACGCAAGTGCAGCCGCTTGCATAGGCACACTACTTTCTTGCCACTCTTGCCAGAGTTGTCTCAAAAATTTCATAAGGCCGTTTTACGATGACGGCCCAGGCTTAGCATCAAGCAGAAGGCGAGTGTAAAGCTTAAACTTTTGTACAGGAGTATAGACAAAGTTCTGTCAGCGGTTTATTTATTGTCCGCGTACAACCCACAGATAGGCGGTGGCTGCGGCACGTTGCAGGGTTTCTCTAGAGTCTGGATTTGCAAGTGAGTTATTTAATTCTTCTTCAGTTACATCTTCAAAAGGTTCTCCCTGCGTGCGTTCACCTGAAAACTTCATCGCTTCACCTTCAGCACGCCAGCGCGGCCAATCGTCAGGTTGTGCTAAGTGAAAAAGCTCGTGACGCAAAGTGATGTTTAGGGTTTGACGCTCGAGTAAAATCCTAAGTCGCTGTGTGTGAATCGTGCTGGTTTCTCTATCTGCTAACGAAAGAACGCACCAGGGTAATTCGGTTGTGGTCGTGTACGAATCCAGATTTGGATGAATTTGCACTGTTACGCTTTCAGGTAGACTTAAGCCTTCACTCCGCAAATCTCGCTTTGTTTCCTGTAGGATTTCAAAAACTTCTTTAAGGTAAGTTGCATCTGCACGGCTAGCAGTTTGCACCGTAAAAAAACCATCCGTGGTGCTTGACCACTTTTGCGCGAATGTAAGAGGTAAAACGTAAAAAGTGAAAAGTATAAAGAGGGTAAGGGGTACGGGGTGCAGGGTGCGGTCAGGATTTCTGTAACTTGCACCCTGCACCCTGTACCCTGCCACATTTTCTAGCTGAAAAGAAGGCGTGCTCATGGCTGCTAGTGTGTAACTAGCCAATTAGTACTTTATACAAGTAAATAAGCAGCATATAGCCAGAAGGTGCGGACATTGCCCCAATAGCGACGAGATCGGCTTTGCGCCAGAAGGCGAGCCAACCTACGATGCTACCGAGTAGCAAGACCACGGGATAAGCAAAAAACGCTGCTCTGAGCCAAGGTGCAGTAAGGGCTTCTTGGATTTGTCCACCGTTTTTGGTTAGAAGTAAAACCGTACCCATTGCCCAAAAGATAGCAATGCCAAGAGCAGCAATAAGCAGTGCAAACATTGTAAAGAGAACCAGAACACGCTCGCCTGACATATGATTTTTAGGAGCAATCGTCATGATAAAACGTACTTTATCACATGAATGAACCCCTCGAGAGGAGAATTGTCCCACATGTGTTGGCAAACGGTCTGCTGGTAAATGGTCACGTCTTTTTTGAACCTCGAGCCTTAAGATGAATAGGGGAAGAAAACTTATGACTTATAATCACGCTGTGCAAACTTCTAAAGGACTCTCTTTCGGACAACGCTTTCTTAAACGCAGTTTTGACCTTGCGGTTGCTATTTTCGGACTACTTGCTTTAGGTTGGCTTATTCTTTTAGCTTGGATTGGTGCAACCCTAGACACGGGACTCAACGGCTTTTTTACCCAAACGCGCGTCGGGCGGCATGGTAAAACGTTTAAGGTTATCAAGCTGCGTAGCATGAAAATTTCCAAAACGGTGACAACTACCGTCACGACGAACAAAGACCCGCGCATTACCCCGTTGGGTGCCTTATTACGCAAGACGAAGATTGATGAATTGCCACAGCTTATCAATGTGTTACTCGGGCAAATGAGCTTAGTCGGGCCACGCCCAGACGTGCCAGGCTTTGCAGATAAGCTCGAGGGTCCAGACCGCGTCGTCCTCACGATTCGACCAGGGATTACCGGCCCTGCCTCACTAAAGTACCGTAACGAAGAAGAAATTTTAGCAAAGCAAGCTGACCCTGAACGCTACAACCGTGAAGTGATTTTTGTAGATAAAGTACGCATCAACCGTGAGTATATTGAACAGTACAATTTTTTTAAGGATTTGCAATATATTTGGCAGACGGCGTTTGGTGATTAATCCAAATAGCCTTCTGATATGCAGTAATTAGTACTGCCGTTCTAATATTTTTTGTGGCTATTAAGTATTTCCATAGTGGAAATGCGAGATGATAAAATGAAACTGTGTTTCAACAACGGGCTTTAGCCCATTGCAAAAAGTGAGTTTCTCGCAAAGCTAGTATGGAGAACTTAGTATAGACCTGTCAAGGGTTCAACCATCTTTCGGGGTGCTGCTGAGCGTTGGAGAGTATGAAGCGAAAGACATCCCGAGCGACAAAAGTTTTGAGACAGCGTAAGGCAGCACGTTTGGTTTTACCT
>JBOFGY010000264.1:0-6374 GCA_051649365.1 Trueperaceae bacterium
TGGCTATCACACCTATGTGGGTGCGCCAGGAGCGCAGAGTTATTACCTGTGGTTTTTAGCTGGAGATGGACGCAAACAAGGGGTCAGCTTTGATCCTAAACTCGCTTGGGTGCAAAAAACCGTCGGGATGCTGTAAGTAGCGTGAATCTCGAGGCTGTTTGGATACTGACCTAAGTGGATAATAAAAAGTTAAGTTAAATATAAAAGTTTTGATAGGAGTTAACTAAATGGCTATGGGTGCTGAGACAACTACAGTTTGGATCAACGAAGCTCGAGAGCAAGCCGCACGTAAAGTCTCAAAGCTTGCCGAACGTGTGGGCAGTCAATTCCCGCACGCGAGTCGTGGCGGAACCTACAGCCTCGAGCCTCCAGAATGGTGGACATCAGGATTTTGGCCAGGACTCTTATGGCTCGTGTGGCGACAGACAAAAGATGAAAAGCTGGCTGTGTTCGCCCGTGAGGCTGAAAATGCACTCGAGCAACTCCTGCTTGGTGAAGGTTTTTACGGCTTTCACCACGATGTTGGTTTTCAGTTTCAACCGACGGCGGTCATGCGTTACAAATTGACTGGCGATAGAGATGCGCGTCGGCGTGGCTTGCTCGCGGTTGCATTGTTGATGAACCGCTTTAATCCTGCTGGACAGGTCATCGAAGCCTGGAATGGTGAAGGCAATGTGGGTAAAGTGATTATTGATAGCTTTATGAATATGCCTTTATTGTTTTGGGCGTATCAGGAAACAGGGGTAGTACGCTTTCGCAATCTGGCGGAAACACACCTGAATACAGCCTTGCATTCTTTTATTCGTGCGGACGCTACGACGTATCATATTCTGCGCTTTGACCCTGAAACAGGTGAACAACGTGAGGCCCAAGGTGGGCAAGGCTACGCGCCTGAATCTGCGTGGAGCCGTGGGCAATCGTGGGCGATTTACGGATTGTCACTCGCTTACCGCTACACGAAAAATACGCGCTACCGTGACGCGGCCTTGCGTGTCGCAGACAATTTTATCACGGCGTTGCCAGATACAGGTGTACCGCCGTGGGATTTTCGTGCACCGGATGTAGCTAACGCTCCGCGTGACAGTTCTGCGGGTGCCATTGTTGCTTCAGGATTATTCGAGCTAGCTTCACTGCTAGAAGGAGCTAAAGCGTTGCAGTACCGTAACGCTGCACTTAAACTTCTCTCTGACTTAAATACACACTGCGCGACGTGGAACGATGCTAATGAAGAGGGTTTGCTTCGCCATGCAACCGGTAATTTACCTGCGGGTCAAAATGTAGATGTTTCACTTATCTACGGCGATTACTATTTTCTCGAGGCATTGGGGAAAGCCGCAGGTGATATGACAAGCTGTTGGTAAAAAGAGGACTGGCTGTTTATGATTCGAAACTTAGCATCTATCCTAAAACTTAAATAATACCTTTTTGGGCTTGTGCTGAACATTTGCCGAAGCAAAACAAATCCGTCTAGGTTTTAGGATAGGCTCTTATGCTAATGCGTTAACACAAAGGAGTTTAATCCAGATGTCTTTATTTAGTTTATCCCAGAAAGTTGCTGTTGTTACAGGTGGTACAGGTGTGTTGGGTGAGGCGATAGCAAAAGGTCTGGCTGAAGCAGGAGCAAAAGTTGCTATTTTGGGCCGACGTGCAGAACTAGCCGAAGATGTTGCTAAGCGCATTTGTGATATAGGTTTTGAAGTCATTGCCTTACCAGCAGATGTTCTTGACCGTGAGAGTTTGAACGCCGCAAGAACAAAGTTGCTCGAGACCTACCAACGCTGCGATATCTTGGTGAACGCTGCAGGGGGCAACCAACCCAAAGCAACCGTCCTGCCTGACGGAAGTTTTTTTGACTTAGATAAGGATGCACTCGAGCAAGTCATTCAGCTCAATTTGCTCGGAACTGTTTTGCCTAGTCAAGTGTTTGGTGAAACTATGAAAAACCAAGGCAGTATTATCAACATTTCATCCATGGCAGCACAAAAACCTTTGACACGAGTGATGGGTTATGCTGCCTCTAAAGCAGCTATTGATAACTTTACGAAATGGCTTGCTGTGGAAGTTGCTCACAAGTACGGTGCAGGTTTGCGCGTCAACGCGGTTGCGCCAGGCTTCTTTGTTGGTGAACAGAATAGGAAACTTTTGCTCAATGATGATGGAACACTGACGAGTCGAGGACAACAGATTATTGACCACACCCCGATGGGCCGTTTTGGTGAAGCTGACGAACTTGTCGGCACAACCGTTTGGCTAGCAAGTGATGCCGCTAAATTTGTGACAGGGATTATTGTTCCTGTGGATGGTGGCTTTTCTGCTTACGGTGGTGTGTGATGGTGCAACTCAGTAGCCAAAGCTTACTCACAGAAGAGGACATTCTTCACACCTTGTCTCGAGGACTCGAGCACCAGTTTACAAACAAAAAAGTTTTATGCCTCATTCCAGACCACACACGCACACTGCCACTGCCGTTTTTGTTCCGCACACTTGTTGACGTTTTACATGACACGGCAAAGCTAGACTTTATGGTTGCCCTCGGCACCCATCCACCGCTTACAGAAGAGCAGCTCCTCAATCTTGTAGGTGTAAGTAGTGAAGAAAAAAATATGCGCTACAAACATATTGGCTTACTTAATCATGCCTGGGATGATGCCAATACGCTTACTTCTATTGGCACGATTAAGGAAAGCAAAGTGCGAGAGTTTGCAGAAAACGCTTGGCACGAAACCTTAGCAGGTGACGTAGATATTCGTATTAATAAAGCAGTTCTCGAGTACGACCACATCCTGATTCTAGGCCCTACGTTCCCCCACGAAGTCGCAGGTTTTTCGGGTGGTGCTAAGTACCTTTTCCCTGGTATCTCCGGCCCCGAAATGATCAACAAAACGCACTGGCTCGGCGCACTCGTTGGCATTGTTGGCACGATTGGCGTAGCAGAAACACCCGTCAGAGCTATGATTCACGAAGCTGCAAACGTTATCCCTACGCCCGTGACCTTGATTGCCCTTGTTGTTGAAGGTAAGGGTTTAGCGGGAATGTTTATTGGCAATGTTGAGGAGGCGTGGCGCGAGGCAGCAAAGCTCTCGGGGACACGTCATATCCTTTGGCTAGATAAACCTGTCAAACGTGTTTTGTCGTGTGCGCCCGCAATGTATGACGAACTTTGGACAGCCGGGAAAGCGATGTACAAGCTCGAGCCTGCGCTTGCAAAAGGCGCAGAACTTATTATCTACGCACCGCATTTGGACACCGTAAGTCACATTCACGGCAAGTACATTCACGAGATTGGTTACCACGTGCTCGCGTATTTCACCAAACAGTGGGATAAATTCAAGCATATTCCACTTGGTGTACTGGCACATTCGACCCATGTTCGTGGTGGTGGAACCTTTGACGATGCAGAGCATCCAAATTTTACCGTGACGCTCGCCAGCAAAATTCCAGAACAGGTTTGTAAGCACATGAATCTTGGTTATATGAACCCTAACGATATTGATATAGCAGCGTGGCAAAACAAAACGGATGAAGACAGCCTTTATGTTTCCAAAGCAGGCGAAATGTTATACAGAGTGAAATCATGACAGCCACAGAGACGAAAGTAAAACTCGAGCTACCCGACATTGCTCGTAAGCTAAAACGTCTAAGCCTACCTGCGGTTGAAGCAGTTATTGGAGTAGCAACAGGTGGTATAGCCTTTGCAACAATGGTTGCGTTTTGGCTCGAGAAACCCTTACACATCCTTCACCTTAATTACCGCGACGAAAACAACAAACCATGCTATGAAAAACCAAAATTACTCGAGCCATTTGACATAGGCCCCACTACTTTCAACAAGGGGCTTCAGCCCCTTGTAACACCAACTGAAAACTCGAGCCACCATCTCCTACTCGTAGACGACGTAAGCGTGACCGGCAAAACGCTCGAGACCGCAAAAAATCTTTTAGCAAGCTTTCAAATCACCTCACTCGTCATTAAAGGAAAAGCAGATGTCGTTCTCTATCCTGAGATTCACTCCTGTATTCTTTTGCCCTGGAGAGACGCATGAGTCTAGCTGTCATCGTCATGGGTGTTTCAGGTTCGGGCAAGACAACCGTCGGGCAGACGTTAGCCGAGCGTTTGGGCTGGACGTTTTATGATGCTGACGAATTTCACCCAAAAGAAAATGTTGCAAAAATGTCAAGCGGTCAACCCCTCAATGACAAGGACAGAGAACCCTGGCTCGAGGCTCTCAATCAACTTATCGCTAAGAATTTATTGGAAAGTCAATCGCTCGTACTAGCTTGCTCGGCACTAAAAGAGAATTACCGTCAGCACTTAACCAAAGGTCACGAAGGGCAAACAACGTTTGTTTATCTCGAGGGCGATTTTGAAACGATTTATACACGGATGCAGGCACGTCAGCATTTTATGAAACCTGACATGCTGCGAAGTCAATTTGATACGCTGGAAAAACCTGTCAACGCCATCGTCGTAGACATAAGACAACCTCAAAGCGAAGTTGTTGAGGAGATTTTGGCGCACCCTATATTTCATAAAGAGAAGGCATGACGATGTGGCAACTTGATGACAACCGTTGCTTTTCTGCGGAACCTTTGCAACGCAACCTCGCTCGAGCCCTCTACGAATCAATAAAAGATTTACCGCTCGTTTGCCCACACGGTCACGTTGACCCGAATCTACTTGCAAACCCTCATGCAACCTTTGGTTCACCCTCTGAGCTTTTTGTGATTCCCGATCACTACATTTTTAGAATGCTTTACAGCCAAGGCGTACGCTTGGAAGATTTGGGTATTTCCACCCGGGACGGCACACCCGTCGAGGGTGATCACCGTAAAATCTGGCAACGCTTCGCAGAGAATTTTTATCTCTTTCGTGGTACACCCACAGGTCTTTGGTTAAAAGATGAACTCATAAACGTGTTTGATATTCGCAAAAAACTAACTGCGGAAACAGCCGACGAAATCTACGACGAGCTTTCCGAAAAACTAGCACAGCCTGACTTTACGCCGAGGGCTTTATTCAAACGGTTTAATATCGAAGTTCTTTGTACCACAGATGCAGCGACGGATATGCTCGAGCCTCACCAGCAATTACAACGCGAAGGGTTTCCCGTTCGCCCGACCTTTCGTCCTGATGCAGTTGTCAATCTACAGACGCTCGATTGGTTAGAACATATTCAGAAACTTTCTGAAGTTTCTGGTATTGACATAACAGGCTATCAACGTTTTATTGCCGCGCTCGAGCAACGCCGTTCATTTTTTAAAACGAGGGGTGCAACTGCTACAGATCATACAGCCGTTACCCCAGACACAGAGCAGCTTTCTCCACAGCTTGCTGACGAGATTTTTAGCAGAGCATTGCAGGGAAAAATAAGCAGTGAAGATGCGAAACGTTTTACCGCACACATGCTGGCTGAACTGGCACGAATGAGTGTAGATGATGGTCTCATTATGCAGCTTCACATCGGCAGTATGCGCGACCATAACCCCTTCATTTTTGGACGTTTTGGTAAGGATAAAGGCGCAGATATTCCCGTGCCAACGCAGTGGACACAGGCCCTACGTCCACTTTTACAAAGGTTCGGTAATGAGAGAGATTTACGTATCCTTCTTTTTTGTCTCGATGAATCGTCCTATGCCCGCGAACTTGCCACGCTAGCAGGTCACTATCCAGCCTTGCGTCTCGGGCCGCCCTGGTGGTTCTTTGATTCTGTTAAAGGCATGGAGCGGTATCTAGACGCGGTGGTGGAAACGGCGGGCATTTACAATCTAGCTGGTTTTAATGATGACACGAGGGCCTTTGCATCAATTCCTGCACGGCACGATGTGTGGCGGCGTGTGACGTGCAACTGGCTGGCGGGTGAAGTTGTCAAAGGGCTGATGGCTGAAGACGAGGCAAGCGAAGTTGCCCATGACCTCGCCTATAGACTGGCAAAACGTGCTTATAAAATAACCTAGGTAAGAAATACGTGTAGTAGCGACAGTAGTTCTAGTGAGTCTTCTTATTGCGGGGTGTTCTGAAAATACAGAGGTAGCAACATCGGTAGCTACAGACCATGACCACGATTACTGAATCACGTACCCCATTCCCCGCACCGTTTGAATAAGACCTTCTACACCTGCACTTGCCAACTTTCGCCGCAGGCTCGAGATAAACACTTCCACCGTGTTTGACCCGGGCAAATTATCCACTTCGTAAAGGCGATTTTCTAAATCTTCCTTGGAGTAAATACGCCCACGATTTTTGAGCAGTAGCTCCATGAGTTTGAATTCTTGCAGGGTGAGACTTAGGGTTTGTTCGGCAGCGCGACAGAGTTTGCGCTCGAGGTCAAGTTCGACTTGTTTGTACACCACCGAGGTTTCAGTTTTCTTGTGTTC
>JBOFGY010000265.1:0-2885 GCA_051649365.1 Trueperaceae bacterium
GATGTCTAGCCTTCCTCGTTTGACTAACGCTGCGTTATACTGCGACCCGTTGCGAACACGGTACTGTGATTGCTTTGTCTGTCTCATCAACTGCCTAGAATACCTCAGCCGTATTCGTGGCTATTTTTGCAACAACGCCGCTCGTTGGCTTAATCGCTTTCGCTTTAAGAGCTCAAACCCTTTGCGTCTTCGCTCTGCTTGTTGTTCTCATGTGAGTCGTTTTGGATACCATGTCATTCTTTTAGCTTAAGCTATTTCTGTGAACCTCAATAATAAAGCTCGAGCCCACACGAAAAATGGTCGGTCATCATTGGCTCAATAAAAGCGTGAGCAATTTGAAAAGCATCTTTAGAAATCAGCATGTAATCAATTCTCAGCTCAGAATTTAGAACAGATGCTTCATTGGGTAGGGCTTCAATTAAATTGAGTTCACTGAAAAGATTGGGGTAAAGTTTTTCAATATCGTTGTGATTGAAGTCACCACAAAAAATGAGTGGCGTTGCCAGATGCTCGAGCATTACCTTCTCAACTTCTTTGGCAAAAGCGCGGCCATCATCACTGTCGTAGCTCGAGCCTAAAACATGCAAAGGTAAAGCGTGAATGTTCGCAAGCATAAAATCTTCAAACGCTAAAACTTGCATATATTTGTCGTGAATTTCGGCGTGTTGACCGTTAGGTAAAAGCGGCAGCTCTTGCAAAAACTCTGGACGTGGCAAGCGCACAGCTTTTGCTTCTCTGAATGGTTTTTTAGAAATGATGGCGTTGGCAAGTTTATAAGCAGGGTCAATGTGTGAGTTGCTGGCGATGGTTTCAAAGGTGTAGGGAAAACCGAGTGCTCGAGCAATTAGTTTTGTTTGCGAACGTTGCGTGTTCGTATGACCTTACTTGTAAGCAAATAATGTCTGCGCTCAATAATTCTATTTGATCAGTGATGTAGGGTAAGTTTTCACTTGTTGCGTAGGCTCGAGGGTTGAGTGACGTAAGTCCGAAGGCTCCGTTAATGTTCCAGGTGATGATACGCATTTTACTCGAGCAATGACCTAACAGCTTTTTCCAGTTCAGGCAAGCGGTTCTCAACAACACCCTACACGATATTCAAATCAAAACCAAAATAATCATGAATCAGCATATCCCGCATTCCAGCGATTTGCTTCTAGGGTATTGAAGATTGTTTAGCCTTAACATCTTGGGTCAACTACTTTGTCGCCTCACCAATAATTTCTAAATTGCGAATAACTGCATCTTGAATAAGGCGAAAGCCTAAGAAGATTTCCCTGCCATCTTTTGTGTACTCGAGAATTTGCCTAATGCAATCTTGAATGTGAAGCAAATACGCTTCATCAGACTCGGGTTTCATATCGCAATCGCTTCAGATAGAATTTGCTCTCGCAGAAATGGTGACAAACCCTGTTCGGTTACAACATCAACGCTCACACCAAGTTCTTGTTCTAAATCTTGTTGTAAAGCGATTAAATCAAGTAGGTCACGCTGGGGCTCGAGTGTCACCAAAACATCCAAATCACCCGTAACAGCTTCACCCCTGGCCACCGAGCCAAAAATTTTTACGGATGTTGCGCCGTGACTGCGGGCTAGCTCGAGGATTTTCTGTTTTGGTAATTCTTTCATGCCGAGAAAGCATAACATAGATAATGTGCTATACTATGTGCTATGGAAAGCACATTAAGAAAGCACATCACTCTGCCCAAATCAGATTATAAATTTTTGGAAGATTATCAACGGCGGGAAGGACTGCCGAACTTTAGTGCCAGCATTGAAGCGGCTGTGAATGCCCTCAAGCAACAAAGCCTAATCACAGGTTACAAGCAATTTGCCACCGATTATGCTGCTTCTAAAGACATGCAAAAGGAAGCTAGCAGCTGGCTCGAGCAACCGATGGAAGAAAAATGAAGCGTGGTGATATTTACCGCGTGAACTGGGAGCCGAGTGTCAAAGGTGAACCCGCTTCCTCGAGACCTGCCGTCATTTTAACGAACAATGATGCGAATGCGATTTTGCCCCATTTAGTCGTTGCACCCATTACCACAAACACTGAACGTCTTTATCCTTTTGATGTCCTGCTCGAGATGGGTTGTTGCAGGCTTAAAGAAACGAGCAAAGTACAACTCAATTATGTGCGAGGTCTTAATCGAAATCGTTTAGGGAAATATCTGGGGCAAGTGTCTGAAGAATTGATGCTCGAGCTGGATGAAAAGCTGCGGGTTCATTTGGGGCTGTGAGGTAGCTTAAATAGCGCGTGTTGATAACCATTATAAAGTCAAATATAGATAAACTGGAACGGGCATTTGGTGACAATATGGTGTCTATAGCTATATGCAAATGGTTTTTGAGAAATTAATCTTCTTTGTACTTGAATGAGTTTCTATCTTGCTCCCAAAACTTCGTAATTAAACCGATTTCTTCATCATTTATCAGTTCATATCCACTCAAATTTTGTGCTCTGAGTAAACCATCCAAAATTTTCTGCGCAGCAGATGATTTGGCTCCCAAAATCCATCCAGGCCATCCGCGTGATTTCGATGAAGGAGGCTGTCACAAACTGTGGCAGCAGGTAAACGACTATCCCGACCCGACCTAAGCTTGGAAGAACAGGCTAAGCAATTGACCAAGGAGCACAACATCGTTCTGGGCATCACGCGCATGTGGAATGATGTGGAGCGGTTGGGTGGGTGTCCATCGTAACCAAAACGCTGCAAGCTCAAGAACGGGATGAAGCGGCAAGAACAGTCTGGCGGGAAGCTGTCTTAAACCTCGCCCCTGACAAGCGGGTATTTCTGGATGAAACGTCCGGCTGGTTAGGGATGACACGGTTGGTTGTACGCTCGTGTTCTGGGTGGTGGGCGCATCGACGACACCGCACCCAAGCA
>JBOFGY010000266.1:0-4627 GCA_051649365.1 Trueperaceae bacterium
TGGCTCAATAGGGAAAGCAAGGGGATGAGGCATTGGTAAAGTAGGGAATGATTTTATCCTTACAAGACATGCTAGCTGAGGAGAAAGTTTTCGAGACAGTCAGGCGTTTACGGTGGGCAGACGGGCAAGTAAAATGTCCACATTGCAACAGCACGAGGACTAACAAGAATGGCTATCACAACACACAGAAAGCCAGACAGAGATATATTTGTCAAAGTTGTGAGAAGCAGTTTGATGATTGAACAGGCACGGTATTTGAAGGACATCATCAACCGTTGGAGGTGTGGATTTTATGCTTATATTTAATGGGTCTAAACGTATCGAATCAACACATTGGACGAGAGCTAGGTCTTAACAAAGATGATGTGCAAGCTATGACCCAACACCTTAGAGAAGGGGTCGTAGCGAAAAAAAACAATCAAAACTCAGTGGGTGTGTAGAGATGGATGAAGTGTATATCGTCGCAGGTCATAAAGGACAGCCCGACAAAGTAGCTGCTCAGCAAAGGCAAGGACGCAGACGACGACGCAAAGGTCAACGAGGACGGGGTACAGCCGATAAGGATAAACCGCCCGTCTTAGGCATGATAGAACGAGGTGGGCAAGTCTTTCTTAAACTGCTGGACAATGTGCAACAGAAAACCATCCAACCTGTGATGGAGCAATTTATCAGTAAAAATACTTTGATTTACACCGATGAATACACCATTTATGACCGTTTGACGACTTGGGGCTATGACCACAAAACCGTGTGTCATGCTAAGGCAGAATATGCTCGTAGCGGTTCAAGTCCATCTGACTCCATGCACCAGGTCGTTCTCAAGTGCTTTATCACCGACTATAATCTCGCTTGTATCAGTCATACTTGAACCACTACCGAAAAACGCTATACAAAACGTCTGTGGAGCTCAGGACACTCTACCCTTCATGCTCGAGGGCAATCACTTAACCACATTCAACGTCAAAGATTCTTTACCCTAATTTACTAGCACGTTGACGCACTTGCAGACTCGAGTCGGATTGCAACTCCTGTCGTTGGAATGACAATCGCTAAGGAATTTTTATAGGGTACAGTACTTACCGAGCCACGTTCATCTTCGGCTTCAACCACTATACAATAGGCACCGTTATCCGCAGCCGTAACATTCCATTCATAGCGGCAAGGCGAATCTTTACACCCGCCCAATTCGTTATAGGGCTGTCCTGTACCAGCTTTGGCACCTAGAATCGTTATACGCGTCAGAGGAGCCTGCGCACTCACAACAGCCTTGAAAATTAGCTGCCCTGGGGCACTTATAATGGGGCCAGCGTTTTCGTCCAAACTTTTTCCGTTGATGGTAAAGCTCGAGATAAGGGGAGGTTGAGCTACAGGACGCAAGTCAATAACACAGCTTGTAAGTAAGAAGAGAAAAGACACACCTGCAAACCCAAGCCATACTGACCGTTTAAGGTAGTCGTTCATACCGACACTTTACCCAAGTGTCTCCCGAAAGAAAGTGAAGAAATCATCACCGAGTATTCACAGAAAAACCCAAAGCCCTGTGCGCTTCGCTGTACACCTCACTCAGACTTCTGATGTTATGAACTACAGAAGATAAAGCTACAAAAGCTTTTTAACTTATGTTCGGAATTTTCTGTAACCAAGTCTCAACCTTGGTTTTTAGAAGCCTTCAGCCGTCAGTCAGCTTCTTAGTTTACTGACAGCTGAAGGCTAACTCCTTAGGATGGCTATAAAATCCACAACTCCGAGCTCAGGTTTTTTAGCTTTTTGCTTTCTTTATTTAACCTTCCGCTTTTGCTAGCCCCACTGTTGCTAACACGTCATACTCGGTTTCACGCTCGAGCCCTTGCAGTTTTTCCAGACGACGCTGTGGCAAACGACTTTTGACCGACAAAGCATAATCAGAAAAATTAAGCAGGGCATCCGAAATTTTATTGCGGAGACAAAATTCTCCGTTGTCCACTTTGGTAACAAGATGAAAGGGAGCTTGGCTCATGGTCTCGAGGACCTTGAGGGCATTTTCACGGTTGATGGTGTCATCAAGAACTTCATCAAGCATAAACACCACTGGCGCACGCATCGTAGCCAGTCGTGACAGCATAAAGGAAAACGCACCCTTCTCAGCAACGCGCTTGTCAATCATTTTTTCAAAGCGGTCCATACCATGTTCAAAAAGTCCATCGCGCTCGAAGTGAGACTCGAGGTCGTAAGGACTTAACAGTACAGAGGTATTAAGAGCTTGCAGTCGCTCGAGCCCCGTCCACGACCACAACGTGGCGCGGGCTAAAGAAGCTGGTGACGACAATTTGATGAGGTCAAGTCCATCACCAAACACCGCTGCATAGGTCGTTAGAACTTCACGCTTACGTGCTAAAAGAGTGGCCCAATCAATCTGCCCACCCTGTTGCAACAGTTGTACGAGCACACTGTAATTTCTACGCCCTAAATCTGCATAAGCAATCATTTGCCCGTGAGAGAGGCTTTCTATACGGTAACCCAAGGCACCCAAGATATCTTTTGCCTTATGCTGTTGAGAAATATCCTTTGCTGTCTCAGCATCTTGTTGCGCTGCACCATTTTCTCCTGGAAACATTACGCCGCGCGGATAGGGGGTTACGGTAGCCCGCCTACTGCGCTCTTTTGCTTCGGCCGTTTGTGGATTTGGTATTTTCTCTAGGGGTTTATCCTCGAGCGGCTTCGCTTGAGCTGCAACCGGACGCCACCGCCCTCTCTCTAAAACAAAACGATCGTCTTGACTTAAGATTTCGTCCACATCTACTATCTTCGGCAAATCGGGATAAAGCCCACGTATTTCTGCCTTGGAGAGAGGTGTTCCCTGCCCCGCTAAGTCATTGAGAAACTTGGCAATCCCTACAGTACTCGAGCTATCTTTCTTTTTCGAAACAGGTGTAAAAGAATAGCGCCCGTCCTCGAGTGGGCGAATCCGAATTTCATCATTGACTTCTAAATGGTGAAGCTTAAAAAAGCCACCGAGTTCTGTGATGCGTCGTTTTTCCGCAACGGTTGCTTTGAACTCTTGACTACGTGCTGCATCAACGACAGTAAAGGTTCCCTCGCTTGGGAAAAGCTCGAGCATTCCTCGGGTTAAGGTCATTTGGCCACCGGTAAGGCAGACTCGCGTCAAAACATACTTAAACTCTCGCGCCATTTCTCTTCCCCAATCTAGCCAACACTCGTGGTAAACCACCTAACCTCGAGCGATTATTTGCTGTGCATCAGTCTAACAAACTCCAGATGAGGAAATGTAACATATCTAGTACTCTGGACCTTGTGCAAATCTAGCATTTGTATTCGCTTTACAAGAGCACTATTTTGTTTAGTAGAAACTAGAGAAAGTATAACCATTTGTCTCTCAGAGGTTCAAGTCTCGAGCTTTAAATGATGGTTCTGCACGAGAAACACGAAAGCCAAGGTGGAAACCCGAAGGCAAAAAGCAAAAGCTAGAGCGAAAACCTTATTAAGAAACCACGTTGACTCTAACTATTAACTCTTTCCCCAACACCTATTTTTCCATTACACTGAACAGCCATGAGTCGTGAAAATAAAACTCGCCGCGCGTTATGGTCTTATGCTCTCTTCAGGCTCGAGAGCGCACTAACAATCTCAGGTACGCTTGTTCTCAGTTTTCTAGCCGCGTCCAAGGTACCTTGGCTTCCTGGCGAGTGGTGGATGTGGCTGGGTGGAGGCATTCTCGCTGAAAGCTTTATTCTTTACACGACAGTAAGTGATAAAACTCTCGCCCAATCCACTGAACACCAAGTTTTTAATAACCAGTTTGACCTATCACGTATAGAGAGTAGACCTCTCGCCGAAAAGGTCTCGAGAGCCCTCGAGTACCGCAGTTCAATGATTCGAGAAATTGAACGAAAAGATAATAAAGGCGTAGACAAAAACTTACACGCCGTGAGTCAAGAGCTAGAGGGTTGGATTAAGCAGGTTTACCACTTGGCACAAGTGCTCGACGTTTATACCCAAGACAAAGTTATCGCTAGAGATATGCAGAGCGTTCCGAATGAGCTACGTGCGCTCGAGGTCAAACTGAGCCAGGAACAAAATCTGAGCGTCAAGGGAGATTTGCAAACGACCTTTGACCACAAAGCCAAGCAAGTCGCAGCCCTCGAGACGCTGCGTGATACAATGGAAAAAGCCACCTTGCAACTAGAAAACACGCTCTCTGCACTCGGCACAGTCTACATGCAGACCCTAAACCTTGGTGCCAAGGAGCTAGGCAGTCTCGAGGCGCAACGTTTGCAGGCACAAATGCGCGAACAGGTGCAGTCGCTCGAGGATATCAATACAGCGATGGACGAGATTTACAAATTGAATGCTTAATATGCAAATTCCCCACTCTATGACTCACCGCTACGCTACCTTAGACCTTCATAGAGAACACTGATACACGTTCTTATCATGTGTTCAATACCAGAGGGCTTAGAGGTGTAGGGTCGCGGTCGCGTCTGATTCTCAACGGTAGAACTCGCTTATGTGGACCCAGGCTACACAGGGGATGAAGCCAAAAAAGCAGCCGAAAAACAGGGCAAACAGGGCATCAAGCTCGGAGTCGTCAAACTTGCTGAGACACGTCAAGGCTTTGTTCTCTTGCCTA
>JBOFGY010000267.1:0-19655 GCA_051649365.1 Trueperaceae bacterium
TAGGCAAGAGAACAAAGCCTTGACGTGTCTCAGCAAGTTTGACGACTCCGAGCTTGATGCCCTGTTTGCCCTGTTTTTCGGCTGCTTTTTTGGCTTCATCCCCTGTGTAGCCTGGGTCCACATAAGCGAGTTCTACCGTATCGCCCGTGACTTCTTGAATCTTTTGAGCGAGTTCTTCTGTGCACGGTCTTGTTCGTTCGCTGGAGTCACAAACAAGGTGAGCAAATGTCCTAAGGTGTCAACCGCCATATGAACCTTGTTCCCTTTACGTTTTTTACCCCCGTCATAACCTGCACGTTCACCACTCTCTGGGCTGGATTGCAAGGTGCGACTGTCCAAAATCGCTGCACGGGGTGTGGGGTTTCGTCCACGCGCTACTCGTAACAAGGCGCGTAAGTCATCTACGATTGTTCCAAACACCCCTGCGTTTATCCACCGTTGGGATAGACCAAGGCGGTAAATCATGCGGCATCATTCGCCAGCTTGACCCTGCTCTTGCTACCCACCTTGCACCATTGAACACTTCACGCAATTCATGCTCTCGTTGCGGGGCATCTTCGCGCATGAGGCTTAGGTACGGTACGACGAACTGCCATCCTCATCACTCACATCACTCGGATATGCTTCTCGTTTTAGTTCGTCCATCTTTCCAATTTAGCTCAAAAATCCAGCACATGCTCTAGTCTCTATTTAACGGTAAACTGTGTCATATGATAGTCAAAGAGATTTTTGAGACAATGGATTACGGCCCCGCACCTGAGGCGGCGGATGTGGCAACCGCTTGGCTCGAGCACCACAAGCGCACCTTTCAACTTTTTATAGATGACAAGTTTGTCAAGCCCAAATCTGGTGAGTATTTTAAGACTCTAAATCCCGCCACGACAAAACCACTAGCCGAGATTGCTCACGGTAACGCCAAAGACGTGGACGCAGCCGTAAAAGCAGCACGTAAGGCTTACCCAGCTTGGTCGAAACGCTCAGGACATGCACGCGCACGCTATCTGTACGCGCTGGCACGTCACCTACAGAAGCACTCGAGACTCTTCGCTGTTTTGGAGACGCTCGATAACGGCAAACCCATTCGTGAAACCCGCGATATAGATATTCCGCTCGTCGCACGGCACTTTTATCATCATGCAGGTTGGGCGCAACTCTTAGGCACGGAGTTCCCTGGTTACGAGAGCATTGGTGTATGTGGACAAGTGATTCCCTGGAATTTTCCACTGCTGATGCTGGCCTGGAAGATTGCGCCGGCACTAGCTGCGGGTAATACCATTGTCCTCAAACCTGCTGAATTTACACCGCTTACTGCACTGCTCTTTGCGGAGATTTGCCAAGAGGTGGATTTGCCGCCAGGTGTCGTCAATATCGTTACGGGTGATGGTGATACAGGTGCTGCGATTGTTGACCACCCGGACATAGATAAACTTGCTTTTACAGGCTCGACAGAAGTTGGTAAAATCATTCGTGAAAAATCGGCGGGGAGTGGGAAAAAGCTCTCACTCGAGTTAGGTGGCAAATCTCCGTTTATTGTTTTTGAAGATGCTGACCTTGATGGTGCTGTTGAAGGCATTGTGGACGCGATTTGGTTTAACCAAGGTGAAGTGTGTTGTGCAGGCTCGAGGCTACTCGTACAAGAAGGCATTGCTGAAAAAATGTACAGTAAACTTAGAGCCCGCATGGAAAACCTCCGCGTCGGTGATCCACTCGACAAAGCTATAGACATGGGTGCGCTCGTTGCCTCGGTACAACTTCAAAAAGTAAGTAAGCTTGTTGAAGAAGGCAAAGCGGAAGGTGTAACGTGCTGGCAACCATCGTGGTCAGTTCCAAAGTCAGGTTATTTCTATCCACCAACGTTATTTACGAATGCAGAACCTGCTTCACGCATTGCTCAAGTCGAAATCTTTGGGCCCGTGTTAGTAGCTTCTACTTTCCGCACACCCGAAGAAGCTGTTGAGCTTGCCAACAACACGCGCTATGGTTTAGCTGCGTCGTTGTGGTCAGAAAACATCAATCTTGCTCTAGACATTGCGCCCAAGCTCAAAGCTGGCATTGTCTGGATAAACTCCACGAACATTTTTGACGCAGCCACAGGTTTTGGTGGCTACCGTGAAAGTGGCTTTGGCCGTGAAGGCGGGCGTGAGGGGATGTATGAGTATCTGGTGCCAAGTTGGGAAAAAGAGGAAAGAGGAAAGAGGAAAGAGGAAAGAGGAAAAATCAAAGCTCCCATTCCTCATTCCTCATCTCCCATTCCTGCGCTTGACCGCACTGCCAAGCTTTACATCGGTGGCAAGCAGGCTCGCCCAGATGGGGGTTACTCTTATCCGATTTTTTCACCAAGTGGTAAACAACTTGGTGAAGCATCGTTGGGAAGTCGTAAAGATATTCGGAATGCGGTTGAGGCTGCCCATAAAGCGAGCGGTTGGTCAAAAGCAACCGCGCACAATCGCGCTCAGGTGCTTTACTATTTGGCAGAGAATTTAGAGGTTCGTTCTCCTGAACTCGAGCAACGCCTCATGCAGCTTACCGGCGCGACGCGCAAACGTGCCGCCGAAGAGGTTGGCAAAAGTTTAGAACGCATTTTTTACTACGCCGCTCAAGCGGATAAGTACGACGGGGGAGTTCATCACACTTCTTACAAAAATGTGACTTTGGCAATGCCCGAAGCTTGGGGTGTGATGGCCATAAGCTGCCCCGATGATGCGCCGCTTTTATCCTTCATGTCACTTGTTATCCCTGCGGTAGCCATGGGCAACCGTGTCGTTGTTACACCATCACGTCATCATGCCCTTATTGCCGCAGACCTTTACCAAGTTCTAGACACGAGTGACGTGCCTGGTGGTGTCATCAACATTGTGACGGGTGAACAAGATGAGCTAGCAAAAACACTCGCCCAACACGATGACATAGCCGCAATGTGGTACGTGGGTTCTAAAGAAGGTAGCACGCTTGTCGAAAAAGCCTCAATAGGAAATCTCAAAGCCACCTGGGTCAACTATGGCAAGTACAGAGATTGGTTTGATGATGTGCAAGGACAGGGCCGAGAGTACTTACGACGCGCCACACAAATTAAGAACATTTGGGTTCCGTATGGTGAGGGAATTATCTAAAAGATAATAATTATCGTCAAAAGCTTAAGGTTCGCTCGAGCTTGACGAAGCGAAGCCCACCCAAGTAAACTTGTGTGCTGATCTACGGGGTGTAGCGCAGCCTGGTAGCGCACTACCTTGGGGTGGTAGTGGTCGCACGTTCAAATCGTGTCACCCCGACCAAGAGGGCACTTAGGTGTTAGGTATAAGGTGTTAGCTAACACCTTATACCTAACACCTAATCTCTTTTTTGCGCTCGTAGCTCAGTTGGATAGAGCGAGGCACTCCTAACGCCTAGGCCACAGGTTCGACTCCTGTCGGGCGCACCAAAAGAAATGCTGTCCAGCACGATAAATTTCGGGGAACATTATCATTTAAGGATAAGACTTGGTGGCAGCTGCTGTTGTGAAGTGTCAAACATTAAGCCACGCAACTCACACGTTTTCTGTGGGTACTGGTTTATATAATACTTGAGTGAAACATATACTTTTTCTTACCGTGCTTTTTCTATGTGCAGCCGTCTCTTTACCTTCGCGTGGGGTTGCCCAAACTCCTGACATGTGCAGCGCGTTAGACGCAACACCTGACGATATTCCTGTCAGCACGTACCGAGGCTGCGAATGGTCAAAAGAGGGCGTTGAAGCCCGTGAGAGTTCTGCAAAAGCTGGGCAAATACCAGAAATTTCATATGCCGAGTTTGAGGTTGCGGTGCAGGCTACGGTAGACGGTTATCTGGCACAACCTGACCCACCTAATATTGAATGGACTGAACTCGAGTCTGTTGCACCATGTGCTTCAGGAAAGATGGTTGTCATCACACCAACTCAAGATGGACAAGTCATGGAAGCCTTTAGCGTAGCTCTCGTGTTTGTAGATTGCAGAACTTATGTACTAAACATAGAAACGCAAGGCGAGTATGTGGCACGCGCCCTCGAGATAGCTAAAAAGACAGCCAGCATTCCCCTCGAGCCTTGATGATTCAGAAAACAGCTGATGGCAGCAACACGCTTCACTCTGAACGCTACGCCCAAACCTTTCACTCGGATAAAGGTGCGCTCACTGAATCCAAGCATGTTTTCCTCGAGTCCTCAGACGTTGCCCCAAACTTGCGGACAAGGAAGAGGCAGCGTGTGCTCGAGGTCGGGTTTGGTACAGGGCTTAATTTTTTTCTAACCGCAGATGTTGCTCTAAAACATGGGGCAGAATTGCATTACACAGCCCTCGAGCAAACCTTGCTTCCAACAGCTACTGTTCAAGAACTCGGTTACGACACATATCTAGAAAATAAAAACGTGCTCGAGTCCTACCTAAACGTTCGCAAGTTTTTACCTGAGGATGTTGCAGAAGATTGCTATATATTTGAATACAAAACGGTGAGGCTCGAGCTTCTGATAGGTGAGGCAACAGTGCAAAGTCTCAAGCTAAATAGTTTTGATGCAATTTATCAAGATGCTTTTAGCCCAGATGCAAACCCTGAGCTTTGGTCAGAAGTCTTTTTCAAAAAACTTTATGACGCACTAAAACCCAATGGGAAAGTCGCAACCTATTCTGTAAAAGGTAATGTGCGCCGAACGTTGCAAAAGGTTGGCTTTATTGTTGAAAAACGCCCAGGCCCCGTTAGTGGGAAACGAGAAATGCTTGTAGCAACAAAAGTGACGATGGATGATGGTCAATAGACGATAGATAAAAACTTATCTATCGTCTATGGTCATGGCTTACATGCCTGGGAAAAACGGTCTCCACCAAGGAATGCCAAACAAAACTAAAACTGTTGCCAGGATGTAACCAATGCTCGAGCGCGTGAACTTGGCTTTGTCTGTAGCTGCGCGTTTACTGAGTGAATAACCAAGCTGACCCACAATGACCGCCAAAATCATAAGCGTAATGTGCTCGACAACAAAAAATCTTATTTGACTATTTTGCATCGTACTTGCCATATCGCGCAGTCCACTTTGTACGACGGGACTAATGACATATAAGATTAAACCAATGATAAGCTGCACACCAAGCAGGCTCGAGTAAATGAGTCCGGCGCGTTGGTCAACTTTTGTCCAGGTTTTATTGCCCGTAAGTCCTCGAAGTGAGACAACGATAGCGTAAATTGCTGCAACCAAAACGAGCCAGCGCGAGACGTTGTGTAAATGTAAAAGTCCAGTGTACATGTGTTCTCCCAAGAACAGCGATTAGCTGCTAGCCGTCAGTTAAAAATGCTTAACGAATTAGCTGTGAGCTGATGGCTTCTTCATTTACACTTTATACTGTTTACCATGTTTTCGTCACTAGATGACAAACGTTCATCTGTTGCCATTATCGGGGCAGGGATTGCAGGCTGTTGTCTTGCCTATGAGTTTTCTAAATATGACTGTGCTGTAACACTGATAGATGCAAAGTCAGTGGGTGCAGGAGCCTCGAGCGTTCCCATAGCTTTACTCAATCCACATCGTGGGCGAACAGCAAGAGCAAGCGAACTAGACAAAGCCGGACTTGCCAGCATGTGGCAGCTCAAACAAGAACTCGAGAGTTTAGGTTTTGATTCGGGGTTGTATCAAACCGGTGTGCTCAGGATTGCCTCAAGCGCACGGCAAGCAAAGCTTTGGAAAAATGTAGAGGGCGTGAGGTGGCTTGAGCCCTCCGAAATTCCGCAAGAGTATCACGCGCCATTTGGTGGCTTCTTAGTTGAACAAGGTGGCTATGTTAAGCCAGATAAATTGTTGGCAAGTTTGATGTCTGTTGCAAGGGGAAGAGGTGTGAAGGTTCTCGAGAACTATCCTGTCCAACGAGTAGACAGAAGACATGAAACAGAAGACTTCGAGATTTATTCCTCACCCCTCATCCGTCATCCGTCATCCCTCGTTTTTCTCTGCCCAGGTTCCTCTAAAACGTTTACTGCATACTTGGGGCTCGAATACCACGCAGGTGATGTGATTGCTTTAAGTTCAGATGTAACGCTGCCCTATCCTATCGCGGGAGCTATTTACGGCTCGAGCCACGAAGGTGTTGTCTATATGGGTGGTAACCACCGCGACGAAGACGATAACGACGAGTATCACTTACAACAGTTACAAAAAAGCAGCAGCTGGTTTATCTCTGAGCTTAAAAATGCTAAACGAATTTCTCACTGGTGGGGTGTTCGCGCCAAACAAGAAAATAATGAGCCCGTTGTTAAAGAGTTAGAACTAAATCTTTTCTTCTTCGGCGCACTTGGTGGACGCGGCTTTCTCTGCGCTTACCACTTAGCCAAACAACTGACGACGCAGATAATGGAAAGTCAAAAAAATCCTCTCTCCTGAATGCGAGAGGGGATGCGAAGCACCCTCAACATTCGCAGCAAACTACAACAGAATCCCACCCACAGCCGCAATCATCGTCGCAAAAATCAGCGCAACCGTATTAATCACTTTAATGAGCGGGTTAATGGATGGTCCAGCCGTATCTTTATAAGGATCACCAACGGTGTCACCCACTACCGCAGCCGCGTGGGCATCACTACCTTTACCGCCATGATTCCCTGTTTCAATATATTTCTTCGCGTTATCCCAGGCACCACCGCCGTTACTCATAGCGAGAGCCATCATGAGTCCAGAAGCAATCACGCCAATAAGGAGACCACCTAGTGCGAGTGGCCCGAATAAGAACCCCACCGCAAGTGGTGCAACCACTGCAATAATTCCTGGTACTGCCATTTCACGCAGCGCAGCTTGTGTAACAATATCTACAGCTTTACCGTAATCAGGTTTTGCTTTACCTTCCATGATGCCAGGAATGTCGCGGAACTGGCGGCGTACTTCTTCAATCACACTGCCTGCGGCGCGTCCGACGGCTTCCATCAGGAAGGAGCTAAACAAGAAAGGCAACATTGCACCGATTAAAAGACCAACAAGCACGATAGGGTCATCGAGTTTGAACTCGAGGTTTTCAAGTCCAGGAAGACCGCGCAAGCGTTCGCTAAAGTCGGCAAAGAGAACGAGGGCGGCGAGTGAAGCAGAGCCAATCGCATAGCCTTTTGTTACTGCCTTTGTGGTGTTACCTACCGCGTCGAGAGCGTCCGTGTTTTCACGAACAGATTCGGGCAGTTCGCTCATTTCAGCAATACCACCTGCGTTATCTGTAATTGGCCCGTAAGTATCCATAGCAACAATCATGCCTGTAACAGAGAGCATGGCAACGGCTGCAATCGCAATGCCGTAGAGGCCAGCAAGTTGAAAGGCAAAGAAGGTTGCAAAGGCAAGTACAATAACTGGTAAAGCAGTTGATTGCATCCCAACAGCAAGACCACTAATGATGTTTGTCGCACTGCCTGTAACTGAGGCTTTGGCAACACGCTGCACCGGAGAGAAGCGTGTGCCTGTGTAGTACTCCGTGATGTACATAATAAGCAGTGTGACCGCAGAACCAATAAGGCTACACCCAAAAATTCTTAGCCAAGTAATGTTGCCAGCTAAGATGCTAAAGTCAAAGGTTCTAAACAGGAACATTGTCGCAAAGAAAAAACCTACCACACCAATAGCTGCACTGCCCCACACGCCTTTGTAGAGTGCATTCATAATGTTGTTGTCAGGACCCAAGCGCACGAGGAAAAGACTGGCAATACTGGCAACAATCGCAATGGCACCGAGGACGAGCGGATAAAGAACTAAGTTCGTGACTTGGTGACCGCCACCTGGAAACTCGGGCAGCAAGTAGCCGAGAAACAAAGCACCAATCGCAGTCACGGCATACGTCTCGAAGAGGTCTGCACCCATACCCGCACAGTCGCCAACATTGTCACCGACGTTATCAGCTATAACGGCTGGGTTACGAGGGTCATCCTCAGGAATACCCGCTTCAACTTTACCCACAAGGTCAGCACCTACATCAGCAGCTTTTGTATAAATACCACCACCGACACGCGCGAAAAGTGAAATAAGACTCGCACCAAAGGCGAAGCCTACAAGCGGCTCTACGGGGTTCTCGAGCCTCATGACATAGTGAAATAAATAAAAGAAACCAGCTACACCAAGGAGTGCCAAACCAGCCACGGCCATGCCCGACACTGCACCACCATTAAAGGCAATTTGCAGTGCAGGGGCTAAGCCTTTACGTGCGGCTTGCGCCACACGCACGTTGGCACGCACCGCGACACCCATCCCAATGTAACCACTAATAGCCGAGAACAACGCTCCAACAACAAAACCTACTGTTGTCCAGAGCCAGATTTGTTGGGCAATAGGGTTGCTCCCACTAATTAGGGTCACAATAACAAAAATCGCCGTGATCACGGCGGCGACAACGGCGATAGTGCGGTATTGGCGGTTCATATAGGCATTCGCACCTTGGCGTACCGCATCTGAAATCTCGATCATGCGTTCGTTGCCTGTTTCAGCGCGTAACACAGCTTGTGCTAAAACGAATGCAGCAATGAGTGCTACAACCGCTGCGAGCGGAATTAAAATAACCATTCTCTTGCCTCCTAAGGGCTTTGTATACCAAACCCGATAGGTCAGGGGATGAATACAAAGCAGCGTACGCCTCCTAAAATTAGTTACGCCGAGTTTTCATTCGCCCGCAAGTTTATCATGACTTTAGAGAGACAACATGAAGGTGAAATAGACAGAAGAGGGTCTGAACATTTTTGTTCAACATCTGAATGTAAATGTTGAACACGGTCTAACCCGAAAGCAGAAAGCCAACCTTAGGGTTTTTTAGCTTTCTGCTTTCGGGTTCTACTAACCTTAATCGGCTGCGCCACCTAACACGGGTTGCACGTTTCGATCGCTTTGTTTTTCTTGCGGCTTTAGTTCTCCGTCAAACTTTTTATGCTCGAAGCGGTAGAACGCTGCAGGAATGATGAACAGCGTAAGAATAGCAGAGACGGTTACGCCACCAAAAATAACGAGACCTAAGGAATAACGCAATTCGGCACCTTCGCCAATACCTAAAAGTAACGGTGCAGAAATGGCGATCAGTGTAAGTGTGGTCATGAGAATCGGGCGAAGGCGCGTTTTGGCGGCTTCGATGAGCATTTCTTTAAGGGGCATGTTTTGATAGGTATCTTTATTGATGACCAAATCGAGAAGTAGAATGGAATTCTTTACGACTAAACCTGGCAGAATGATAATACCTAACACCCCAAACAAATCGAGCGGTGTGCCGGTGAAGAAGAAAATCCATAGGGCACCCACGAGCGCGAGGGGCACGGTAAGAAGTAAGTAAATCGGAAACTTAAAGCTATTAAATTGACTCGCAATCACGAGGTAATTGAGAATCAGTGCAAGGGCAAAAGCAATGGGTGTAAGGAGGATGAGGTCGCCTGTCAAATCAAGCCCAACGCCTTGACCTTCTGAGACTTGTTCATCAAACACGCCGACTTCGGTCAAGTTGTCACGCAGAAGTGTACGAAGTTGTGAGGTGGCAGGTGCTCCAGGTAGAACACTCGCGGAAATCGTCGAGGTGTAAATTTGGTCAGTGCGGCTAATGGTGGTGGGTGCTTCTTGAATCACAAAGCTACCAAGTTCGGAAAGTGGAATACTGCGCTCTAAGGTTTGAGAGAATACCGTTAAGCTAAGTAAAGATTGCTCGTCACGCAAACTCGTTGGGTTGATGCGAACTTGAATGGGAACGTCTTCACCTGCGTCGCTAAGACTTGCTGCCTCGAGCCCCACGTTGTAGGCACGTAATGTTGAATATACATCGAGCACGCTAAGCCCTGTACCGCTAAGCCGCGTTGGGTCAAGTTTGAAGACGCGTTCACTCACGGAAGTATCAAACGGTGAGGTGACGTTCGTTAAATACTCTGAGTCTTCTAAAGTCAAACGGGCCAAGCGGTCACGCTCGCGCAAGAGATTGAGGTCGCTTGAGGCAATCGTAATCGAATAGTCGCTCGTTGGGGGCGGCCCACCACCTGCTTCGGCTTTGGCACTGACATCTGCTTCTGGATAGGCGGCAAGTAACTCTTTGATGTCACGCTCGTAATCGCGGGCGAATTCGGCGTTGGTTTTAGTGCGCTCACTTCCTGGCGTGAGCTCGAGCGTAAACTCGGCACGTTCACTGGCCGAGGTATTACCGTTATCGCCTGACGCAACTCCGACAGTGGTCTCGAGGGCAACAATCTCTTCGCGCCCAGCTAGTATGTCTTCAATTTGTCCAGCTAAATCATTCGTTGTAGTAAGTGCAGTTCCAGTAGGCAAACGAAGTGTAATACCCACCAAACCAGAATCCGAATCTGGCGAAAAGGTGAAACCGAGTCTCGGTGCAATGGGAACGATGCTTAAAAAAAGTAAGAAGGCAATAGTGAGTGTGACCCAACTGTTATCGAGGGCCAGGCGCAGAACTCGAGCATAACCCCGAGTCAGTGAATTAGTAAGGGCATTGACAACATTAAAGGCACTGCGACTGATGGCACCAAGCACGTAAGCAACAGCGCGAATAATATAACCAAAAATTAAAATGAATAAAGCTACTGCAAGAATCAGTGCAAATGCGCCGCCCGCAAGATAAAGATAGCGTTGTGTCATTGCAGTATCTGTAGGTAAGGGAGAGCGTTCACCGAGTAGTGCAAAGGCAAGCCCAACAACTGCACCAAGCCACACGAGCCAATACCACCATCTACGCCACATGGTTGTAAACGTAAAGCGCACGTCTTTACCGAAGTGTGTAAGAGCTCCACGCGCGTCTTGCCAATTGGGTGGAAAAGGGTCAGGTGAATAGGCAAGGCGCACCGTTAAAAAGAACAGAGCTTCAAGATAGGATGCGATAATCGTTGCGGCTAGCGTAATCCCAAACTCGCGGAAGAACTGTCCTAAAATACCTGGCAAAATCGAAATGGGTAAAAACACAGCAAGCAAGGCGAGTGTCGTGGCGAGAACAGGCACGCTCACTTCGTTCGCGCCTTTAAGCACAGCCTCCATACGTCCGTAGCCGTGTTCGCGGTAGCGGTCAATAGATTCTGCCACGACAATGGAGTCGTCGACAACAAGACCAATCGCCACGATGATGGCAACGAGCGTGACAAGATTAAGCGTAAAGCCAGCGAGACCGAAAACAATGAGCGCACCTGCAATCGAAATCGGAATTGCAATCACGACTGCGAAGATGGAACCTAGTCGCCCGAGGAAGAGAAGCACGATGATGGAGACAGCTACCGTTGCAATACCAATTTCTTTAATTGTATCTTCAACGGTGCGGGCAATGCTCGCGCTCGTGTCCCCCACGACGGTAGTGTTATATCCTCTTGGTAAACTGTCCTTCGTTTCTTCGACAATGCTACGAATACCTTCCGCAACACCCACCGTGTTTGAACCGGATTGCTTTTGAACAGAAAGCAGCACGACAGGTTCGCCGTTGAGCCTCGAGTACGCATCTACTTCTGCGGATGTATCGCGCACGGTAGCAATATCTGAAACGCGCAGACCACGCACGGGGTCAATGACGATATTTTCAACATCACGCAAATTTTCAGGGTCGTTGCGGCCCGCGAAGGTAATACGCTCACCTGCAATGGTGAGGTCACCGAGTGGAATATTGACACTCGCAGCACCAATGGCACCAGAAACTTGAGCAGGGGTGAGGCGGTAAGTCTCGAGTTTACCTGAATCGAGCAACACTTGCACTTCACGCTTAATAGGTCCAACGACAGAAACATCCGCGACACCTTCAGCAGCACGGAGTTGTGGAGCTAAAACATCTTCAGCGTAACGTTGCACTGTGCGAAGGTCTTCACCAGGTGCCGTGACCGCCACATTCAAAATGGGGTCAGCGTTTGGGTCGGCTTTTTGCACGGAGGGTGCGGTTACGTCCGAAGGTAAACTGCCTAAAATCGCATTGACACGCTGCGAGACATCTACTGCTGCTTGGTCGCCGTTGATATTCGACGCAAATTCAATAAAAACAATACTGACACCCTCAAAGCTGCTCGAGCTCAGTGAGTTAATCCCTGGGAGGGTCGAAACAGCATCCTCGATAGGTTCAGAGACTTGTCTGGCAACTTCTTCCGCACCTGCGCCTGGATAGGCCGTCGTGACACCGACGAAATTGAGTTCAAAGTTTGGCAAAATATTTACGCCGAGTCTCGAGCCCAGGGCGAGACCAAAAAGTCCAAGGGCAATAAAGATACTAAACGCGAAGACGTAGCGGCGAACGAAAAACTCTACCAATTTATTCATAATTACTCCAATACACGAACAGGTGCACCTTCGCGCAAATCGTTCGGTAAGGGGAAGACAACTTGTGCGCCTGGTTCTAAACCTGAGACGGCAGCTTGACCACTTATTTCATCCACGACTTGAATCGCTTGGCGTGTGGCTTTGCCGTCTGCAACGACAAAGACAAAATTTTGTCCGGACTCTGCGGTGACAGCACCCGCAGGAATGAGCACGCCTTTACTTTCCTCGAGCGTGTAATTCAGTTGGGCCACGCTGCCTGAAGCAATCGGTGAGTCAGAAGGATAAAGTTCGACGGTCATGTCAATGAGGCGTTGGTTATTGGGTGCGGTATTACTGCGGACGATGGTGGCAGCGTAATCCAAACCCTGATAGCGAATAAAAACGTCTTTTTGTGCTAGGAGTCTACGCGCGTCTGAAGGTGGCACGGCAAAGGTACCAAGTTGTTGATCCGTACTGACCAGTCTAAAAGCAGGGGAGCCTGCAGCTAAAAATTCGCCTTCTTCGGTAAAAATTTCAGAAACCTCACCAGCAAAGGGCGCGCTAATTTCGGTTTCTCCGAGTGCGTCTCTGGCTTGTTGCAGTGCGGTATCCGCCTGACTAACCTGTAACTCTAAGAGCGACAAATCCTCACCACCTGCACGCTGATTTTGCGCGAGGCTGTTTTGGAGTTGCACGACGGTAGATTCGGCTTGCGTAAGTTGCGCGGAAAGTTGGTCGAGTTGATTTTGCGAGACACCGCCAACGTTGAAAAGCTCGAGGCTCTCGTCGTATTGTTTTTTGAGAACGTCATAATTTGTTTGTGCGCTGCGGAGTGAAATCTCGATTTGCCCGCCACCTTCTGTCGTAGCACGTCTTGCTTTTTCTAAATTGATTTTTGCTGAGTTCAGCACGAATTCAGCGTTTTGCACTTGCAGGGCTGCGTTGTCATTGTCAATTCTAATGACAACTTCGCCTGCCTCGACGCTCGAGCCTTCACGCTTTAATATAGTTTCGACGCGGCCTGTTGCACCTGCAGCGACGCTGCTTTCTTGTTTCGGTGTAATCGTAACGGTTGCACTCTTCTGCGCCGTGAGCGTGCCTTCATTGGCAACAACGACGCGAACAGACCGACTCGTTTCTTGCCTTGCAGGTGTTACACCCTCATTGTTTTCTGATGCAGGGGTTGCTGCTTCACTATTTTCTGCCTCACTATTTTCCGAAGCGGAATTTTCTGTGCTGCCTGTTGTAGTACTTTTTTCAGTTGTTGTGCGTGCCTCACCAGGTCGACAACCGCCTAAAATCAATACAAGAGCCAGAAGAAGGAAGAGAGCAGTGACAGCTTTTCCCTCTTGCCTCCTTGTCCCCTTGTCTCCTTTGAGTTCAAGATGAACTTCCTGATGACGTTGTCTTTCAGAATTCATATAGTCCCTCCACAGGTGTCATCGTCCCTGCTTGTAATGCAAGCAAAGCGTTGAGATAAGCGTGTTTGGCTTGGAGTGCTCCAAGGTCGGCTTGCTGGGTGGCGAGTTGCGTCCCCTTAAATTGCATGTCGGCAATAAGACCTGCATCTAAACGTTGTTTTTCTAAAGTTTCGCGCTCTTGAGCATTCGCTAAGGCGGCTTGGCGAATGGTAAGGGTTTCAGCGGCAGATTTGGCGGTGTTGTGGAGCGTTCTAGCTTGCAGTTCTAAACCACGCCTTACTTCACCCGAGGAGGTTTGTGCGGTCTCGAGTTGTAGTTTAGCCGTATCTATCTGAGATGTTGAAGCGTAACTCGGATCGAGTAAATCCACACCTAGTTGTGCAAGTTCGATGCCTTGATTGACTTGTAGTAGCGCGGGCAGGGTAGCTAAATTGAGTAACACTGTTTGCAGATTGGGTAGGGGTGCTAGGAGGTCGTCTGGAATAGCTGCAAGAGTTTGTACGGGCCTACCAATAAGTCCTTCTAAGTTTGTTTGGGCTAATGAAGCACCCTGCTCGGCGGAGACGAGAGAATTCTCGGCATCCTCGAGCGCGTTTTGAGCTTCTTGAACTTCGAGATTCGTTGCACTGCCTTTATCACGGCGAATCGTCGTGATTTGCACATTTTGCTTGCTGATGTCTCTCGCAAACGTTGAAAGTTTCAGTGCGGCTTGAGCCTCGAGGAGTTGCGTGTAACCTGTTGTGATGTCTTGAATGGCTTTGTAACGTGCTTCGTCAAGCTGGGCTTGGGATAAGGCGACTTTTTGTTTGGCTTGGATTTGCTCGAGCTTCAGTGCCAGCGGATCGGCTTCGGTGCGTGAGCGCGCAACATTTGCGTCATTGAGAGCAAGGTGCGCGGTGACAACGGCACTGCGGTTCGTACTGGTGGCAAGAGCAGCAGGCAGCGTAAGCTGCTCGGCTTCTTGTGCAAAAGACGTGAAGAGTGAAGAGTGAAGAGTGAAGAGTGAAAGAAATAAAACGTTTAACGTCTTACGTCTTACTTTTTCCTGGGTTGCTAGTAGCTTACTTCTGGCCGCGTTCATTGTGATTCCTCCGAAGTCGAGACGCGCTCGAGTGTTTCTGAAATAGGGGTGGCGTAACTCGTGTAGGTAGCTAAAATTGCTTTAAGAACATCGATTTCTGCTGTAAAAACGCCCAGCTTTGCTTGGGTTACAGCAAGAGTGGCTTGGTCGCTCTCGAGAGGTATCGCTAAACCTGCTTCTGCTCGAGAGTTGGTTTCACGGAGCGCGCTCTCGGTGTTACTCAGTGTGAGTTTAGCAAGTTCCAAATTGCTGGTTGCTGTTTGATACGTGTTGTTTAGCGACAAAGCTGTGAGGAGTGCGCGGTCACGTGCGCCCACTAACCCTGCTTCAGCAGCGGCGAGTTGTGCTTTGGCGGCATCAAGATTGCTAAATTGCTCGACGGAAATCGTGGCAGAAATACCCACGGAGAACACGACGTTAATATCATCACCACCAAGTTCGGGAAAGCCGTCCACACTCGGAATGGGTACGCCCAGCCCGACAGAGCCCTTAGGATTGTCATATTTGTACGTGATGGTAGGTTGCAGTGTGCGAGACTCAATCGAAAAATCAAATTCACTTTTTTCGTCATTCAGGGGTACAGCTAAACTTGCTTGTGCGGTCGGGACAAAGGCGCGGTTGCTCGTAGTCATGCCTAACTTGGCAAGGGAAATGTTGTACTCGGCTTGTTTGACATCAGGTGGTGTGCCTTCTATCAGGGGAAGTTGTGGCAAAATCTCGAGCGTCACGCCGCCCACAATAAGTTCTAAACTTTGCTGCGCTAGTGCTACACCTGCTTCGGCAGTTTGTACTTGGTGCTCGGCACTGCGCAAACTTTCCTCTGCTGCACGCACTTCGGCTTCAGTGGCACCGCCTTTTGTAAAGCGTGTTTCGGTAGAGTCTAGTGCACTTTGGGCAAGGTCTTTAGCTGTTTGCGCTAACTCGAGGGCTGCCTGCGCAATTTGCACATTCGCGGCGGCCTCGAGAGCCTGCACTTCTAAATCTGCCAGGGTTTGTTGATAGGTGAGCTTCGTCTGTTCTAAGGCAATACGCTGTCGCTGGGCTAAATCAGCAATATCACCAAAAACAAAGGGGCGCAGCGTTGCCCCAATCGAAAAACCGCCTGTTTGGTCAGGCAACATCTTGGTAACTTCCTCGGGGAGACCATTTGGAAGCGTGTAGCTTGCTCCCGTGTAGTTACCTTGCACCGTGCCACTTATGGGCGAATAAACGGCGGCAAGCTGTGCTTCGGCTGCCGCAACGAGTTGCTGATTGGCTGTGATAGCAGGATTCTTTTTTACCGCAGCCAAAAAAGTTATTAAATCTTGTGCGTGGACTAAATGTTGTGTACTGACAAAACCTGCTATGAGGCTCGTGAGAAAACAAGTTTTGAGAATGTGCTTTAGTAATATATTCATATGGCGTGGTGTCCTCTTAGCTAAAAATTTGGTGGGTCTGGATCAGCATTAAACTGCAACTTAGGGTGCCTGTGCCTCCTCCAAAAGTTTGTGGAAAATGTGAATAAGACTCGAGAGTTCGTCTGTGCTTAGTTTAGATAACCGTTCCCCGCCTAAGGTCATACTGCGTTCTCGAATTTTCTCGTGAAGCTGTTTGCCCTGCTTGCTTAGCGTGAGTTTGACACGTCGTTTGTCTTCAGGGTCAATCCTGCGCTCAATTAAACCTTTACTTTCGAGTTCGCCAATCAGTGCCGAAACAACGGGAGGAACGGTTTCGAGTAAGTGCGCGAGTTCCTTGGGATGCTTAACACCATTTGCGACATGCTCGAGTAAGATAGCTGCCCCAGGATTAATAGAAAAGGGCCTAATAGACTCGAGAAAATCGCGCTGCATGAGGCTCATCAGCGGCATGACGAGGGTATCAATTTCGGCAATCAGTTCTTTTTTGTTATGTTTGGCGATTGTTTTCCTAGCCACCTTGGACCACTTGTGCTAGTTTACTTAAGGAAAGTGAACTATTTTGTTCGGTAAACTACATAGTTAAAAGAAATGAACTAATTTTTGTATGAAAGTGAAGCGTTTCATAGCCCGGGCTAAAGATATAATGTCTTGCATCGTTTCGTGACACACTAAAGACATGTACCGTACTCACCCAACGCCAAGCACTAAACCTGTTATGTTCCAACGTTGGCATGATTTGCTTTTTATGCACTGGCCTGTTCCTATAGCGTCGTTACGTTCCGCTATACCGGTGTCGTTAGAACTTGAGACCTTTGAAGGTCAAGCATGGCTGGCTGTTGTGCCTTTTAGAATGTCACATATTCATCCCAGAGGCTTGTTTACTGTGCCTGGGCTTTCCGCATTTCCCGAACTCAATCTTCGCACCTATGTGATCAAAGACGGTAAGCCTGGTGTGTGGTTTTTTAGTTTAGATGCCGCTAATCCTACAGCGGTGTTTCTGGCAAGAACACTTTTTAAGCTTCCCTATTTCAATGCTCGAATGCAGTATGATGAAAAAAATAAAACGATTCATTACTCGAGTTCGCGGACGCACCGCAACGCTCCAGCCTGTGAATTTAGGGGGATCTACACACCCGTTCAAAATGCTAATATTCCCAAGCCTGGAACTCTCGAGTATTTCCTGACGGCGCGTTATTGTCTCTACACCGCAGACGCAGCAGGCACTATCTACAGAGGCGAGATTGATCACGAACCCTGGCCGCTGCAAGCTGCTGAGGCGAATGTGGTTGTGAACACCGTAGCTCAAACCTTAGGAATCACTCTCACGGATCAACCGCTCCTGCACTTTTCAAAACGTGTTGATGTAAAGGTGTGGGGACTCAAGCGACTTCCGAAATAGCCCAAAAGCCTATCCTATAACCTTACAAGTTTGTTTTGCTTTAGCAAACACTTAGCATAAGTCTAAAAAGGGTGTAATTTGAGTTCTAGAACGGATTCTAAGTGTAGTTTGTTATGATGAAGTTAATTTCTAGGAGGCAGTCTATGAGTCTACATCCCTTAGCGGGAAAAAGTGTTCCCGTGGAGTTATTAGAGAATATCCCACGTTTAGTATCTGCATACTACACCCACAAACCTGATCCTAAAGAGTCCGCGCAACGTGTAGCATTTGGCACGTCAGGACACCGGGGTACATCACTGGCCTCGAGCTTTAACGACGACCACATTGCTGCTGTCACCCAAGCAGTGGCTGAGTACCGCGCTTCAAAAAATATTACAGGGCCGCTCTTTATGGGCATGGATACCCACGCGCTGTCCGAAGCCGCCCTTGGGACTGCACTCGAGGTTTTCGCCGCGAATGGTGTCACTATCATGATTCAAGAAGGTATGGGTTACACGCCAACACCGTCGGTGTCGTTTGCTATCTTGGCCTATAACAAAGACCGCAAAGCTGGTTTAGCCGATGGCGTAGTGATTACACCATCACACAATCCACCCCAGGATGGCGGTTTTAAATATAACCCACCCGATGGTGGCCCCGCTGGCACAGACGTAACCAAAGTTATCGAAACACGCGCGAACGAACTGCTCGAGCAAAACCTTAAAGGTGTTAAGCGTATTTCGCTACAAAAAGCTTTTAAAGTGGAGACAACGCACTATCACGATTACATCTTGCCTTACGTACAAGGATTAGAAAACGTCATTGATATGAAGGCCATTGCAGCCGCAGGCTTAACCATTGGTGTTGACCCGATGGGTGGTGCGGGCATCGCCTATTGGGAGCCGATAGCAGAGCATTACAAACTTAACTTGACGATGGTGAATAAGCGTGTTGACCCGACCTTTAGCTTTATGACGTTAGATAAAGACGGCAAAATAAGAATGGATTGCTCGAGTCCCTACGCAATGGCGAGTTTGATAAAACTCAAAGATGACTTTGATATTGCCTTTGGCAACGACCCCGATTATGACCGTCATGGCATTGTTACAAAAAGTGCCGGACTTATGAATCCAAATCATTATTTAGCTGTTGCGATTAACTACCTTTTTCAAAACCGCCCAAGCTGGCGCAAAGATGCGGCAGTAGGGAAGACCCTAGTCTCGAGTTCCATGATTGACCGTGTAGCGACAAGTTTGGGGCGCATACTTAAAGAAGTACCTGTGGGGTTTAAGTGGTTTGTAGATGGTCTTATTGACGGCTCGTATGGTTTTGGTGGTGAAGAATCAGCGGGCGCATCTTTCGTGCGTTTTGATGGCACCCCTTGGTCAACGGATAAGGACGGCATCATTATGGATTTACTCGCGGCAGAAATTACGGCAAAAACAGGCAAAGACCCCGCGCAACACTACAACGATTTAACAAACACATTTGGCGCACCAAGTTACAGCCGCATAGACGCACCTGCGGACGGGAAGCAAAAAAACGTGCTCAAAACTTTATCGCCTGAGATGGTTTCGGCACATGAACTTGCGGGCGAGAAAATTACTGCAAAACTCACAAAGGCTCTAGGCAATGACGCGGCTATTGGCGGACTAAAAGTAACTACTGAAAACGGCTGGTTTGCAGCCCGCCCTTCAGGTACGGAAAATCTTTACAAAATCTATGCCGAAAGTTTTAAGAGTGAAGCGCACTTAAAGCAAATCCAGAGCGAAGCACAGGAGATTGTGAACGCAGCCTTCAAAGCGGCAGGCGTTTAGGGTCGGTTAGAGTGCGGTTAGACCCGATAGGTTAAAAAGTAGGTGTAGACCTTTTACCACGATGCGGATGAAGATAAAGGGTCTACATTCTTTTCTATAAAAACGTAGTGAACGTTGATTCTTTGCTAAGTTGGAAAGATGTCTAGAGCGTTTGTCAAGGAAGATGTGGAGTTGGCTTGAAATCCTAGACAAAAAAGTAAGAGACTAAGGGTATACAGGAGGTCTAGGATGGCAACGGCAAAGAAGGACAAACGGGAATACAGTGTCGAATTCAAGCTAGACGCAGCCAGATTGGTCGAAGACCAGGGATACACGGTCAAGGAGACGTGTGAACGACTGGGAATCCCGCTCTC
>JBOFGY010000268.1:0-13054 GCA_051649365.1 Trueperaceae bacterium
AATCGGCAATAATTTCGCGGCTTACCAGGCTGCATTTCATGCCTTCGGTTCCCATTGATATACCGTCTGTGACGGTGATAGTGCCAAAGGTTTGCGGCATTCCGCCTGCGGCTGAAATCGCTGCTACTGCTTCATCCGCCAGCGGCCCAATGCCAGAGTTACAGGGGCTGAGGGTGCTATGTCCGTTGGCTACGCCGATTATGGGTTTGTCAAAATCTGCGTCTGTAAACCCGACAGCCCGAAGCATGGCGCGGTTGGGGGCGCGCTGGTCGCCTTCGGTGATAGTTTTGCTGTGTTTGTTGAGCTTTACCTTTTCGCGTTCGATGGTGTTGGTTGCCATTGTTTCCTCCTAGAAATCAAGGCAGTTTATCAGATTCCTCGTTTTTTAATCCAGGGAAAATGAGAAATAGACTTTTTCTCGAGCCCTTTCATCAATTTCGGCGACTAGAGTTTGTAACCAAAGTTCTCACAAGCTCATCAACTTCTCGTCATGGTTATCATAATCGCCACCTATCATAAGTGGCCAAAGGAGGAAAGATGAAAAAGCATCTTGGTCTTTTTGTGACCATAGGGTTGCTGAGTTGGTTGGGGAGTGCCGCCGCTCAGGTTACTTTCTTTTCCGCCCAATTTACGCCCATCGAAGAGCAAGCAAAGTTTAGAGCGATTTTAGAAGCTGGTGGCTATGATTTTACTTCCACCGATGAAGGGCCTTTACTCGATCAGCTTATTGCTGCACAGCAAGCGGGTGATGGAACCATTGATGTATTTGGTGCGTTGCACGGTGTTTTTCCGCCACTCGCAGAAGAAAGCGTCCTCACAAATATGGTAGATATTGCTGATGATCTAAGCGACAGGGGTATTTCAGAGTCGCTGATAGATACAGCACTGCTGGGTTCGGATGACTTTTTAGGGTACATCCCTTGGGCGCAAGCTACTTTTATTATGGCTGCGAATAAGCAAGCCCTCGAGTATTTACCAGAAGGTGCTGACATTAACGCGCTCACTTGGGAACAACTTGGCGAGTGGTGCGCGACCCTCACTACAGAAACAGGCGGCCCCAAATGCGGTTTGCCACATGCAGGGCTTTTTCACCGTTTTCTTCAGGGCTATCTCTTCCCATCGTTTACAGGCGGCATGGTCACTCAGTTTAAGAGTGCCGAAGCTGAAGCGATGATGACTTGGGCCAGGGACTCCCTGTGGCCCAACATTCACCCAGAATCTATCAATTACGAATTTATGCAAGTTCCCCTTTTAGCAGGAGATGTCTGGGTAGCCTTTGACCACACCGCACGCTTGCTCGAGGCTTTTAGCACCAGTCCAGAAGATTATGTGGCTTTTCCTGCCCCTGCTGGCCCAGCAGGACGCGGCTATATGCCTGTGATTGCAGGCTTGGGTATTCCTGCCACATCGCCCAATCCAGAAGCTGCCGCCGAACTCATTGACTTTTTGTTGCAGCCTGAAACGCAGAGTCAGGTCTTAAACGAGTTGGGCTTCTTTCCCGTTATTGAAGGTGTGGACACCTCGAGTATGCCCGAAGGTGTTGGGTTGCAAATGGCTGCTGTTACTGCTCAAGCCGAGTCACCCGATGCTATCGCTTCGCTCTTGCCTGTAGGTTTAGGTGAACGCAGTGGCGACATCAACCAGATTTTTCGCAATGCCTTTGACCGTATTGTGCTCGAGAATGAAGACATCCGAACAGTGTTAGACGAAGAAGGTGCCAATTTGCAAACGCTGCTTGACGAAACAGGCGCGGCTTGCTGGCAACCTGATCCAGAGAGTGATGGGCCCTGCCAGGTCAACTAAAACGGTTGAAGGTAAAAGGTTAAAGGTGAAAGGTTAAACAAAAAACCTTCTTACCTTTAACCTTCCTACCTTTTACCTCGTTAAGTTTATAATTCACTACGACAAACCTTCGTTTACTTTTTGAATTGATGATGAAACGCACCTGGACTCCATACTTACTGATTGCGCCTACACTTATCTACCTGGCTTTCTTTTTTGCCTGGCCTATGTTTCAGGCTCTCAAGCTAGCGGTGTGGGATGATACGTCGTTGTTGCGCTTACGTGCAGAAGCCTCGTTAATGAGTTCAATCAGGGGTAGCTTGTCACAAAATAGTCAAATTGAAATCCTCGAGGGGCAAGCAGTTGCTACGGACGAAGCACCTACGAGTGGTGAAACGCTCGAGCAGTGGTTCCTGGTTCGCGCTGGTGAGGTAGAAGGTTGGGTTTCTGAAGCTCGGATTCGCATTCGAGATGACCCCACTACGGGTACGGTGCGCCGCAAGTTGGGGAGCAATGCCGACCCACAAACTGACCTTTATGAAAGCGCGAATAGTAGCAGTGCTGTTGTAGCAAAGCTAGACCCGAGTACCGAAGTTGAAATCGTAGAAAGCCAGTGGCTCGAGTTTTGGTACAGGATTTCTGGCGAGAGACAAGGTAGAACCGTTGAGGGTTGGGCTCCTGCGCGGAATTTACAAATCTATGAAAATGGCACGACTGGCCGTGTGGACAGAGGGAATGCAGGTGAATTAACGACGCGCTTTATTTCGCGCATGGTCAATGACCGCTTTTTTTGGCCCGCCCTCATCATGACGTTGCTCGTTACCGTGCTGATTATTCCCGTGCAGTTTGCGCTGGCGATTGCCATGGCCCTGATTATTCAATCTAGGCTGAAAGGCTCGAGCTGGTTCCTTTATATCTTTGCGATTCCACTTGGCGTTTCTGAACTCGCGGTAGGGATTTTGTTTTTTGCTATTTTTACCCAAAATGGCCTCTTGAATAGTTTTTTGCAAGGGCTTGGACTCATTGATTCACCAAGTGCTTTTTTAACGAGCACGAGTCGCCACTGGATTGTCATTGCGATTTGGTTGGCTGAAATTTGGCGGGCCACATCACTGGTGATGGTGATTGTGGTGTCTGGTTTGCAAGCTATTTCTGATGAAGTTTTGGAAGCAGCAGAAATCTTTGGGGCTGGCCTATGGAAGCGAATTCGCTTTGTGATTTTGCCGATGCTCAAACCTAGTTTGCAGGTTGCACTTATTCTTAGAACGATTTTGGCACTGCAAGTATTTGCGGTGGTCGTTGCGCTTAGTGGCGGAGATATTGTTACGGTGTTAGCGAATGAATCTTTTAGACAGTACAGCGAACTTCGCAATGCCAATATGGCCGCCGTTTACGCTGCACTGATTTTGCTGATTTCAATGGTTAGTGCTGTGTTCTATTTAAGAGCTGTTCGCACGTCTGAGGAAATACAAGTATGATACCTTTCAACATTTATGGCTCAAACCCTGTAAGGCGTATTTATGCATCTTTCATAAGATTCGCAGCAGCACGACGTTTGCCGCCAAACATTTCTGTACTCACAAAGCAATTTCCTTGTCTCACTCTTTGTCATTGCGAGTCTAACTTGAGGCTGCGTTCGCTATTAACAAAGCCGAGCACTATCGCATCCACGAAGCAATCTCTCTTCATTGAATTTGTGGTAAAGCTGGTTCAAAAAGATTGCCTCGTCACTTCCCCACTTCAAATCGCAAAAAGAGGTCATTGGAAGGAAGTGCACCTCCTGACCGCTCCAATTCTGCTACTTTGTACACGCAATGACGAACTGGGTTGGAGTGTTCCGTTTTCTTTGGCAGTAACGAAAAGCTTCTCGAGGTTCCACGATGAATAGCGTCGCAAATGTTTCACGCGAAGTCGAGAAACTGCACCGTGCAATGCGGCGACGTAGACAGATAGGCAACGTCGTTACCTACATTATCGGTGTTTTAATTTCACTCTGGATTCTCGTGCCGCTTTATTTTATTTTTTCGATGGCCTTTACTACCCAAGAAACCGTGCGAAGTTATCCAAAGAATGTTTTACCCTTTATTCCTTTTTCCTTTGATACGATGCAATTTTTCCTGCAATCTAGGGGCATCATTCCTGGGCTTATCAACAGCGTGATTGTTGCTGTCGTAACGCTGCTGTTGTCCACCATCATTGCAGCACCAGCGGGTTATGCAGTTTCACGCTATCTCTTTAAGGGGCGTGACGTGTTTAGACTTTCAATCTTAGCCGTGCGAGCGTTTCCTATTGTGATTTTGGCTGTACCACTTGCCGTAATTTTTATTAGCCTTGGAATGTTTGATAGTGTTTACAGCTTGGCTTTGTTGCACACTGCGCTTACATTGCCAACGACAGTGCTCGTGTTGGGAAGCGTGTTTGCAAGTATTCCTTACGAGCTCGAGGAAGCGGCCATGGTCTTTGGTTGCACCCCTTTTCAAGCCTTCCGCAAAATTGTTTTTCCGTTAGCGTTACCAGGTATTGCAGCTTCAGGTATTTTCGCTTTTGTCATGTCTTGGAACGAAGTCTTTGCAGCCAGCGTTCTCACCATCCAAAACCGTACTCTACCAGCACAAGTTCTGTTTGCACTCAGCAACTCGTCCGAAGCGTATCAGTTCGCGGGTGCCTTCTTTATAATGGTTCCATCACTGATTTTTATTTTTATCATTCGCCGTTACTTGTTTAATATGTGGGGACAAATCAGTAAGTAGCTATCAGCTATCAGCTATCAGCTAAAGATTTTTACTGAAGGCTGATAGCTGATAGCCGATAGCTTAAAGGATTTTTCACATGGCTGAAATTGTAATAGAAAACGCACGCAAAACATTCGGGGATTTTGTCGCATTGAATGATGTTAGCCTTACGATTAAAGACCAAGAATTTATAGTGCTTCTAGGGCCAAGTGGGTGTGGTAAGACGACGTTGCTTAGAGCAGTGGCTGGACTAGGGATGGTGGATAATGGGCGCGTTATGATTGGTGGTAAAGACGTGACGTATGTGCCGCCAAGAGAACGTGGTATCTCGATGGTGTTCCAGAGTTATGCGATTTTCCCGCATATGAAAGTGGGCGAGAATATAGCTTTTGGTCTCAAGATGAAAGGGCTCGAGAAAACCCAAATTGCCAAGCGCGTGGGTGAAGCGGCGGAACTTTTACATATTGAAAACATGCTTGACCGCTACCCTAGCAAAATGAGCGGTGGACAACGCCAGCGTGTCGCAGTGGCAAGAGCTATTGCCATGCAGGCCAGTGTTTTATTGATGGATGAACCCCTCAGTAACCTAGACGCACTTCTCAGGCTCGAGATGCGTGCAGAACTTAAACGCCTCCTCGCGGACGTTCATGCGACGACGATTTATGTCACGCATGACCAAATCGAAGCCCTCAGTATGGGTGACCGCATCGCGGTGATGAAAGATGGGGTGATTCAGCAAGTGGCAGAACCCGGCAATGTTTACGACCAACCTGCAAACCGATTTGTGGGAAGGTTTATCGGTAATCCACCGATGAATTTTATGGCAGCAACTATCGTGCGTCAGGGAGAGAAACTTGTAGCGAAGGTGGGTGGGCTCGAGCTCTCGCTGTCAGCTTCTTTAACAGACTTGCTGAAAGCTTATGAAGGCAAAACCTTGACGCTGGGCATTCGCGCTGAAAATATGGAAGTGTTGCAAACACCTCGAGCGGATGCCCTCGCGGTGCGCGTCTTAGTGGTTGAACCACTTGGCAGTCAAAATCTTCTTACTGTCAAGATTGGTGACGATACAGTAAAAGTTTCGACGCATCCTGATGTTGCTGTGAAAGTGGATGGCGAGATTTGGCTGCGTTTTCCAAGCGATAAAATTCGTTGGATCGAGCCCGAGAGTGAACGTGTTCTTTATGCATAATCTTCTTTACTTACTTTGTGGTGGAGTCAGAGAAGGAAGATTGCTTCGTGGAGTAACAAGTAGCTGATGAGTTACCGTTGATGACACTACAAGCTGAGACTCGCAATGACAAGAGGGAGCGCAAATGGCGTACTTTGTGTCATTTGTGCGAAAAATTCCCAACTGACTCATATGTCTCGAGCCGTCCTTAAGGTAAGGAATGCTTTTTTAACTCAGCCTCAGTTGCAGCTAAGATTTGTTTTCTAGCCTCGGCTACATCACCCTTGACTTTTGCCCCCGCAGCAGCCACGTGACCACCACCACCTAAAGCCATACAAATGGCTTGGGCTGAAATACCTTTTTGCGCTCGCACAGAAATTTTTGTAAAGTCGTCGCGCTCTCTTAGAAAGATGGCAACTTGCACGCCGTCAGCGTAGCGGATTAAACCCACGTAGTCGCTCGAGTCATCCTCAGTGTCACCAATTTCCGCAATCATTTTCTTATCCAAATGACAAACGGCGACAAGACCACCAAGTGGAAACTCCACCGTTCCCATAACTTTGCCAAGCATCTTAAAATAATCGCGGTGTCGCCACTGCAAGCGGTCTGTAAGGTCGGTGTAGGCTACGTCATGCTGCAAAAGTTCACCTGCGTCGTGCAAAACTTCGGGTGTCGTGTTGCCAAATCTAAAATTACCTGTATCGGTCAGAATTCCTGTGAGGCACGGTGTCGCGGTAGCCACGGACCACAGCGTTCTACCCGTGATAGTTTCTAAACTATCAACCACATCTTTCACCATCTGTGCGGTGGCGGCTTTGCTAGGTTCTACACAAGCTAAATCTCCAAAACGGTTGTTTGTGCCGTGGTGGTCTATATTGATGCTAAACGCTGCGTTTTGGATAATATCCAAAGGTAAACCTTCACAGCGATTAATTTCAGCGACATCGAGAATGGCGAGTAAGCAGTTTTCTGGTAGAGTTGTCATGGGTGCAGATAGCTCATTGGCATTAGTCAAAAACTGCAAATACTTTGGCGCGTTCATAACAAGAGTTGTAGTTTTCCCTAGTGCGGCGAGGGTGCGTTTCAGCGCGAGTGTGCTACCAAGGGCGTCACCGTCGGGGTCTACATGACTGATGATGACAAAGGGCCCAGACCACGCCTCGAGCTTTCGTGCAATCTCATTTATTTTCTCTCCATAATTTGCTTCACCAGCATTGTTGACATATGCGCTGCTTGACATGACTGATTAGGCTAGCACAAGAGAAGGTGAGGGACATAGGGTAATTTTTTGTCATGTACCCAGCAGACAGAAGAAGACCTTGTTACGAATAATAGAGTATGAAAGAGCCCTATCCACTCGAGCCCTCCCAAGAACCTACTGCCAAGACTCAAAACTCTGAACCCCAAGATATTGAAACTCAGTATTCTAAACCTCAATCTGTCCAGTATACAGACTTTAACTCACCTGCTAAGGTAGCTTCGTCTAAATTCAGCGTGCCGCGCCGTCTAACATGGTTGCTGTTTGGCTTCTTTTTGGCAACAGCCTTGTTTGCTTGGCAAGTGAAACCTGTGCGTGTTTATCAGTATCAGCACGCACAGCTTGCCTTACCAGAGATTGAACCTCCAACAGGTGAATTCATAACGGTCTATGAACGGGCTAGACCCGCGACGTTGCAAATCGAAACGCGCTCAGGCGACCCAAGTTACCTCGGTGCGCCACTCGGTCTTGGTACGGGATTTTTTATTAGCGAGGATGGTTACGTGGCTACGGCCTATCACGTGGTAGACCGCAGTGAGGCGAGTAATCGCGCCGACGTACGTCGCTCAATTCAGTATGTAGCTGTTGCACCAGATAAAACAGAATATCCACTCGAGCTTGTAGGATTTGATGCTTATTTTGATTTAGCAATTCTAAAAGCTACCGTATCCGAGAGCGTACCTTTTTTACCTCTTGCGACGGGGGATGCAACGGTTGGTGAAGAAATTGTTGCGATTGGTAGTAGCCGTATGGACTTTTTAGAGGGACGTGCAGGCGTTATCTCGAGAATAGGTGTGGCCCGTCCGAGAGCGCGTTTTGCCGATGGCACCATCGAACTTTCTGCGGCACTTGCACCTGGTGACTCAGGTGGCCCTGTGCTTAACAGAAACGGTGAGGCCATTGGTGTGGTTAGTTTTATTAGCTTTATTCCTGACAGTTTGACTTCACAAGATGATACTGAAAATGTCGTGCCACCGTTCTTGCGTGGTCTTATTGAGCAGGAACGTGATTTTGCAGCTTACGCTGTGCCAGTAAGTGCCGATAGTGACATGATTGCCGCACTGAAGATCGGTGAAAAAAATGATATTCCTGTGATTGGTTTTAGTGGACCACCTGTTCAAACTGGTTTACCAGACAGCTATGCGCCTGAAGTATTTCGACAGCAAAAGATTGATTTGGGAAGATTGCCTGGCCCTATTGTATGGGAAGTTCGTCCTAACGGGCCAGCCGATAAAGCGGGTTTGCGCGACATTGTCGTAGATGAAGAGGGGATTACCGCCGCTGATATTATTGTGGCTATAGATAATGAAGCAACCCCAACATTTAATGACCTTATTGAAAAGCTTTACCTAAAGGGTGTAGGCGAAACCGTCACCGTTACCGTGCAGCGTGGAGACGCAACCTTTAAGCTCAGGATGGAACTGGGTGCTAAGAGCGAAGTTTTCAACTAAAAAATGTTAATTGCTCGAGTCATCCCTTTTTAGGTTGAATGAATTGAGCAGGTGAGTCACAAGCTACAGGTCTTCCGCCAACGCCGTAGGAAGGCTAGAGGAACGAAGCCGCCGTTTGATGTAGTGGTCAAGCAAGTTTGGCTTGAGCGCGTAGGGTGAGGTTGTGAGTTGGTGAGTTAGAAAAGAGAGCCTGTTCCAGACCGGAAAAGCACAAGTGTTGTGATAGCGATAACTGGTAGTCCATTGAAGTTGGCTACTTTCGACCTCACTTCATCCCTTAACACGGGCAAATTTTAAAGCCTTGCTTAAATCCCGTTATTAAGATTTTTGTCTACCCTCAAACGAACGCTTGGTTACTACCTCATAAGAGCTACTGAGGCCCTCACTCTTGCCACTGGTTCCTAATCATTGTCCTTAGTAAGATGATTCATGGACACCTTCATTCATTCCATCGCAACAGTTGTACCCGACACCATTTACCTCCAAGCAGATGCAGGCGAGCGTATGAAATTGCAGTACAGCACAGACCGTAAGCTCGAGCGTCTCGTTCACCGTGTCTATTCACAGTCAGGTATTGAAAAACGTCATAGTGTGGTTAAAGATTTTGTACTCGGTGCGCCCGAGGGGCCGTTTTATGATTCAGAGACGCACACGCTCAAATCACCAAGTACAAAAGTCCGGAATGAGCTTTACACCGAAGAAGCTAAAAAACTATTTGTCTGTGCCGCGCAAAAAGTGTTGTGGGGTTCGAGCTTTACTCCCGAGGACATCACGCACGTCATTACGGTGTCTTGCACGGGCTTCTTTGCACCAGGCCCAGACTACTTTGTAGTGAAAGCTCTTGGCCTTCCTGCACACACGCATCGTTACCACGTGGGTTTTATGGGCTGCTTTGCAGCTTTTCCTGCCCTGAAGATGGCCCAAGCTTTTTGTGAAACCGATCCAAACGCTGTGGTGCTGGTGGTGAGTCTCGAGCTATGCAGCCTTCACCTACAACGCTCTGACAATATAGACACCATTGTCGCGGCTTCGGTGTTTGCAGATGGTGGAGCGGCGGCTCTGCTTAGTGCGAAGGCACCAAGTGGGCCAGCCCTACGAGCAGAGAGTTTTGCAACCGCAATTACCCCCACCGGTGAAGAAGATATGGCCTGGACAGTCGGTGATAACGGCTTTGATATCGTGCTCTCGACCTATGTACCAAGTATTCTCGAGGCTAACATAAGCACGACGATTGAACCCTTGCTGGCACAAGCCTCACTCACTAAAAGTGACATTACCCATTGGGCGGTGCATCCAGGTGGCCGGGCTATCCTAGACAAAGTGCGCGATGGTTTGCTGCTTGGTGAAGCGCAGCTCGAGGTTCCCAGAGCGGTTTTGCGCGCTTATGGAAATATGAGTAGTGCCACGATTTTATTCGTGCTCGAGAAGTTATTAGAGAGAGCCCAACATGACGAAAAAATCTATGCCATGGCTTTTGGCCCAGGACTTACCGTCGAGAGTGGGCTTTTTACGAAAGTGTGAGATTTAGCCTATGGTATCATCAACGAATCACTCACTTAGTTGTGTGACAACAGCATGATACGCTCGGCTAAAGGCCTCTCAAGGTTCGGGGTACAGAACGTTTAGTTTTTACCCCGAACCCTGCGCCCCAAACCCCGAACCCTATGTCTTTCCTTTTACCCAAACGTGCTGTTCACCTCCGTGAGCGCATGGACGACCCCCAGTGTGACCTACAAAAATTGAACAACACCTACCAGTATTTTCACGTGGTGAATCAGTTTTTGTCGGGTTGGTTGGGGATTTATAAAGATTATTTGCGACCTAGGCTTTATGACGGTGCGACGCTGCTCGATGTGGGTTGTGGTGGAGGAGACATTCTTCGTCAGCTTGCCCTCTGGACACAGCAGGATGGTTTGAAGGTAACGCTGCGGGGAGTTGACCCCGATACTCGAGCGCTCGAGTATGCCCGAAAGCGCAGTAATCCGCTTAACGTGCATTTTGAAAGCACGACTTCGGCGGCATTACTAGCAGCAGGACGACAGTTTGACATCGTGATTTCAAATCATGTACTTCATCATTTAGACGATGCAGAGGTGGTCGCGCTTTGCCAAGATTCGGAACGGTTGGCAAAATGTTTCTCACTTCACAATGATATTCGGCGTAGCAGTTTAGCCTACGCTAGTTTTACAGCTAGTAAACTTTTGTTTTGGAATTCTTTTGTCACCGAAGATGGTCTCTGTTCTATTCGGCGCAGTTTTACAAAGCAAGAATTACAAAATGTTGTTCCAGCTACTTGGCAGGTCAAACCCATGTTCCCCTACCGAAATCTATTGCTATGGGAGAAGAAGAAGACGTGATTCCTCCCTCCTCCCAACGCATTCGCTTAGTACACCTCTCTCCTCCCTTCGATGTTGTAATCGTCGGAGCTGGCCCTGTCGGTCTTTTCCTCGCGTGCCGACTAGCGCAGCTCGGCGTGTCGTTCAAGGTTATTGAAAAGCGACACTCGAGCTTTCAGCATTCGCGCTCCATCGGGATTCATCCGCCTTCTTTGGAAAAGCTCGAAGGTCTTGGTGTTGTTTCTGAGCTGCTAAGGCGTGGTGTAAAAATTTCGCGTGGACACGGGTTTATTAACCGAAGACACGTGGGGACGCTGGACTTTTCAAGCTGCAAGAAACCCTATAACTTCGTGCTGAGTTTGCCACAGTTCGAGACGGAAGCCATTTTAGAAAAACGACTTTGCGCTTTAGCTTCGCTGTCATTGGCTCCATCGTCATTGGGTTCATCGTCATTGGATTCATCGCCATTGCTGCGTGGGCTCGAGGTTACAGCCTTACGACAGAATCAAGAAGACGTAGAACTAGACGTACAGCCCTACCCGAACGCGCAGCAGGGAGAACAGTTAGGTCGGAAAACCTTGCGTGCGAAATTTGTCGTTGCTTGTGATGGTAAAGACAGTAAACTTCGGGAATGTTTGCAGATTCCATTTCAAGGTGGGGATTATCGGGATGCCTACGTTATGGGGGACTTTGCAGACACGACAAATTTTGGCACGGACGCTGCGATTTACCTCACGGATGATGGCTTGGTGGAATCCTTCCCCTTGGCGCAGGGTTTACGGCGTTGGGTGGCAAGAACAAAAGCTCGAGAGATGCAACCAACAGTACAACAGCTTGCTTCACTCGTCCGCGAGCGTTTAGGGCTCGAGTTACCTTTACAAAGTAATACGATGCTAAGCAGTTTTGGCGTACAGCATTATGTGGCGAGAGCATTTGTAAAGCACCGTGTGCTCTTGGCCGGTGACGCAGCGCATGTGGTCAGTCCCATCGGTGGGCAAGGCATGAATTTGGGTTGGCTCGATGCTTGGGTAGCAGCAGAGGTGTTGGCTCGAGTGGTGCTCGAGCAACAACCTCTAAGCGTCTTAAAACACTATGACGAGCAGCAACAGCGCGTGGCACGTAATGTAATGCGCCGTGCGGCGTTCAATATGCGTATGGGCCGCGCGACACGCTTTGGTGGTACAAAGTATGTTTTGGCGAAACTGTTGTTGCAACAACCTTTTGCTGGGAGGTTAGCCAATATGTTTACAATGCGGGGATTAGAAGGCTAAAAGGATGCGCTACGTTAACGACAAACACACCACGAGTCCAGCTCGCAATGACGAATCATTTGTTCATTGCGAGCCGAAGTATAGGAGGTGCTAACCCTTCCCAAAGCGGAGCACTACCAAATCTGCGAAGCAATCCTGCTTTTTCTCGCCCCTAATCTATTTCGTGTAGTTATTGTGAGTTATTGGCTTTCTGATACACGCTTTCTTATACACTAATTGTTTTCTTATACACTAGGTAACGTGCTCCAAGACTTGCAAATCTTTTTGAAGCGGAAGCAGCTTAGCGAAGGGCAGGCTGCTAATGTGTTACGTACAGTTTACGCTCTGACCTTCGTGGCACAATCTTTCGTTGCTGCATTGTTAACAACACTCATGCTCGTGGTAGCAGGTAGACAAGATTCAGGGGTGTTGCTGCCTCAAATTTTGTGTGTATTGGCGGTAGCGCAGTTGCCGCTTGCTTTGCTGTTTAGTTTTGGGGTAAGCCGTACTGGAGGTAGACAAGCGGCTTTGTCCGCGAGCATTATGTCAGGTGTTTTGCTCTCTACACCTGCTTGGTTTGCTGCCATGACGTTTTTAGTCTCGAGAACCTTTTTCTACTTAGCGGTGTTACTTGCCATCCTCATGGTGTATTACGTGCTCGGAATGTTGCTCTGCGGACGTTGGGCCAAGGTCGCACTGGTGCTTCCCAGCGAGTAGACGACGATGCCCAAGGATTAGTTCGCTTCAGTAAATGTAACCTTAACAAAGCCTGTCGTTGCAGGTTTTTGTAAGCGAATCCCAATGCGAGTAAAGACAAGTCCCTCTTCATCAATCACTTCTTCCACTAATGTCCAAGGTGCAGAGGTTTCAATCTTGGCGAGTAAGGTTTGGTCTTTATGGGTAAAACGTAACAATTCATGGCTATCTTTCGCATAACTGCCCAACGTGGTGAGAGCTACTTCAAAACTCTGTGCTGAGCTAAAACGAAAGGTGTCCTCAATCTGAACGTTTGCAGCGGTGGTGCTCGTAGCGTGAGTATGTTGCATAGTGCGCACGAGACTCGTTAGTTCAGGCACT
>JBOFGY010000269.1:0-9806 GCA_051649365.1 Trueperaceae bacterium
GAACTTTGCGTCTAACCTTCTTTACTTGCTTTGGATTTAACCCTAAAGATTTCAGCGTTTCACGGATAAATTCTCGACCAACTTCACCTGAGAGTTCTTGATAAATTAAGCGATAACCATAGGTGGGATGTAACTCGGCAGTTTGTTGTATTTTCTCAACCTGTTGTACGTTTAACTGCTCCTTTTGTGTTTTATGGCTCAGCGTTCGCCTGAAGTCACGCAAACGGTGATACTGGATGTCTGCCATCGGACAAAAACGCCGTAACGACATGACCATTTGCTCGTTGAGTTCCACTGTCCATTTCTTCTGCTGTTTCCCCATATTCCTCCATTATTCGCTGGACTCTCTAATACTGTCCAGGTTTTGGAAGGATTTTCTGGGGCATTACCCTTTCAACATAAAAGCGGATGACGTGTCTTATAGACTCAGCACCCGCCAGTTGATTTTTGCATTTATTTTAAAGCCTCTTCTCTAAAATTTTTAGAGCTTTGAGGAAAACTCTTATTTCCTCAAGCCCTCGTTCTTACAGTATCTAGCTTCTCATTGCGAGCATCAACAGGATAACCTGCTACAAGTTCTCCTAATTTTTCTAGGTCGCTCTCGAGCATCTTTTGCGGGTCTTTGAAGATTTTCGTGAAAGCTTCGCCAATAGCTCCACCAGGTGGGTTGTAACGTACATTCACTGTCACTTTCGAGCCTGCACCTGAAGATTCCACTAGAATATAACCATTTGTTTCTAGTGAGCCCTCGAGGGATTGCCAGGCTAATTTAGTTGGCGCGTCGAAGGTTGTGGTGACGGCTTTCCAAGCGACAGGAATACCCAAAGGACCAGACAAATGCCATTCAGATGTTTTCTCATCAAGCATTTTGATTTCGCGCACATTCGACATAAACTTATCAAAGTTTTTGTAATCTGATATATATGCCCATGTTCTCTGCGGATCAGAACTAATCATTACACTCGCTTCGGCTGAATACATAAAATACTCCTTTATTACCCCTAAAATGTCTCTAAACTTTCTAGGTTGTTTACTAACCAAAAACCCTTTGTTACCTGAGGACTCTTAAAGCTTTAAGCAGGAAAATTAACACAATAGCACCAATGATTCCCCAGACAATGCCCATGATGGAAAACGTACCGGCAGCTGTACCACCAACTCCTAGTACGTCGGCAAAGAACCAACGTGCTAAAGCCGCTCCCACTACACCAATAAGAATATTTGCGATAGGACCTTGTTGCGAGTCTGTTTTCATGATGATACTTGCTAGCCAACCAACCAATGCGCCTACTAAAATGGCAATAATCCAACTCATTGACGTTCAGCTCCTCTCTGCTTTAACTGTGTAATCAGTAAAGCTCTTACACGTTTTAGTGTGCTAAAAAATGCCCTTTGCGTCGTCAGGCGATGGATATTAGCAGGTCTAGCACTTTAGTGGGGGATTACAAAAACGGAGAAGCGGTGTAAAGTTTGTAGAGAGTCTACCGAACCGCACCAATCGAGCGAAGTCAAACATTTCGTTACATTGAAGCTGCATTGATTAGTAGTACAAATACCACTGCAAGGAAACAAAAACTGTAAGAAAATCAAAAAAAGATTGGAGAGGACATATGACATCAGATAAAGCAACGACCAAGGTAGATGCAGCCAATGCTGTTATGGAAGCCACAGAGGAAGCACCGAATGAAACTGTTCGCTTACTCATTGTAGATGATCACTCAATGGTGCGCGAAGGTGTGAAAATGTACTTAGGGTTTGATAGAAGTCTCGAGATTGTCGGTGAAGCTTCAAACGGCCAAGAGGCCCTCGAGCAAGTCGCCAAATTACAACCTGATGTGGTGCTTATGGATTTAATCATGCCTGTGATGGACGGCGTAACGACAATAGGCAAACTTAAAAAACATCATCCCGACATCGAGATTATCGCGCTCACGAGCGTGCTCGAGGATGAAAAAGTCATTGGTGCTGTGCAAGCAGGTGCAACCGGTTATCTCCTTAAAGACAGCAAGCCACAAGAACTCATTGACGCAATTCACGCTGCTGGGCGTGGCGAAGTAAGGCTTCACCCTGAAGCCGCTAAACGCCTCATGCGCCAAGTCAAAACACCCGACATGCGCGAATCCCTAACGCCACGTGAAACCGATATTCTCAAAATGATTGGGCGCGGCTACTCGAACAAAGACATCAGCAAAGAACTTACCTTGTCCGAATATACGATTAAAGCGCACGTCTCGAGTTTGCTTTCAAAACTAGGATTGTCCTCGAGAACACAAGCTGCACTCTTTGCGCTAAAGCAAGGTTTAGTTGGGCTCGAGTGAGTTTGTCTTTATAGGACATATTCGCTCATCCGTCGAACTTTTTTCTTGCGTTGCAACGCCACATAAAGAATCGTTGGAGTAGTGAGAAGTAGAGGCAACTACTTTTTGCCAGAAGTAGCTTGTCTGTCCATACTTACACATCATTGGCTTTGGAAAGATTGTCTCGTGGTTGCAATTACTTATTCATAAACGAATAAGCCACTCTGAGCGACAACTCACCATGACAAAGAAAATGCAGATTCGACGGTAGAGTTTTGCTACGATACTACAAGGTCAACTACATAAAGTTGATCTATCTTATTTAAGTCACTTATGAATTTACGTCTACGCCTCGCGCTTATTTATGGTCTTCTTGCTAGCCTCGCCCTCACCTTCTCGCTCGTAGCAGGTTTTGGTTTTTATGAGCGTGCAGCATTTAGGAATATAGACGGGGTGCTCGAGCTTCTCACGCAGCAAACAGCTGTAGTGCTCGAGCGTACCGGAAAACTCGAGCCTCCCAACATTAGCATTCCTACTGCGGCAAGGCTTTTTACAAGTGATGGTAATCTTTTAGAAAATGTTAGTGATGATGCAGCACCTAAGGTTGAACCTTTGCAAACCCTGGAGACAGGTGTACCCGCATATGCACCTTGGATAAAAGTCTTACCAAGTGTAGGGTTGACGACTGTAAATTATCAGGGCTTGGGACTCGAGCGTGTGAATGGCGTGCGCTGGCGGTCTTTTACGATGCGCTTAGCTGATGCAAGGTTACTGCAACTCATCGTACCTCTCGAGCGCACAGATGCCGCACTACAGAGCGTGCAACGCAATTTTTTTATTCTCGGACTTCTTGGGGCGGTTCTCGTCTTTTGTTTAGGCTACGCACTCTCAGGTACGAGCTTACGACCCTTAACAGAGTTAGCTACCAACACCAAAGAGCTTTTACACGCACAAAATATTTCTCTGCCTGCTACCATTGCTGGACAAGAGCGGCAGAGTGTCGAAAGCCAAGGACGTATCCCCTCCCATGACGATTTGGGTTTCTTATCGCGCACGATTACAAGTACCACAGCATCATTAAGTGGAGAACGTGAACGGCTCGATTTAGCTCTCGAGGCTGCCAAAATGGGTTGGTGGGAATGGGATATTGTCGCAAATGTACATCGTTGGTCCGCAGAATTCGAGCGGTTGCTAGGTTTAGAACCGGGCACCTTTCAGGGCGGTGCAGAAGCCTTTTTAGAGCGCGTACACCCTGCTGACAGAGCATTTGTAAGCGGCATAACGAACGCAAAAGAAAATCGTCCTGGTGTGTTTGAATACCGCATCCTTGTTTCAAGTATGGCACAGGAGAATCCAGCCACAATAAACAGCGCAAACGCTGTGCGCTGGCTCGAAAGTCGCGCTCAAATTTTGCGAGACGCTACTGGGCGTGTGGTGCGCGTACTTGGCATTGACATAGACATTACTGAGCGCAAACGTGCTGAACTCGAGCTGCGTGAAAGTGAAGAACGCTTCCGCGCTGTGCAGCAAACCACCCCCGACGGCTTTATGATATTTGAGAGCGTATATAATGAAAAAGGTATTATCACAGATTTCCGATGGCTCTATGCCAACCCTGCTTCAGGTGCTTTGGTAGGCCGCAATCCCGAAACCTTAATTGGCAAACATCTTCTCGTTGAAATGCCTGGCAACCGCGACGAGGGTCTCTTTGATGCTTACGTGCGCATCGTGGTAACAGGAGAACCTTGGCAACGCGAGTTTTCTTATCGGTATGAAGGCATCAACAAATGGTTTCGCTCGACAGCAGCAAAAACAGGTAACGGCTTCGCCGTATCTTTTGTGGACATATCGGAAAGCAAAACCTTCGAGCAAAACGTGCGCGACAGCGAAGCGCGTTACCGTTCACTCGTGCAAGCAAGTACACAACTTGTTTGGTCAACCGACGCTGCAGGATTTAACACTGAACCTCAAGAGAGTTGGCTCGCCTTTACTGGGCAAAGCTGGGACGATGAAAAAGAATGGGGCTGGCTCAATGCCATACACGACGGTGACCGCGAGCGTATCAAAACCTCGTGGTCTCGAGCCATTACTAATAAAACTATATATCTCGAGCGTGAACGTTTGCGCCGTCATGACGGCATCTATCGCCAGATGGATGTGCGAGCTGTGCCCGTATTCAATGACGATGGTAGTGTGCGCGAATGGATTGGCACCCACACCGATGTCACGGAGCGCGTCAACGCTGCGGCTGCCCTCGCCGAGAGTGAAGAGCGTTACCGCTCTCTTGTTGTGGCAGCCAATCAGGCTATTTTTACAGCCGACGAAACCGGACGAAGCTTCGGTGCAGAGGAGGTATGGCAAAAACTTACGGGACAAACCCCTGAAGTTGCAAAAGATGACGGTTGGTTAGAGGGCATTCACCCGAAAGACCGCGCACGTGTCGCTGAAAGCTGGCGTGTTGCGCTGCAAAAACGTGAAGCCTTCAATTTGCAATATCAATCGAATGCCAAAGGTAATCAACGCCGTCACATTGCCACACGGGCCGTACCGAGGTTCTCGAGCAGCGGAGAGTTTCTCGAATGGACGGGGACGATCAGCGATATTACAGAACGTAAAAATCTAGAACTCGATAATGAATTTTTAGGAGATATCAGCGAGTCCTTGCGTAACGCTGACGATGCTAAAGATTTACTCGCCATTATTAGTCAAAGGCTTTGTGAATATTTAGAATTACCCGACTGTTTTTTTGCCGAATTAGATAAAACGAACGAACGCTACAAACTTCACGCAGGTTTCTCAAACGACAAACCTTTTATGGTTCGAGAGGAACCGCTTTACCTTTATAATCCTGTCCTGCTCGAGGACGGTGAAGCAAAGCGTGTAACCGTCGCTTATCACGTCGCAACCGATGAGCGGCTTGCAAGCTGGTATGAAAAGCAGTTTAAGCCCAGTAACATTGAAGCGTTTATCCATATTCCCTTTCTACGTCAAGGTCACCTTGTTGGCAGCTTCACCATCGCCAGTGACACGCCTTACACCTGGAGTGAACGGGAACTTAATCTTGTCAAGACCATCGCCGAGCGCACCTGGCTCACGCTAGAAAAACTGCGCGTAGACCAAGAACTCGAGCGGCAAGAAGAACGCTACCGCTCCCTTATCGAAGCTAGCAGTACCATTGTCTGGACAACGGATGCCCTTGGCAACGTCATTCACGAGTTACCACAATGGGGAGCTTTTACAGGACAAACCTTTGCCGACTATAAACAAAGTGGTTGGTCAGACGCTATTCATCCCCATGACAAAGAAATAACCTTGCAAACCTGGCAAAAAGCACTAACAGAAAAATCGCTTTACGCCATTGAACACCGCGTGCGCCGCGCTGACGGTGCGTACGTGTGGTTTAGTGTGCGTAGTGCGCCCGTGTTTGCAGATACCGGCGACATACGTGAGTGGATTGGCACGCACACCGACATCTCTGAGCGTAAAGCTACCGAGCAACTTTTAGCTTCCCAAGCCAAAACGCTGCGTGAACAAGCCGACCTTCTTGCACTCGCCAACGAAGCACTTATTATCCGTGATGCCAACGATGTGATTACGGCTTGGAACGAAGCTGCAACAGAACTTTATGGCTACGAAGAAATAGAAGTTATAGGGCGTGTTTCAAACGACATACTCCAAACACGGTTCTTAAACACCTCGAGAGACACCGCCACAACAACACTGCTCGAGGAGAGCTACTGGGACGGCGAACTGCAACACACACGCAAAGACGGCGAAAAAATCACCGTACTAAGTCGCCAGGCCCTGCGCCGTGACGACCATGGCAAGGCCCTCGAGATTATTGAAATCAATTGGGATATCACGTCGCGTAAACAAGTCGAGATTGAACGCGAAAAGCTTTTAGAACTCTCACAACGTGCCGAACGCGAAGCTCTCGCATTGGCAGAGATTGCCTCGAGCTTCAGCCTTTCTAAAGGTTTTGAAACCAACCTTACAATGATTGCCCAACGTGTCGCACAAACCGTAGGAGCCGACGCCTGCGCCGTAGAAATCTACACGTCAGGCAATACTGACCTTGGCCTAACTGGAGCCTACGGTTATCCAGTGGGCTTTGGCGAAGCACTCCATGACATTCGTGCCAACAAAATTGAAACCTTGTCACAACGCGCCATTCGACTTAACGAGGTCGTGGTAGTTAAAGACTTCGTTAAAACTCTTCGTGTCAATAAATATTACAATGCTGCCCTCCCCCTCATCGAGAAAGAAAGTTGGGGAACTGCCGTCGCTGTTCCTATGCCTGTTACTAAGTATGCAGGTGGTGCTGTCGTCGTGTATTATCCAAAAGGACTCGACCCCAACCTCACCGATTTGCTACAACTCAGCACCATTGTCAGTCAGATTGCGCTCGTCGTTGAAAACGCCAGGTTGTTTGAAGAGGCTCAAGGCAAAGCCGCCCTCGAGGAACGCCAACGCCTAGCTAGAGACTTACATGACTCCGTTTCACAAGCTTTATACGGCATTAGTTTAGGCGCGAACAGTGCTAAGAATGCCCTAAGTCTTAACTCGAGCGAAGCCAAGCTAAAAGAGTTTGAGCGGTCACTCAAGTATTTGATTTACATGGCTGACACGGCCATGGCCGAAATGAAATCGCTTATTTTTGAGTTGCGCCCAGAATCGCTCGAGACTGAAGGACTCGTGATCGCGCTGCGCAAACATCTGCGTGCGCTCGAGCTGCGCCACCGCTTTGGGCTCGAGTTAAATTTGCAGAGTGAACCTAGTGTGTCCCTCAAGGTAAAAGAAATGCTTTACCGCATCACCCAAGAAGCGATGAACAACATCGTCAAACACGCACAAGCCAAACATGTTTGGATAAGTTTATGTTTGGAAGAGAAAGCACTAAGGCTCGAGGTGCGCGATGATGGCGTGGGCTTTAATACCCAGCAAGAATTTCCAGGTCATATCGGGCTTCACTCCATGCGTGAACGCGCTGAGTCTGTAGGTGCAAGCTATGAAATTCTTAGCGCACCTAACGAAGGTACTACCGTGCGCGTCATCCTTCCGCTTGAAACCTAAAGCTCGAGTACGAACCACTCTTCGTCATAAAACGTTTCATTCACATAGGTGGCATTGCGCTCTAATCCCCAAGGTTTGAAGCCGAGCGAAATATAAAGTTGTCTTGCAGCCTGTTGTGACATCACAACCGCGAGATTCACGTGCTTGATGTGCGGATAAGTTTTTACGCGCTCGAGTAAGGCTTGCATCATTGCTCTTGCTACGCCCTTACCGCGTTGTGAAGGTGTAGTATACACACTCGAGATAAAACCCTTGTGCGCGATTTTGCGCCGCGTTTCAGGAACAAAGGCTGCTATGCCAATGAGGTTTTCACCTTGAAATGCCCCGACAACAAAATTGCCAACTGCTTTTGCTTCTAGACGAGCTTTGATGGACTCGAGACTTTCTTGCTCGAAGTCTTCGGGTGATGACATGTACGCGGTAGGTTCTTGGTGCAGGGACTCGAGCCTTAAGGCTCGAAAAGCCACAAGGTCTTGAGGTGTGAGAAGTCGAATAATCATGAAGTTATTTTAAGATTCTTCTCTTTTCCAAGCTCTACTTGGGAATGCCCACTTGGAGGCTTTGCCTTGGGGAAAGACGCGGAACGCTAAAGAAGAATGATACACAGGTGGTTAAACTAGTTTCCAGCGTTTTTCCAGCTTTGCCAATTCACCTAATAAATCTTGACGATATTCGCCAACAGATAAGCGCGGAATTTCTTTTGAAGATTTTAAATCTCCCCCACGTATTGTACAAACATTTCTCGCGATATCCCCAATCAATTTCTCACTTAAAAATGGCTCAACCCTTGAGTAAATAGGCAAGTTCCTAAAGTTGGCAGAAGAATCTTCTTCTGCCAAAAGTGCTTCTCTACATTCGGCAACTAACTGTTCCCGATTCGTTCTAAGAAGCTTTTTTTCCTCGAACCGCCAATTTGCCCAAGGAGCAAGAAACGTCCCTAATACTGATGCGACAAGAGTTAATACTGGAATCAAAACCTCTGAAATTTCCATATCCGTATACTCATTTTACAAAATAAAATCAAGAATGTCTCAACCTATCCTCTTTTTTTCAAACGATTCACAGAACACGTTTATAGAAGCTCTTCAGCCTTAAAGAAAATCCCAATCTCCCGCTCTGCGGTTGCAGGAGCATCCGAACCGTGTGCGACATTTTCATCAATCGTGCTGGCAAAGTCACCGCGAATCGTGCCGAGAGCTGCGTCTTTGGGGTTTGTTGCACCCATCATCTTGCGCCACTCGAGAATCGCGTTTTCACCTTCAATGACCATTGCCGCAACGGGGCCACTCGTAATAAAACTGACGAGTCCTTCAAAGAAAGGCTTACCTTTGTGTTCACCATAGTGCTTCTCGGCGGTTTCACGCGAAATCTGCATGAGCTTCATGCCAACGATGCGAAAGCCTTTGTTTTCAATGCGAGAAACAACTTCACCGATGAGCCCGCGCTTTACGCCATCAGGCTTTACCATTGCATATGTACGTTCGATAGCCATAGGGTTGTGATGATAACACGTGCACTTCACGCCCGCCACCCTACAAACCCGTCACGGTGATGATGCCTGCCATGTCCGCGTGATAGGTGCAGACATAACTCGCCATCTGGGCTGCGAGTTCGCCCGTGAGGGTGAAGGTGAAACCATCAGAATTTTTTACAAAGTTAATAGTTGGGTTTTGTTCAAACGTTCCGATGCCCCACTCAGATAAAAGCAACGTCGAAGCATCTTGACTCACAATAGCAAAGGGATGAGCTGCTCCACCTTTATTAATAATCTGGTAGCGTTTGCCTACCTCGAGCGCAATTGTGGGGTCGAGTTCACCTGCAGGAACTGTCGTAAGGGGACCTAGCACGGACTCGAGTTTCCAATCTTCGGAGCTTGCTGCTACAAAACTGATGGCGATCTCCTCGAGAGCTGGCCCAGGATCGGTCACTGGAGGTTCAGTCTTTTGAGGAGCGCGGTAGATAAAATCTTCTGTACATGCTTCGAGGAATACAACCACTACCGCACCGAGCAGTAACCCGAGCATCCTCCACACTTTCTTCACATCGATCTCCCTTACTTACACCTGCAACACTTAATGTGACCCCAGTCCTTTTTTATGTGGGTGCAATCTATATTTCTTATCCTTCTACTATAGATTACATTTATACCACATTTTACTTGGCTTTAACATGAAGCATTTCTTCCCAAACCACAGTATAGAGAGGACACTAAGGCTAAAGGCAAGTGCGTGTAGTATCTCGCCACTCTCTGTCATTACTAAGTTATTTTACTGGTGTCCTGGTGTTTTTCTTTCACTGAGTCACCCCGAGAAATCGGTTGAGCGACTAAGAGGAGTAACGAGGGCACAAAGCCAGTGCGGTGAAACTTTGCCCGTCAAGCGTTGCCAAGGAGAAAGACCGCGCACGAGGTGATGATTCCAGCGCCAGCGCGCTTGC
>JBOFGY010000270.1:0-11228 GCA_051649365.1 Trueperaceae bacterium
ATGTAGAAATGGTTATGCCTGGGGACAATGTGGAGCTGAATGTTGACCTTATCAAACCTATTGCCATGGAAGAAGGGCTGCGTTTTGCCATTCGTGAAGGTGGCAGGACTGTTGGTGCGGGTGTTGTCACGGCGGTGACGAAGTAATCATGGCAACGTCACCTCGTATTCGTATTAAGCTCAAGGGCTTTGACCACAAGAGCTTGGATTCCTCGGCAACAAAAATTGTCGAGACGGTGCGTCGCACTGGGGCCAAAGTTGCTGGCCCTGTGCCGCTTCCAACAGACACGCGCCGTTACTGCGTGCTTCGTAGCCCCTTTATTGACAAGGACAGCCGCGAGCACTTTGAAATCCGCACACACAGCCGTCTTATTGACATTAAGACCCCCACCAAAAGCACTATTGATAGCCTCATGCACCTCGACTTGCCCACAGGTGTAGATATCGAGATTAAGACCGTCGGAGGGCGTTAAACCATGAAGGGTATTTTAGGAACAAAAATCGGCATGACCCAGATATGGCAAGATGACAAGCTAATCCCTGTCACCGTTGTTATGGCGGGCCCGTGCCCTGTGATGCAGCGCAAAACGCCAGAAAAAGATGGCTACAGCGCGGTGCAACTGGGTTGGGAAGAGCAGCTCGTCAAGCGCGCCTCCAAGCCTGAACTCGGTCACGCCAAAGCTGCCAACGCAGCACCCCAAAAACATTTACTCGAGTTCCGTGACTTCTCCCCAGAAGGTGAGGCGGTTAAGGTAGACATTTTCGCAAACGGTCAACTTGTAGACGTAATGGGAACCACCAAAGGTCGCGGCACCATGGGTGTTATGCGTCGATGGAATTTTAGCGGCATGAGTGCGTCCCATGGTGTTAAGAAAAAGCACCGTCACCCTGGTTCGATTGGTCAGCGTAAACAGCCTGGTCGTGTGTACAAGGGCAAGCGCATGGCGGGTGTTTATGGCGGCGAGCGCGTAACCGTTTCTGGTCTTACGCTTGTTGAAGTTCGCTCCAATGACAATCTCCTCCTTATAAAAGGTGCCATCCCTGGTGCGAATGGTTCGCTTGTTGTTATCAAAGATTCCAAGCGTAAGAAAGGTGGTGCGTAAGTATGGCGTACACCTTGAATGTTTTGGGTAGTAACCGTTCAGTAACGGTTGAACTCCCTGAACCTAAAGAAGCTGTTTTATTTGAAGTGATCAACTGGCAACTCTCTAAACGTCGCGCAGGAACTGCGAGTGTAAAAACACGCGGTACGGTGTCGGGTACGACGGCAAAAATGTACGCGCAAAAAGGTACAGGTCGTGCACGTCACGGAAGTTACAAAGCTCCTATTTTTAGAGGTGGCGGTGTTGCGTTCGGCCCACTTCCAAGAGATTATGGCTACACGCTTCCTAAAAAGGTTCGCAAGTTGGGTCTTCAAATGGCCTTATCCGCGCGTGCTAAAGAAGGTAAATTGACACTCGTTGATTCTTTCGCTAGCATCAACGGCAAAACCAAAGAATTTGTCTCCTGGGCGAAGCAAAACGGTATAGACGGTAAAGAAAAAGTCTTGCTCGTCACCGACAACGAAATGGTGCGCCGTGCTGCACGTAACTTGCCTTGGGTTGGCATCGTGCCAACAGGTGGCATTAACGTTTATGACATCTTGAAGCATGACCTTGTGCTTGCAGACGCTTCTATGTTCGATAAGAAAGAAGAGGCCGCGTCATGAGTCCGCACGAAGTCATCATTACCCCGATTGTGAGCGAGAAAGCCCTGCAAAACATTACCCGTGAGGAAGGTCAAGCAGGTAAGTATGCGTTCTATGTTCACCCTGATGCTAACCGCACGCAAGTCAAAGACGCTTTGGAAAAACTCTTTAATATTGATGTGACGAAGATCAATATTCTCAACGTGCGTGGTAAAGAAAAAACCTTGGGGCGTTTTCGTGGTACGACCCCTGCACGCAAAAAAGCGATTGTTACGCTTAAAGCTGGGCAGCGTATTCAGCAACTCGAGGGCTTAGGAGGATAGTATGCCAATTAAATCGTATCGCCCCTATACGCCTTCGCGTCGTTACATCACGACCTCAGACTTTAAGGAAGTGACCACTGGGAATGAACCCGAAAAGTCACTGCTCGAGACCAAGAAGCGTCACGGCGGACGTAACAACCGTGGCCGCATCACCTCACGTTTTCGTGGTGGTGGACACAAGCGTCGTTACCGCATCATCGACTTTAAGCGTCATGACAAAGTAGGTATTAACGCTAAAGTGGCGAGTGTCGAATATGACCCGAACCGCACCGCGAACATTGCCCTGCTCAATTACGCAGACGGTGAGAAGCGTTATATCTTGGCTCCAGATAAGCTCGAGGTCGGCACGATTATCGTTGCAGGGCCAGAAGCAGAACCTGTAACTGGTAACGCACTGCCGCTTCGTTTTATTCCCGTCGGTGCTGTTGTTCACAGCGTCGAAATGATTCCTGGTAAGGGTGCTCAGCTCGCTCGCAGTGCTGGCACGTCCATTCAGATTCAAGGTCGTGACGGCGATTACGTCACGCTTAAACTTCCTTCGGGCGAGTTGCGCCGTGTTCACGGTGAGTGCTACGCCACAATGGGAACGGTAGGAAATTTGGAACATAAGAACATCACGATTGGCAAAGCAGGCCGTAAACGCTGGATGGGCCGCAAACCACATAACCGTGGTAGTGCTATGAACCCTGTAGACCACCCTCACGGTGGTGGTGAAGGTCGCACGCCACGTGGTGGACAACCGCGCAGTCCTTGGGGTCAAAATGCCAAGGGTCTTAAGACCCGCAACAAACGCAAGACGAGTTCACGCTTTATCGTGCGCCGTCGGAAGGGAACGGTAACAGGAAATGGCTAGAAGTATGAAAAAAGGCCCCCACATTGACGCGCACCTGCTTAAAAAAGTAGACGCTGCCATCGCTTCGGGTGACCGCAAAGTCATCAAGACTTGGAGCCGCCGCAGTACCATCGTCCCCGAGATGATTGGGCAGACGATCGGCGTGCACAATGGCAAACAGCACACGCCCGTGTTTATCCAAGAAAACATGGTTGGACACAAGCTTGGTGAATTTGCACCTACGCGCACCTTCCGTTCTCACGGCGGAAGCAAGGGGGGTGACGAGTAATGCCCGCCACCGCCAAACTTTCGATGTTTCGCTCGACTCCGCGCAAAACACGTCTCGTCGCTGATCTTATTCGTGGTAAAGGCGTAGGCGAAGCCGAAGCGATTCTCAAGTTCACAGACCGCCGCACCGCAAAACCTATTCTTAAACTTTTGCAAAGTGCCAAGGCGAACGCTATCAACAACCACGATATGTTTGAAGATACCCTGTTCGTTTCCAAAATTATGGTGAACGAAGGACCACGCATTAAACGTTATTTACCCCGTGCTAGAGGACAGGCGCACCAGTTACTCAAGCGCACCTGCCACATCGAACTGACGCTTGACGAGCGCGAAGGAGCAAGATGATGTTTTATAAAGGACAGAAGCATGGGCAATAAAATTAACCCGTTAGGTCTTCGCATCGGCATCAATAAAACTGCGTCGGTGCGCTGGTATGCTAGCGCGAAAAACTATCCAAAACTTATTGGCCAAGACGAAGCGATTCGTGCCCTCGTCATGAAAGAAGTGGGTCACTCTGGTATTGCTCGTATTGAAATTGACCGCGCTGCTACAAATGTTTCCGTCACGATTTACTCGGCCAAGCCTGGTGTTGTGATTGGTAAAGGTGGCGAAGCGATTAAAGATTTACGCCTCAAGCTCGAGAAAAAAGTTCAAGGTGGTACCGTCGCCGTGAACGTGACCGAAGTTCCCAACGCGAACACCAACGCGACGCTTATCGCACAGCGTGTCGCCGAGCAAATCGAACGCCGCTTTGCTTTCCGCCGTGCCCTGAAGCAATCCGTACAGCGCACGATGGAATCGGGAGCCCAAGGTGTAAAGGTTCGTATCTCAGGTCGTCTTGGTGGTGCCGAACAAGCCCGTCCTGAGTGGTACGCCGAAGGCCGTGTGCCGCTTCAGACCTTACGCGCTGATATTGACTACGGAACCGCAGAAGCTAGTACTACTTACGGCATCCTTGGCATTAAAGCGTGGGTGTTTAATGGTGAAATTGTCGGTGACCAACGCCGACGCGCTGCTGTGCTTCCACGTACCCGCAAAGAAGAGGACAAAGACAAGAACCGTGGTCGTCGCCGTCGTCCGGGTGGTCGCCCAGGTGGAGACCGTGGTGGTCGTCCTGGTGGCCCCGGCGGAGACCGTGGCGGTAGACCTGGCGGCGGTGGACCTCGCCCTGGTGGCCCTCGTCCTGGCGGCCCTTCGCGCCCGAGAAACTAATTAGGAGAGCTGTCATGTTATTACCAAAACGTGTTAAACACCGTAAACAGATGCGCGGACGCACGCGCGGAGCCACGAAGGGTGGCGACTATATTTCCTTCGGTGACTTTGGCTTAGTTGCGATGGAACCCATCTGGATTAAGTCCAACCAAATCGAAGCCTGCCGCGTTACCATGAGCCGCTTTTTTAAGCGCGGCGGTAAAATCTATATCCGTATTTTCCCTGATAAACCTGTCACCAAAAAGCCCCAGGAAGTCCGAATGGGTAAAGGTAAGGGGGCGGTGGAATATTGGGTAGCTGTCGTGAAACCTGGCCGCGTGCTTTTTGAAGTCTCGGGCGTAACCGAAGCTGACGCGCGTGAGGCATTCAGGTTAGCAGCACACAAACTTCCAGTTAAAACCAAGTTCGTCAGGCGGGAGGCTTACGATGAAGTCCAATGAAATCAGAAATTTGTCTCCAGACGAAATTGCTAAGGAAGTCACAGATCGTCGTCAGAAAATCCTGGATTTGCGTTTTACCTCCAAAGTTGGTCAGATGAGTAACGTCAAGGAAATCAACGCCAAAAAGCGTGAAATTGCTAGGCTTCTCACCGTTGCGAATGAGCAAAAAAGAGCCCAGAAAGGTTCACAGAAATGAAAAAGAGTCTTCAAGGCCGCGTGACGAGCGACAAAGCAGATAAAACGGTAACGGTCAACGTCGAACGCCGTTTTAAGCACCCGCTTTACGGTAAAGTCGTGACGCGCACCAAAAAATATCTCGCCCACGACGAGAACAACGAATTTAAGCAAGGTGACTTGGTGGAAATTATCTCGAGCCGCCCCGTAAGCAAACGCAAGCGTTTCCGCGTATCAAAACTAGTCGAAAAGGCGAGGGGGTGAGGTAAGCGTTTTAGCACTTCAGCATTTCAGCATTTCAGGTTTGTTCATCGCAAGCTAAATTCCAAATGGAGTTTAATTTGAAGAAAACAAGCTGATAGCTGATAGCTGATAGCTGATAGCCATTTATTATGATTCAGCAAGAAAGTTACCTCGAGGTCGCCGATAATTCTGGCGCGCGTAAGATTCAGTGCATTCGTGTCCTTGGCACGGGTGACACCTTTGTGGGTCATGTCGGTGACGTGATTGTCGCGGCGGTTAAAGACGCAATTCCACACGGTGGCGTTAAAAAAGGTGAAGTTGTTCGCGCGGTCATTGTCCGCACGAAAAAAGAAATTACCCGCAAAGATGGTTCTGCGATTCGCTTTGATACCAATGCTGCGGTCTTGGTCACGGCCCAAAATGAACCACGCGGTACGCGCGTGTTCGGGCCCGTCGCGCGTGAACTGCGTGACAAAAAGTTTATGCGGATTGTCTCGCTTGCTCCAGAGGTTCTCTAATGGCTGCTCCAAAAACAACTAGAAAAAAATTGCACGTAAGAAAAGGCGATACTGTGCGTGTAGTTTCAGGCGGGCATAAAGGCAAAGAGGGTAAAATCCTCGATGTTAATGCTGAAACAAACCGCGTCATCATTGAAAATGTCAATGTGATTAAAAAAGCGCAAAAGCCTACCCAGGCAAATCCTAAAGGTGGCTTTATCGAGCGCGAAGCAGCGATCCATGCTAGCAACGTGCAACTACTCGATCCTAAAACCAACAAACCTACGCGCAGCTATGTCCGTGTTGAGGATGGTCAAAAATACCGCGTAGCCAAGTCGGGTGCAAGGCTAGGTGAATAAACATGGCAACGGTTCAACTCAAAGATTTTTATAAAACGAAAGTCATTGGCGAGATGACGAAGAAGCACGATTACAACAACGTCATGCAAGTACCTAGGTTGGAAAAAGTCGTCATTAACATGGGTCTTGGTAAGGCTAAAGAAGATTCCAAGATTATCGAGAAGGCTACTAAAGAGCTTGCTGCGATCGCCCTGCAAAAACCCGTTGTGACCAAAGCCAAGAAAGCTGTCTCAAACTTTAAGATTCGTGAAGGTTTAGCGATTGGCTCGATGGTGACACTGCGCGGTGACCGCATGTGGATTTTCCTCGAGAAACTTATTAACATCGCTCTGCCCCGTGTCCGTGATTTTCGCGGCGTACCCACGAACAGCTTTGATGGTCGTGGCAACTATAATCTTGGCATCCGTGAACAACTCGTTTTCCCCGAAATCACCTTTGACCAGATGGACGGCATTCGCGGCATGGATATTGCGATTGTGACCTCTGCCGAAAATGATGAAGAGGCTAGGAGCTTGCTCGAGTTTTTAGGGATGCCTTTCCGCAAATAATTCGCCCCAGCAAGGCTTTCGAGGTGTTAAATCCTGCGAAATCCCTTGCGAACCAAGTGCTTGGGGATTTAGCACCTCGAACTTTAGCCCCTTGCAAACGGTGAACTTCGCTGAGTGGTACGCATACCTAAAGCCCGTGCTGAATGTGCAAAACATGCAATTTCCGCGCCAATGGCGTATAGTTAAGAGTTTTGCTTGTGAATGGTTCAACCACCAAGCGCAAATTTTAATAGAAAGGAGGACAAAAGAGGTTAAAAGTGAAAGGTGAAAGGTAAAAGGTTAAAAGCCTTTGAACCTTCAACCTTCAACCTTCAACCTTCAACTTGAAATTATGGCTACATCTGCCCAATTAGCAAAATCGAAGCGTAAGCCCAAGTTTTCAACACGCGGCGTAAATCGTTGCCAGCGTTGTGGACGCACCAACAGTTACTATCAAGACTTTGGTCTGTGCCGCATCTGCCTGCGCGAGATGGCCCACAAAGGTCATTTGCCTGGTGTGACGAAAGCAAGCTGGTAATAAAAGGTGAGAAAGTAGGAAGGGAAAAGGTAAGAAGGTTAAGAGTCAAAACCCTATTAACATTCTGTAACCGTAACAAACCTTCAACCTTTAACTTTACACCTTCAACCTTATTCTGTAGTTCTATTTTATTTCGGAGAGTACGGTCAGTGGAGATACACTGATACCGCTCCCCAAGGAGAGTAAATGACAACTGACCCGATTGCTGATATGCTGACACGCATCCGCAACGCGATTCGTATTGTCGAACCGACGGTGGACGTGCCAGGCAGCAAATTCAAGAAAGCCATCGCTGATATTTTGGTACGCGAAGGCTATCTAAAATCAGCCACGATGGTTGATGTAGACGGTAAGGCTGTGTTGAGAATTGGTCTCAAATATGGCCCGCGCCGTACCCCTATTATTAAAAGTATCCGCCGCGTTTCCACGCCAGGTCGCCGTAACTACACGAAGTCTGAAGGCGTTCCTGTGGTGCGTGGTGGCTTAGGTGTTGCAATTATTTCAACGTCACAAGGTCTTATGGTAGACCGCGACGCTCGCCGCAAAAAAGTTGGTGGCGAAGTGATTTGTGAGGTGTGGTGATGTCTCGAGTCGGACGCGCCCCCATTGCCCTCCCAAAAGGTGTAGATGTCAGTCTTAACATGACGGGCACTGAAGCTGTCGTGAAGGGCCCAAAAGGCTCACTTAAGGTTCCTGTAAGTCCAAAGATCAAAGTGAAGACGGACGCTGGCAAATTGACGCTCGAGCGTTCCTCTGATGCCCGTGATGACAGAGCGCAACACGGTTTGGCGCGTGCGCTTTTGAACAACGCTGTAACAGGTGTAAGCACAGGCTATTCTCGCAACCTAGAAATTCAAGGTGTAGGTTTCCGTTGTGCCATGAAAGGGAAGACGCTCGAGCTAACCATCGGTTTCTCGCACCCTGTCGCCGTGACCCCACCTGAAGGCATTACGATTTCTTCACCTGAGCAAACCAAAATTACTGTTTCAGGTATTGATAAACAGTTGGTTGGTCAAGTTGCCGCCAACATCCGTGAACTCCGCCCCCCCGATGCTTACCAAGGTAAAGGCATTCGCTATGAAGGCGAATTTGTCAAACTCAAACCTGGTAAGGCCGCAGCGAAATAGGTGACCTATGAGTAGAATGTCCACAAAAACTCGCCGCACCTTTCGCGTGCGAGGAAAGCTTAAACAACCTGTAGACACCGGACGCTTACGTCTTAGTGTGTTCCGCAGCAACCAACACATCTACGCGCAAATTATTGATGCTGCTAAAGGTACAACCGTTGCTGAAGCAAATTCGAAGGTTCTCAACCCTTCTGGTAAAAAAGCTGACCAAGCTAAAGAAGTTGGTAAGGCTTTAGCAGATAAAGCCCTCAAGGCAGGCGTGAGCAAAGTTTATTTTGACCGTGGCAGTTACCGCTATCACGGACGCATCAAGGCACTCGCCGAGGGTGCAAGGGAAGGAGGCTTAGTCTTCTAATGGCAGCCCAACAGCAGCAACAAGAGTTTGAAGAAAAAGTCATAGATATTCGCCGTACCTCAAAAACGCACCAGGGTGGTCGTCGTTTCCGCTTTGGCGCAATTGTCGCCGTCGGCGATAGAAATGGCCGCATTGGTATTGGTCTTGGTAAAGCCAAGGAGGTGCCGATTGCCGTGCAGAAGGCAACCTACGCTGCCCGTCGTAACCTTATTGAAGTGCCCATTCTCGAGCCTAATACCATCCCCCACGAAGTCGTTGGTGTTCACGGTAGCAGCAAGATACTCCTCAAACCAGCCGCCGCAGGTACGGGTGTTATCGCAGGTAGTGTACCTCGCACCATTCTCGACTTGGCAGGCTTTAACAACCTTCTTTCGAAAGAACTCGGTTCACGCAATATGCTTAATATCGCTTACGCCACCATTGACGGTCTCAGACAACTCAAAACGTTTGAAACTGCCAAGAAAGAACGCGAAGCAGGTCAGTGATGATGGCGAAGATGAAAGTAACTTTAGTTAAGAGCCTCGTGGGTCAAACCCAAAACCAACGTGCCACCGCGTTCGCACTAGGTTTACGGAAGAAAAACCAGACCCGCGAAATCGTGGACAACGAAGCGACGCGCGGTATGGTCAACCGTATTTCATATTTGTTGAAGGTTGAATAACGGAAGGGCAATGAGATGAAATTAAATCAAATCAAACCCGCCAAAGGTTCCCGCAAAGTCGGGAAACGTTTGGGTCAAGGTATCGGTTCTGGTACAGGTAAAACCGCCGCCAGGGGCCAAAAAGGCCAGAGCAGCCGAAGTGGTTATAGCAAAGGTGCTTCATGGGAAGGCGGACGTAGTCGTTTAGTTATGCGTCTCCCTAAGCGCGGCTTTAACAATGTTGGCACGACCTATCAAGTCATCAATTTAAAAGACCTCAACATGTTTGAAGCCGGTGCAACGGTAGACGTTACTGCGCTCAACGCTAAGGGTCTCGTTAAAAGTCGCCGCAAGCCTGTAAAGTTACTCGCTGATGGTGACGTAACCGTCAAGAATTTAACCGTAGATGTTCACGCCTCGAGCCAAGCCGCTATGAAAGCTGTCGAAGCTGCCGGTGGCCGTGTCAATGTGCCTGCTAAACCTGAAAAGACGAGTAAGTCTGAGAGAACAGGTAAGTCTGAAAAATCAGAGGCAGAGCCAACGAAAGAAGGCAACTAAATGCTTCAGGCGTTTCGCAACGCTTTAGTGATTCCAGACCTGAGAGCGAAACTGTTAATCACGCTAGGTTTGCTTGCGGTCTACCGCCTTTTGGCGTTTATCCCAACGCCTGGTGTTAATGTGGAAGCTTTTCGCCAGCAAGTTCAAGATAACGGTGTATTTGGACTTCTAAACTTTGTTTCAGGGGGTAATTTCGAGCAGTTCTCTGTGGCTGGGCTCGGGGTTATTCCTTATATCACTGCTAGCATTATCATCCAACTTCTCACGACAGTTTATCCACCTTTCGAGAAACTCTCCAAAGAAGGTGAAGAGGGTCGCCGTAAAATCAACCAGTACACTCGCTATGGTGCTTTAGGACTTGGTGCGATTCAGGCATTCTTCTTAGCTACGGCTCTTATAGGTCCAAGTGCCGTACTTAAGGTGGGTTGGTCTAACGGGCCATTTTTCTGGTTGGTCGTTGTTGTCACGCAGGTGGCAGGCATTGCGCTTGTTATGTGGCTTGGTGAAAAGATTACAGAGTTCGGACTCGGCAACGGGATTTCCCTCATTATCTACGCGGGGATTATTGCGGCATTTCCTGGTGCGCTTTGGCAATACTTCCAGCTCATTGGTCGGAATGAAGCAAACGTCTTCGGGCTTATTGCTTACTTCATAATGTTGGTTTTTGCCATTGCAGGTATGGTGTTAGTCCAGCAGGCCGAGCGTAGAATCCCCGTACAATATGCACGGCAAGTACAAGGACAACGTGGCCGAGTCTCAGGTGGACAAACAACTTACATTCCCATGCGTCTCAATGCTGCGGGTGTTATTCCTATTATCTTTGCCGTTTCGATTATGGTGATTCCGCAAACGATTCTAGGTCTGTTTCCAGACGCACTATGGGCTCAGAATGTGGGACGTTGGTTTGATCCGCGTCACGGATTTGGGCTTGTTGTCAGTACACTTTTGATTGTTGCCTTTACTTACTTCTACACTCAGATTTCTTTTGACCCACGTCGTATCAGCGAGAATTTGCGTGAATACGGTGGTTTTGTTCCTGGAGTTCGCCCTGGACAACCCACAACAGAGCACTTAGAGCGCATCACTCGCCGTATCACGTTGTGGGGTGCCTTGTTCCTCGGTGCAGTGAACGCTGTACCGCAAATCATTGCCTGGCTCACGCGCGTGCCCGATTCTCTCGCCTTCGTGTTTTCAGGTACAGGCATCTTGATTATGGTTGGTGTAGCACTCGACACTCTGCGTCAAATTGAAACGCAACTCACCATGCGCCACTATGAAGGTTTCGTGCGTGGTGGTTCTATTCGTGGACGCGGGAGAAGAATGTAGCAATGGCGAATACGTCTCCTGAAATCGTTTTGCTCATGGGGCCGCCTGGAGCTGGCAAAGGCACACAAGCCGTCAAGCTGGCACGGGCCCGTAGCCTCCTCAA
>JBOFGY010000271.1:0-9448 GCA_051649365.1 Trueperaceae bacterium
TCCTGCGGCATCTTGCGCTCAGTTTATTGCGTCAAGACAAGCAGACAAAACTGGGCATCAAGGCTAAACGCCTCAAAGCTGGTTGGGATACTGCTTATCTTGAAAAAATTCTGGGTATGGCCTAATGCGTTTGCCCTGCTGCAAAGGGCTCAATGTCTTACGATGAAGCCACATCATAGTTATATGGGTGTTTTAAGGTCCTATTGGTCTTTAGGGTATAGTACTGTGACATATAGCATGAAATGATAGCAGCCCATGAATACGATGATTCAAATTAAAGGTTCACATGTGGATGTTACGAACCAAATACTCACACAAGACGCACTAGCTTTCCTGACGGCTTTGCAGCGCGAATTTAATCCCATCCGTAAAGGCTTACTGCAACGCCGCCAGGAAGTTTGGGCGAGACTCAAGGCAGGGGAGAGGCTCGACTTTCTGCCCCACACAAAATTCATCCGTGAAGGGTCTTGGAAAGTTGCGTCTGCACCCAAAGATTTGGATGACCGTCGCACCGAGATTACTGGACCCGCCGAGCGCAAGATGATGATTAATGCGCTGAATAGCGGTGCCAAAGTCTTTATGGCTGACCTCGAAGATTCCATGTCACCAACTTGGCAAAACGTCCTCGAGGGACAACAAAACCTCAGGGATGCAGTGCGTTGCACCTTAAACTTCACCTCACTCGAAGGGAAAGCATACAAACTTAACGAGACCGTAGCGACGCTCGTGGTGCGCCCTCGAGGTTGGCACCTAGAAGAACGCCACTTGCAGCTTGATGGTGAAAACCTGTCGGGGAGTCTCGTGGATTTTGGCTTGTACTTTTTCCACAATGCTCACGAACTCTTGAAGCGCGGTTCAGGGCCTTATTTCTATTTACCAAAAATGGAAAGCCATCTTGAGACCAGGCTCTGGAATGATGTGTTTGAGTTCGCACAGGATTATATGGGTATTCCGCGTGGCACAATTCGCGCGACGATGCTCATTGAGACTATTCCTGCTGCGTTTGAAATCGAAGAAATGCTCTATGAACTCAAAGACCACGCCGCAGGCTGTAATGCCGGACGTTGGGATTATATTTTTAGCTGCATCAAAAAATTTGCACACGAAGGTGTGATTTTTCCAGACCGAGCTGGAATAACCATGACCGTGCCGTTTATGCGGGCCTATACTGAACTCCTCGTTCGCACCTGCCACAAACGCAGCGCACACGCGATTGGTGGCATGTCAGCTTTTATTCCGAGTCGCCGTGACCCCGAAGTTAATAAGCGTGCGATTGTTGCGGTGACAAAAGACAAAGAGCGCGAATCAAGCGATGGCTTTGATGGTACGTGGGTGGCCCACCCTGATCTCGTGCCAGTTGCGCTCAATGTATTTGGCAAAGTGCTAGGTGCAAAGCCCAATCAAAAAGACAAACTGCGCGAAGATGTCAAGGTGGCGGGTTCGCAACTTATTGACTTCAAAATTCCTGATGCAATGGTTACAGAAGAGGGTGTCCGCAATAATATTAGTGTAGGGTTGCAATATACGGCGCATTGGCTTTCAGGTTCGGGTGCTGTAGCAATTTTTAACCTTATGGAAGACGCGGCAACAGCGGAAATCTCGAGAGCCCAGTTGTGGCAGTGGGTTAATAGGGCAGTGAAGTTAGACGATGGCCGCGCCATGTCCGAAAGTCTTTACAAAACGATTAAAACAGAAGAAATGCAAAAACTCATTGGACTAAAGAATTTGGAAGAAGCCTCGAGTCTTCTCAATCTGCTGGTATTGCAAGAAGACTTTAGTGAATTCTTGACAGTGCCTGCTTACGATAAGCTGTGATCTTTACAAGGCGTTCACGGATTCCAAATGAATGATCACAGAATTGCTGATGAAGTTTTGTCATTCGTAGGGGCGTATGGATATAAGCCCCTACTGCTCAATTCGCAATCAACGACGTTTAGAAAGGCTCTAAAAATCTTGTATGGAAATAGAATCCATAGTATTAAGGTGTTGTCTATGTGTCTTGAGTTTATCGCAGGGTGATTTGTTTTCTGCCATTCTAGAACTTGATTAGGTGAAGTGACGAAGCAGTACTCTTTTCATTAAGTGGTAGCAGGGGTCAGTGTGAGAGATATCAAGCTTGCTTTTGCAAATACAAAACATCACCCTTGAACGTAAAAAAACCATGTCCTTCTGGCATAAGAGGTGTTAATGCCTTGATGAGCCAAGTGTAAATATCTTCAGCGTGTTCACTGCCCCCCTCGAGTTTTGCAATCACATTACTTTGTGTCATGAGGTAATTGGCAAGCGTCTCTGGCGTAAAGCTAATTTCGTTACTGTAAGTTTCATGTGAGGCAAACGCGAAGCCAAAGCGTTTCACGTCTTCAAGTGTGAAGGTTTCACTATTGCGTGGTGGTGAGTAACGTTGCAAATAGACGTTTTTAGCGAAAGGTTCAAAGTCTGGATTTGCTTTCATCATGCTGGCAAAGTTGTTGCTGTAAATGACGAGCCAACCTTTGTCTTTTAAGCCTCGAGCAGCCTCGAGAAAAAACCTTTTGCGGTCAAACCAATGAAAGGCTAGAGATACGGTGATGAGGTCAAAGGTAGCATCGGGGAAGGGCAGTTGCTCGGCTGGAGACTGGACATAGTGAATGTTGGTTGTTTCTTCTTGTTTTGCAAATGTCAACATTTCTTCTGAAAGGTCAGTTCCTGTGACCTCTCGAGCGATGGCACTGAGAGCCCTGGTAGATTGTCCAGTTCCGCAAGCTACGTCGAGGGCAGAAGCTAAAGGGAACTCGAGCTTCAAAAACGCTTTTATTTTCTCAATGACAACAGGGTGAAAATACGGACGCTGTTAGCGTAGCGTTCGGCAGCGGTAGCGTAAGAGAAGTAATTCATGATTAAAGTTTAACAAGAGCGGAAATAAGCCGTCAGCCCGTTGGTTTTTTACTGATAGCGGCTAGTCCCTCGAAGCTCCCTTTGAAACTTGTATACAAGAGACTCTTAAATCGGGTTATATACTAGCCCCATGTTGAACTTTACCGATACTGCTAAATCGCGCATTACGTCTTTTTTGGACGTGCAGCGCTCGCAAGGTGTGACCGCCCTCCGTGTTGCGGGTAACCGCGCCGAATATAAACTCTGGCTCGTCAAAGAGAGTGACAAACAAGCCACCGACCACGTTTTTAAGATGGATGGTTTTGAGGTCTATATTGACCCATTAAGCTTTACCAATCTTTCAGGTGCAACTGTTGACTTTGTAGACAGTACCATGCAAAGTGGTTTTCGTATTTTTTACCCCAGCCCCACTTGGTCAGACCCACTCGAGCAACGTGTGCAAGATGTTTTAGATCAGCACATTAACCCTGGTGTGGCGGGGCATGGTGGCAGTGTTTCGCTCTCGAGAGTCGAAGGAGACACTGCCTACATTACGATGGGTGGTGGTTGCCAAGGGTGTGCGTCGTCGCAGCTTACCCTCAAGATGGGTGTCGAGTGGATGATCAAAGAAAATGTGCCTGAAATTCAAAATATAGTAGATGTAACAGACCATGATGCAGGTGAAAATCCTTATTATAATGATGAGCATGGGGAATCACCTGTGGCTTAATTTTGTCGTGTAAACGTTTAGGAAATCATCGACGCGAAAACTTTCATCTGGCACTTTGTAAGCAACTTTTATTTTGTAAGTATATTTTATAGTGGGTCGGGTAACCAAACGTGCCTATCCTCGGGAAATGCTAGCGGTGCAAAAGCTTCAGTGAACGCGTAAGTAACGCGGCGATTGTAGTCGCCGTTCGCAGGCTCTAGGGGTACCTTGAAAACTTTGGCTTTTACGTCGTAGACCCAATATTCGGGAATACCTGCTTCAGCGTAGTCATATAATTTACCACTTAATTATCGTCAGCAAGCGTCGTATCTGAAAGCGTCGTATCTGAAATTCCAATATGGTTTTGGAAGAAAAATCCCTCGAGCAACGCCGTCATAAACTTACTTATGAAGATGTTACTTTTATGGCAGAACATGGCTTGTTTGGTAGAACGAGGCTTGAGCTGCGAAACGGAGAACTTATCGAAATGTCACTGCAGAGGCCACCCCACGCCATTAAGCATGTCAGAACTTGTCGAAATAATGACGAGTATTTTCATAAGGCGCGCTAAAGTCGTTTCTCAGGTACCTTTGCGCTTGAGTCCTAATATGAACGACATCCATTTGCCAAATCCAGATGTAATGCTCATCAAGCACAAACGCTACCGCAGTCACCCATTACCTGAAGATGTTTATGTAGTCAAGGATAGTCTAGCAGATTTCTCCTTGTGATTTGACTTCCGTTTTCTCCCTAGAACAACATGACATACTAAAGCATGGTTGAACCCTTTCCCAGACCCACAACACGCCCTGAACCTAGTCTTTTAGAACGCATCGCCAACGAACTCAAATGGAAAATCTCTGGCGAAGTCCGTTTTGATGACCGCGCCCGTGCTCTTTACGCAACAGATGCGAGTCTTTACGAAATAAAACCGCATGGTGTCGTGTTGCCTAAAACGATTGAGGATGTCAAGGCGGTTGTCGAGGTTGCGAATACCCACAACTTGGCACTATTACCAAGGGGCGGTGGAACGAGTTTGGCAGGTCAAGCCGTTGGCGAGGCCATCGTTATTGATTTTACAAAGTACATGGATAAGGTGCTCGAGTTCAACCTCGAGGAACGCTGGGCTAAAGTGCAACCCGGTGTGATTCGAGACAACCTCAATGAGTTTTTGAAACCTCACAAACTGCAATTTACCCCCGATGTCTCCACCACAAACCGCTCTGCCATTGGTGGTATGGTTGCCAATAACTCGGCAGGAACGCGCTCGATTAAATATGGTAAAGCCGTTGATCAAGTGATTGCGATGACGGTGATGCTTTCTGACGGTAGCATCGCCGAACTAAAAGCTTTAAGTGATGCAGAGTTGTACCACAAAAGGGAACTCGATACCCTCGAAGGAAAAATTTATAAAACCGTTCATCACGTCGTCACGGAGCACGCGGCTGAAATTGATAAACGCTTTCCCAAAGTGATGCGGCGTGTCGGTGGCTACAACTTGGATGAACTTGTAGGGCAACCCTTTAATCTTGCCAAGCTCGTTTCTGGTTCTGAGGGAACACTGGCAATTATTTTAGATATCACGATTAGACTGTTTCCTGTACCATCCCACAAGTGCATGGCGTTATTGCATTTTGACTCTCTAAGCGATTCCTTTAAGGCGGTGCCGTATATTAACGAACATGGCCCGTCCGCAGTAGAAACGCTTGATGATGTGTTGCTCGAGCTAGGTTCACAAAACCCCGCCCTTGCTGCTCTTATGACTTGGGTCAGAGGTAATCCAAAATCTGTTCTTATCGTTGAGTTTGATGGCGAGAGCGAAGCGGAGATGCTGCGCGGCTTACAAAGTTTGCAAAGTGACGCGCGCATCGGTGCGATGAGCTATTACACGCATCTAGCAATGACTGCTAAAGAACAAGCTGAAATTTTGGAGCTTCGTAAAGCAGGTTTAGGAATTTACAACACGATCAAAGGTGACGCAAAACCCGTTGCCTTTATCGAGGACGCGGCGATCCCTCCCGAGCATTTGGCGGACTACATTCCAGAAGTCGTAGAGCTTTGCAACAAATACAATGTAAAGACAGTGATGTATGGTCATGCGTCGGTGGGGGTGATTCACGTGCGTCCCATTTTAGATATGAAGAAAGCAGAAGACTTAGAAAAATTTAAGCATATTAGTGAAGAGACATTTGCGCTTGTCAAAAAATATGGCGGCTCGTGGAGTGGTGAACACGGTGACGGTCTGGTGAGAAGTTATCAAAACAAAAAACTTTTTGGTGATACCCTCTACAACGCATTTAGAGATATCAAGTACGCTTTTGATCCAAAGAATCTTATGAATCCTGGCAAGATTGTGGACGCGCAGGAGGACATTACAGAAAACTTGCGCTTCCATAAAAACTACCAGGGTTTACCGCTAAATACCGTCTTCGACTTCTCTGGCGATGGTGGTTTTTTGGGTGCAGTGGAAATGTGTTCGGGTGTGGGTGCTTGCCGCAAGACAACCACTGGAACGATGTGTCCGAGCTATATGGCGACACGTGACGAAGACCATTCGACCCGCGGACGCGCGAACATTTTGCGCGAAGCAGTGACAGGGAAATTGCCGGGCGGGCTTACAAGTAAGGAAGTCTATAACGTTCTCGATTTGTGCCTCGAGTGCAAAGCCTGTAAGTCCGAATGTCCGAGCCGCGTAGATATGGCAAAACTGAAGTACGAATTTTTGCAACAGTACTATGACGTACACGGTACACCCCTTCAAGCGAAAGCCTTTGCCTACTCGTATCTCACATCTCCACTTGGGCGCACCTTTGCACCCATTGCTAATAAGATTTTGCCGCTTAAACCTGTGCGTTGGTTGCTGGAGAGAACCCTCGGCATAGATAAACGCCGCATTATGCCGCGCTACGCAGAGCAGTCCTTTGAGCAATGGCTACGCGAACACAAAAAAGAAAGTGAACATCAAAAGTCGGTCACCGCAAATGCTAGCAAGCCCAAGGTCGCGCTCTTCGCTGATACTTGGACGATGTACCACGAAGCCAACGTGGGTATCTCTGCGACAAAAGTTTTAGAAGCTCTCGGCTACCAAGTCGAACATATTCCTTACCAGTGTTGCGGACGCACGCTGATTTCAAAAGGACTTTTGCGCGAGGCTAAAAAACTTGCTCAGAAAAACGTGCGTGTGTTGCAAGGCTATGTCAATCACAATATTCCTGTGGTGGGACTCGAGCCCTCCTGCGTGACAGCGTTTCAAGATGACTACCGCGATTTAGTCCCTGGCGAAAAAACGGAAGCCGTTGCAAATCATGTAAAAATGATTGACCAGTTTTTAGCGAAAGAATGGACAGCAGGTAAGCTCGAGCCCACGAATGTCTTCAACAAACATGCAGTGACCGTGATGCTACACGGTCACTGTCAACAACGCGCCATCATGGGAACCAAAGCCACACAAGCCGTACTCGGGTGGGTGTCGCAAGAGGTCAAAGAAGTAGATTCAGGCTGCTGTGGTATGGCGGGGTCGTTTGGTTACAGCCATTACGATGTTTCGATGCAAAGCGGCGAACGAAGACTTTTCCCAGCTGCGCGTGCACATGTGGGCGAGATTGCTGCCTGTGGTTTTAGTTGTCGGCATCAGATTGCTGATGGTACGAACAAGCACGCGAAGCACGTGGTGGAGATTATGAGTGAGGCGTTGAAAGGCTGAAGCAGCAGAAGGCTTTTAGAAAATTACAGAGATATATTGAGCTTTTGTCTTTCTGCTTTCCGCCGAGACATGCTACACTTTCACGGATATGTCACTGCTCAAAAAACCCCCTGCTGTTTTAGCCCTCGAGGATGGCACCATTTATTACGGTTACGCCTTTGGTCATCCTGGTAAAACTGTCGGCGAAGTCGTGTTTAACACTGCTATGACGGGCTACCAAGAAATCCTCACCGACCCGAGCTATCACGGACAAATTGTTACCATGACCTACCCACACATTGGCAATTATGGTGTGTCTGTTTATGACATGGAATCAAATATCCCTTACGCCAAAGGGTTTATCGTCCGCGAATTTAGCCGCGTGGCCAGTAATCACCGTTCCAACCAAGATTTGCAGAGCTTCATGGAGCAGCACAAGATTGTTGCTATCGAAGGCATTGATACACGTGCGCTCACAAGGCGTTTGCGTTCGGGTGGTGTGGTGAAGGGCGTGATTTATCACGGGGAAAGTAACGACGATATAGAAGCAGAGTTGATTCAAGAAGCCAAAGACCTACCCGATATTGACGGGCGCGATATGACTCCCGAAGTAACGACACCCCTGCCTTACGCGCGTCCAACCTTTAAGGATAACCCTAGAGTTGTAGTGATGGATTTTGGCATTAAGCACTCGATTGTTTACAAGCTCGAGGCCGCTGGTGCTGAAGCCATCGTCGTTCCCGCACAAACCACACCCGCGCAAATTATGGCCCTCAACCCTTACGGTCTTGTCATCTCCAACGGTCCGGGTGACCCTGACGGCCCCAAGTACGCACACGACAGTGTGTGGCAACTTCTTGGGCTTTTGCCCACCTACGGGATTTGCTTAGGGCATCAACTCCTTGGACTTGCTGTAGGTGGAAAAACGTACAAGCTTAAACACGGTCATCACGGTGCAAACACACCTGTAAAAAATTTGCTCACTGGCGAAGTTGAAATCACGAGCCAAAACCATAACTACGCGGTTGATGTGGATTCGATTCCTGGTAAGCAATTTGTGGCAACACACATTAACCTCAATGACGGGACGCTCGAGGGCATGGCCCACACCCGCTACCCTGTCTTCAGTGTTCAGTACCATCCCGAAGCCAGCCCTGGCCCCCACGACGCAAGTTATCTTTTCAAACGCTTCATCGAAGAAGTGAATGCGTTTGAAGGTGCAACAGCGTTGCCGGCGTTTAAGGCGAATTCGGTAAGTCTTTAGGAGGGAGAATAGAGAATGCAGGAGGGAGTACGAAGTCAATACTGCCTTCTCCCTCCTCCCTCCTACAATTCTCCCTCCTTTTATGCGAACCCTTATCCAGCGCGTAGCTTATGCCAAAGTAACTGTAGACAACACCGTCATTGGTCAAATTGACAAAGGACTGCTCGTGCTGCTTGGTGTAACCCATGATGACACCGAAGATACTGTCCACAGACTTGCTGCTAAGATAAGCAAGTTGCGAATTTTTAATGACGACGCGGGCAAGATGAATTTAAGCGTGAAAGATGTGGGTGGTTCGTTTCTTGTCGTGAGTCAGTTTACGCTTTATGCTGATGCTAAAGGCGGTAATCGTCCGAGTTATATAGGGGCAGCACAACCCAACCACGCAACACAACTTTACAACGTTTTTAGTGATGCGTTGCGCTCACTTGGTTTTACCGTTGCTAATGGCCAGTTTGGGGCAGATATGAATGTCGAACTTCTGAACCAAGGCCCTGTAACAATTTGGCTGGACAGTGACGCACTTTAAGGTTCTATCGTTCTGAAAGAAGTGAACCTCATGAAGAAAGCGCAGAAAATACTTTTGGAGAACAGCTAAGTGCCTTATGGGATTTTCGGAATCATTGAAACGTCGGGCTACTTTCCATCTAGAGATTTTTTGAACGAATTTTTGCGACAAGGCAGCGACCCTTGTGACCAAGATGGCAGAATGAAACCTTGGCATCTTTTGAACTATCGAGTCAAAACTATGGAGCGGTAAAACTGTGGTAGCTTACCACTCATCCTGACACTATTGAAGATGCACTCGAGGCAACGTTTTGGGATGGTTGGGGTCCAAAAGATTCTTGGTAATGAATAAAAGCCCATTTGCTAACTCTAGGGTGATACTTTAATGTGTAACTTACAGTATTGCAGTAACTCTCTCATCCATCTTCTCACA
>JBOFGY010000272.1:0-17355 GCA_051649365.1 Trueperaceae bacterium
AACATCTGTCGTAAGAGGTTACACGACATGTAAAAAATCTCGTCCCGAGCGTGTAACCTTACACGTAAACTGTTTACGTGACCTATGGAGAAGTAATGGATAGCAGCGTCAATGACATTAACAACCAAACGCCTGACCAGCCAACTTTCATTCCACCCGGTTATAGCATCGTTCGCAAGCTAGGCTCTGGGCAAACCTCTCATGTTTACCTCGCCAACCACATGCGTCTTGGCGAACTTGCCCTCAAGCTACCCCGTGACGAGCTTTATCACCGTCCTGTCTTACGGCGTATGTTTGAAAACGAAGTGCAGATTACATTAAGCATCAAAGAAGACGAACATATCGTGCAAGCCTTTGAAGGGTTTCCAACAGGCAAGAATGCCTTTCTAGCCTTGCAATATTGCCCAGGTGGCACCTTAGATCAACTTTTGCTCGAGCAAGGCAAACTCCCCTTAGATCAGTCTGTTCAGCTCATCCTCGATGTAGCCATGGGTGTGGCACATGCCCACTCTAAAAAAGTCTTACACCGTGACGTGAAACCCGCTAACGTCTTTTTGACAGAGGTCAAGCGTGCCAAACTTGGCGACTTTGGCACGGGTGTATTTATCACCGAGCAATCTATAGACGAGCGAGTCGGCACAGCGTTTTATATGGCACCCGAAGTCTTCGAGGGCAAACCCCCAACGATCCAAAGTGATATGTACAGCCTTGGCGTGTTGACCTATGAAGTTTTAGCGGGTACAAGACCTTTTAATGGCGAAAGCTACGACCAACTCATGATGCAACACCTCACAAGCTTTCCTGACCCCATTCGCAAATATCGTTCAAACTTATCTATGGAGATTAGCCAAGTTGTGGCCCAAGCCATGTCCAGAGATGCCTCGAGGCGTTTTCAGAATGTGGACATGTTTATTGTCGCCTTTAGCAAAGCAACCGGTATACGCCCACTTTCCTACGCGAGCGAAGAACAACTTCAAACTGGGCGCAGTACACAAATCATTCGACCGGTTACACCAGTCCCTGGCAAACCACCAGCATCAAACAAATCCTCTACGAAAGAATCCCCCAAGGGTGGTCTTTTCAGTTGGTTCAGGAAGAAAAACTAAAGGTGAGAAGTACGACGTAAAAAGTGAGAGGGTATCATTACAGCTCGTGTCCTACCCTTCACGTTGAACACTTGAAAGCAACTGCCTCGCTGCTGCTTTACCTGAAAGCAAAGCCAAGGGCATTCCACCACCTGGATAAACGGTGCCACCTGCTAAAATTAAATTCGCCAAGCCTGCGATACGCTGCTGTGGGCGCAATGTTGTGAAGAGTGAATGGGGTGCATGACCGTAAATGCTGCCTCGCTCTGCAAAGGTTGCTAAATGCTTTGGTCCGAGCACGTGCTGCATCTTTAAGCGCGTTTTTACCCGAAAGCCTCGAGCCTCGAGTACCTCGAGCATCTGTTGGGCATAAGCTTCCTCATCAAGATTGTTTTGAGTGCCCGAAAGCGCAGGTGCGTTTGCCATGACAAACCAATTTTCATGACCCGCTGGACTATCGGAGCTTTCACTACGACAACTAAGATTAAAGTATAACGTCGGGTCAGGTATAGATTGACCTCTCGCAATTGCTCCAAATTCAGCCCTGTAATCTTTTGAAAAGCTGATGGTGTGGTGGCTTAGGTCGGGTGTGTGGCCTTGTAGCCCTAGCAACAGGACAAACCCAGAAAGCGAAGGCTCGAGCCTGCTTAGCCGCGTGGTTTTCCCTAATAGCTGGTGCGTCCGTACAATATCGAGCGAGGACACGACAGTCTCACTCTGAAAACTCCCTTTGCTCGTGTGAATATGGGTTACGCGCGACGCGGTTGGCTCGAGGTTTGTCACGGTGACACCCGTTTGTATGTTCACACCCAAGTCTTTTGCAAGTTCACCAAGTGCGTCCACAATTGCCCGAATACCTCCTTGTGGATAGTAGACTCCAAGCCCTAACTCGGCCCAAGCAATGTTGTGAAGAATCGCTGGCGCACGGTAAGGGTTAGCACCAAAATAAGTGGCAAAGCGCAAAAAGAATTGGGTTAGGTCTGGACTCGCGCCAAAAGACTCGAGAAGTTGCGGCAATGTGCGCTGCGGATGCGCTCTCAAACCATGCCTTAAACCATAACGAGCTAGCGCGAGAAGCCCTGGAGGTACACTTTCAATAAACGTAGGGGCTGCCGCCTCGTATAGCCGTTTGGCTTCGTTTAACAAAGCCCTGTAAACTTTGGCTTCTTTGGGGCCCAATTGCGCTGTCGTGCGCTCTACGTCTTGATACACATCCCAAACTCTGCCCGAAGGGTAAAGGTAGCGACACAAGGGCTCGAGAGGCTCAAACACAACAGGTAATTCTCGACCTGCTTCCCTAAATAAATCGTCCAACACCCAGCGCATCGTAAACACACTCGGACCTGTATCAAAGTGAAAACCGTCTTTTGCAAATCGCCCAGCTTTACCACCAAGTGTGGGCTGCTGCTCGAGCAGCGTCACCGCGACACCCTGCCGCGCCAAATGAATCGCAGCGGCTAAACCCGCAAACCCACCACCAAGTATAAGAGCTGTTTTTAGCATTGCTTCCTCATGGAGCATCATCATAGCGAGTGAAAAGAGTAAAGGCAGTAAAGCCAAGAAAGGTTTTAAGCCTTCTCCCTTTTCTTTCTCTTACTTTTCTCGCCATGATTCGCGTTAAAGTAACGTGTAATGACCCGCTTTACCCGATGGTTTGCTTTCGCCCTGCTCATCGCCTGCGTTACACCAGTGTGGGCAATTTCGTATACCGTTCAAGTTGTCGCTTCTTCCGATGAAACACGGGCGACAAAACTCCGCGACGAACTTTCTCGCCAGGGTTATCCTGCCTATCTCCTCGCTGTGCCTACCGCACAAGGCCAGGTGTACCGCATTCGCGTGGGTGCCTTCGCTAACCGTGCAGCGGCGGCTCTGTTTGCCCAAACATTGCCTAGAATTGAAGGAAGTACGCCAAGCCCTGCCCTCGCTGATAGCGTGCCATCAGGTCTTATCCCCTGGCAAGTAGAACTGCTCGGACAGTATGACCTTAGCACCACACTCGTGCAGGTTTTCCCTTGGTCAGTAGCAGAGGAAACAGAGTTTAATGAGAGTGACTCGAGCGAAGTTGCCCTAGAAGATACTGAGACAGAAAATTCTGATGCGGAAAATGCCAAGACAGAAAATGCGGCAACTCGTGACTCGAGCCAACCCACTTCAGACAATAACAATAATGGTGCGGAAAATACTGATGCGGAAAACGATAGTCCAGAAAATACCGACACGGAAAACCCTGATTCACAAAGCACGAACTCAGACGAAAATGAAGCTACAACTTTAGAAGGTGGAACTCCAGAATATTCAGACGAAGAAATAACTCCAACTTCACTCACTGCCATTCGCGTGCAACCCAAAGACGCAAGCCAGCAAGCTCTTTATAAAATTGGTGACCTCGAGTTTGGAGCCTGGCAAGCCGTGCTAGAAAACAACGGTGACATCGTGCGCGTGCGTTCACAATCTATATGGCCCGAAGATTGGCAAAATGCTTCTGAAGCAGAGCGCGAACAATTTCGTGAAACTGCTCTTGCTAATGTTGCCAACGACCTGGATTTATCACCGCAACAAGTCGCGCCGTTTATTTTTGAACTCGAGGATGAAGCTCCTTTTCTCGTCCTCGTCGAGCGGTTTAATCCTGTCACTCAAACTACCGAGCGATTGCGGGCCATCGGCCAACCTCGCTTTAACCAAGATAATTTAGGATTGACGAGCTACGGGCCGTCATCTTTTTTTGGGGAGAATCTCGAGCTTGCTCTACCAGATACAAACACCATCTTTGAACCTAATACCAACACAGAACCTATGAGCGACCTTAAGGGCGAAGGCTGGGAGGCTAAAGCAGACGGAGCGTATCTTAGCCTCGTAGTGGGCGAACGAACCTGGCGTGCTGCTAACGGTCAACCTCTTTGGGGAAGCGGTGATTTGCTGCTCAGTCTCTATGATAATCAAGTTCTGATTTATCGGTTGGTAGAACCGTAACAGTAGGGCGAGGGCCCCTCGAACCTACATTCGAGCTACATCAGTTTTTCAAACGCCCTCACAAAGCTTTCGCCCGTCCAGGGTTCACCATGATCTTCAATGCTCCAAATACTGCCTAAAACAACCTGAATAAACCCCCAGGCTGCAATCTCCCTTTTGTCTATATTCAACATCTCGCTAAAGATGCCCACGCGCCGCTCGAGTAATTGCGCTAAGTCTGAACGCTTAGCAAGTGTGGGTGCATCTGGATTGAGTAAAGCAGGCGTGAGGTCGTAGGTTTTATTACCCACAATACCTTTGGGGTCTATCGCTAAATAGTTTTCGCGCCCTGCGGATAAAACGTTGTCATGATGCAAATCACCATGCAGCAAAACGCTGTCGCCATCATGCAACATGTCTTGAAGTAAAGCTTGTGCTCTCAGCACGTAAGCTTTAGGAATTTCTTCACCCTGATATGCTGGCAATACTCTTGTCCAAGACTCGAGCGTCCTCAAAGGGTTTGCATCAGGAACACTGCGCCACAACTTTTGCAGTAAACCTGCAATAATTTCTGTCGCCTCGTCATCATCTTTATGGTTCCAAAGGGACACCCCTGGCTGAAGCCGCTCGAGCAACATCGCCGACACGGTGTCATCAGCTGCTAGCAACCGTGCCATTCCTCTACCGTTGTAAAGTTGCACGGCTACACGCTCACGGCGAAACTCGTCACTCGGTGGACTCAGCTTGAGCACGTAAGGCGTGCCGTCCAAACCCTCTGCAAAAAGCACCAAGTTATACGACAACCTGGGCAAATAATGTGACTCGTTGAAAATGCGAAACTCCCACCGTTCGGCGAGGGTCTCGAGAATGTCTGGCAAAACCTTCAACCAATCATCCGCATCCTCGTGAATATCACGTAAGGTTTTAAGGAAGTGGGTGGGTAAGTCCATGAGGTAGTTTAACCCCTGAAGCCATTTAATACCGCCCTACTTTTCCCTACTCTTCAAACTCCAAAACCCATATCCTAGGGTGATAAACTGTAAAAAACTAGACACGGCCAGACTGCGTACCAACGTTAAACTTTGGCTACGTTTAAAGAGGAGAGAATCATGAACATCTATAAATTTACTGGGCGCAACCTCGAAATTACCGACGCAATGAAAACCTACACTGAAGACAAACTCGGCAAGCTCGAGCGGTTCTTTGACCATATTATTGATGCAAAAGTCATTATGTCTTACACTCACACGCGCAATGTAGACCCTGCCAGAGTCGAGGTACAAATCAACGTACCTAATGGCGTTGTTCGGGCCGAAGAGAGCGGACAAGATACTTACGCGGCTGTGGATAAAGCTGTGGATAAGCTCGAGCGGCAACTTAAACGCTTCAAAGATAGACTGCGCGAGAAAAAAGCCCAAGTTGTTATTCCCTCTGAAGAAAGCAACGAGGAAGAAGCCGCCCAAATCGTACGCGTTAAAAAACACGTCTTGCGCCCTATGACCCCCGACGACGCAGCTATGGAAATGGAAGCCCTAAGCCATGACTTCTATATGTTCCATAACTCTGAAACGAACCTCGTGACGGTAATTTACCTACGCCAGGATGGAAATTACGGTTTACTCGAGCCTGCCAAGTAACGTTGGTTCTCCTCCCGAACCCCATCACCAACCAAACGTTAAGAGAAATCTCACAATCCGTACTTTTGTGTGATGAGTTCAGAATTTTGTCATAACAAATGATTTACACTACAAGTGGATAAGGTTAGCCCTGTGCTTAATAAGCCTACGAGCTTGCCAAGTCCACTCTCTTCTCAACGGGCTCGAGTGCCCCCAACGCGCTGCATCCTCACCAACACCATCTTGCACTGTATGGGTACTCGAGCTTTTTTCTTTGTAAATTCAGAAGGGAGGATGTAAAAGGGAGAATATGGAAGATTGTTCCCTACTCCCTCCTGCGTTCTCCCCCCTCCCTTCTTCAGCAGAGTTAAAAAACCTCTTGCTCCATTAAACTAAACCTGCAATAATCTCTCTAATTTGCGTAACTGGCGAAACAGATGGTTTACCATCGGGAAACGCAGATGAGTTTTAAGGTTTATCTGTCGCTCGCCTGGGCATCCATATCACAATCAAGGGGTGTTTTATGTTTAAAGCTTTTGGCTTTTACGGCTTGCTATACTTTTTACAGAAACGAGGTACAGCATGAGCCTGACCCTAGAGCGCAGCAGTACTATTATGAATACCAGCATGAATACGAGCGAGCGCGATGACACGCTATTCGCGCTCGTGGAGCAAGAGTTTGAACGTCAACGTGATGGTTTGGAACTTATTGCTTCCGAAAACTTTACAAGCAAAGCGGTGATGGAAGCTGTTGGCAGCGTCTTCACCAACAAATATGCCGAAGGCTACCCAGGCAAACGCTATTACGGCGGCTGTGAAATTGTAGATCAAGTGGAGCAGCTTGCTATTGACCGCGCTAAAGAACTCTTTGGCTGCGCCTGGGCAAACGTGCAACCCCATTCAGGCAGCAGTGCCAATTTAGCGGTCTACTACGCATTACTCGAGAAAGGTAACACGGTGCTCGGCATGGACCTAGCACACGGTGGTCACCTCACGCACGGTTCCCCTGTAAACTTTTCAGGGATTAACTACACTATTGTGGGTTATCCCGTAAATAAAGACAGCGAAGTTATTGACTACGACGTAGTGCGCAAGCTCGCCCTCGAGCATAAACCTAAGCTCATCATCGCGGGAGCTTCCGCCTATAGCCGCATCCTAGACTTTGCGAAGTTCCGCGCTATCGCCGACGAGGTAGGTGCTTACTTCATGGCAGACATCGCTCACATTGCAGGTCTGGTGGCCGCAGGTGTTCACCCATCCCCCCTTCCTCATGCCCACGTTGTAACGAGTACGACGCACAAAACCCTGCGCGGACCACGCAGTGGCATCATCTTCTCGAATGATGAAGAAATCGGCAAAAGAATAGACAAGATGATTTTTCCTGGTACGCAAGGGGGGCCGCTCGAGCACGTTATCGCAGGTAAGGCCGTCGCGTTTTTTGAAGCTTTGCAACCCGAGTTCAAAACCTACGCCAAGCAAATTGTTGAAAATGCCAAAGCCTTGGCAAATGCCATGACCGCAAAAGGTTACCGCCTCACCTCGGGTGGCACCGACAATCACCTCTTTGTCGTGGACTTGCGTCCGCAAGGTTTAACAGGCAACAAAGCCACCAAACTTTTGGACGCTGTTCACATCACCATCAGCAAAAGCATGGTGCCTTACGACCCCGAAAAACCTTGGGTCACGTCAGGCATTCGCATCGGCACACCTGCGCTCACGACGAGGGGCTTTACACCCGATGTCATGCCGAACGTCGCAGACCTCATTGACCGCGCCCTGAAAGGTGAAGATGCAGCGAGTGTGCATAAAGATGTTGTGGCCTTAGCACGGCAGTATCCAATGCCTTAAGAGTAGTGAGACGTAAGACGTTAAAAGTGCAGCACAGTTTTTTAATTGCGCTGCACTTTTTGTTTTCTCGAGAATTTTTTGCGAACCAAAAACAACATAACTGGCCTCACATGTTGTAACTCAACCATGTTGTAACTCAACCATGCAAGGCGGGTCATGAACACCCTTCTTTGTCATTGCGAGTCTCCGTTTTCAAAAAAGACTCAGTACGTTGTTACTGCGACTACGAACGAAGCAATCCCCTTGCACTGACCTCGTTACAACGTAGCTAAAGCGTCAGGAATCGAGGAGCATCCAAACTCTTAGCGAAATCATCAACAAAATCTGAACACAATGGTAGAGCAATTCATTGTAAACTATGTCTACAACGATAGCTTTTGCTCCTTATGCCCCTGAAGCCTCGAGGCTCAGGCGGAAGCTCATTAAGGAGTTACTATGCCCTGGATTACTGTTTGCGAAGTACCGTTTGATGACAGCTCGAGTGAAATCACCGAGACGATGAACAGGCTGCGTTTGCAGCGTCACGGTTCGGGGGAAGCCTATCCCCTACGACGCAGAAAAGAAGGGGCCAGTTGGATTATCGAGCGGCTCGAGCACGAACCCTCGCAAGATAAACAAGCCAAAACCAAACTTGCTGCCAAAGCTCTGAAGAGGGCTCGAGGTTAATGTAAGACCAAGATATATTAATGTAAGACCAAGGGATAATTGTCTACAGCTAGCGGCCTTACAATAGTTTTATGCCAGGAATGTTTATTCAGAGTTTAGACGGTCAGCCACTTTTTCTTAGTTGGCAATTTGACCCGGTGCTCCTCGGCAGTCTTATTACTGCAACTGTGCTCTATAGTTTGGCTGTCGGGCCACTTCGACATCGCTTAGCCAACGGCGCACCTTTTAATAAAACCAGAGCCTTTCTTTTCTTTTTAGGTATGTTTACAATTTATGCAGCGGAAGGCTCTCCCCTGCACGATTTATCCGAGCGTTACTCGTTTAGCTCGCACATGGTGCAACACCTTATTCTTAATTACGTTGCGGCACCTCTGCTCATTTGGGGTTGTCCGACTTGGTTACTGCGCGTCATATTGCTAAACCGCGTCATGAAACCCGTCGCCATGACACTCTCCAATGCGGTGCTGGCCTCGCTCGTGTTTAACATCGGTATTTCGCTTTGGCACATCCCACAAATTTACGATGCCGGTTTACAAAACTCTTCACTTCACCACTTTCAGCACATCATATTTCTCACGCTCTCGGTTATTAGTTGGTGGCCAGTGATGAGCCGCTTAGACGAGCTACCACGCCTTGGTTACGGCTTGCAAATTCTGTATCTTTTCATTACTTCAACCGTTTTACAGATTCCGCTTTTTGGTATTTTGACGTTTGCCAATCAAGCCTTTTACCAAACCTACATGGACGCGCCAAGAGTTTTCTTTGACAACGCTGCCGATGACCAAGCCATGGCCGGTGTCATCATGAAAGTCTTGGGCATGATTATCTACGCGATTCCGCTTATCGTGATTTTTTACAAATGGTATGCCGAGTCGCAAGTTGGCAAGCGCACGGTAAAACAAGTAGCATAAAAGCAGGAAGTTGGAATTAGGAGTTAGGATTTAGGGATTTTCCTCAACTCCTAGCTTCTAATTCCTAACTCTTTTTTTGGAGGACTCATGATAAAAGCCATCGCCTTTGACTGGGGCGGGATATTTACAGAAAATACGTTTGATAGCAGCGCGGTTCGTAATTTGGCGACACTCTGTAGCACGACACCTGAAACGATAGGTAATACGTATTTTCCATTGATGGAACATTTTGAAGCAGGAGAGTTCAGTTTTGAAAGCTATTATCGGCAGTTCGTAGCAAAATCGGGCTTTGCTATTGATGCAGGTATTTTTCGCAAAACCTTTTTGGGCTCGGTGCGCGAACGTGCAGGGATGTTTGACGTGCTCAATGCAATTCCCGAAACCTACAAAGTCGGGATGCTTTCTAATAATGTCGAGGTTCTCTGTGACCGCGTGCGCGATGACGCACGTTTTGGACGTATTGACAGCTTTGTCTTTTCTAATGAAATCAAAGTACGCAAACCCGACCCACGAGCTTTTGAAGCGTTACTCGAGGCCCTCGGTACTCGAGCCGAAGAAACTGTCTTTATTGACGACAATGCAGACAACATCAAAGCGTGTGAGACGATGGGCTTTAAGGCTCTTTACTTAGATACATTTGAGAATTTTTGGGGACGATGGAAAACACTCTTGCCCGAGATTTCATTACCGGTTCGTTCCTGAGCGTTATACTCTCTTCTATGAAGGCATTGAGATGAACCGCCCGAGTATCCTCGATGCCAGAACTGAAAAGCAGGACGATGTTGTAACAGGCGTGTGGCTGGCTGGACGCAGTGTGATGATCAGTCAAGGTACACTTGAAATTGATTAACTATCATTATGGCGGATAAGGCAATTAAATTATTACAAGGCTATATTTGGCACCCTAAAACAGACCTGATTGATTTGGGAGATTATTTACCAAAGACGCTCGAGCCCAACATTCATATTCTCTGGGATGACATGCCCAGTGCTCCCTTTGCCTTTTTTGAGAACGGTACGCTATCTTCCACACAACAGTTTTATCAATTTACCGTCGTGCAACTCCTCGACGAAGGCGACGACCCAAGCGGTATTACCGCGTGGGTGGCCGAAACCTTACAAGGGAAGCTCGAGACCACCCCGAAGGTTGTTGGCTGGCAGATTCTCGAGGACTTAAGGGAAATCTAGCGTTTCCCTCTCAAGAATCGTGCATAGACTTGACGAATAGCGTATATGGGTGTATACTCATGTTTATCAGCGTCCGAAAGGGCGTATTTTTTTTGCCCAGCTTTTTCCTTATTTTGCATTTCCCTATTCCGCAGTAACCTCGAGACTAACAAACTTCCCACCAATAACACGAATGACGCAACGATATACCAAGGGTTCAGCTTAAACCCGTCTGCACTAAAGGTCTCGAGTGAAGCTCCTGCCAACACACCCACCAGTAAACCAGGTAAGCCACCCAAGGCTGTCGCCAGTAAAAACGCTGTAAATGAAATCTTCAAAAAACCACACGCATAGTTCACCAAGTCACCTGGTAAAAAAATAAGGCGACTCGTCAGCACGGTTTCAAAACTGCGTTCGCGGAGCTTGTCCAGCCACTCGGTTTGCAGACGCACGTTGTCACCACTTAAAAACCTGCCGATGAGGTAAGCAAGACCTGAGGAAGCTAGCGTTGCCAAGGTTGCATACACTGTTCCCCACAACGCACCATACAAAAAACCGGAAAACACGGTAAGTACAGTGATAGGCAAAAGGAGTAACGGACGCACGAGATAGATACCGAGTAAAAATAAAACGCTATAAGGACTCCTCGAGAGAGACCCGAGCCAATCTGTAAGAATCTCGGTGACACCTCGCCCACTCCCCTGCACGTAAACCCAAAAGGCGATGAAGAAACCCAACCACACTGCAATGACTAACCAATGACGCAATTTCATGGTTACAACCCACGTTTAAGATGGGTATCTGCAAACTCTAAAAACTCTTGCCAGGCTTGTTGTTGCACGGGGTCTCGGGCAATCTCGTCCATACTTTTTACAAAGGCATGACCCTTATCGGGATAAATGGAAATTTGTTTAGGAATACTGGCTTCTTCTAGACGTGCTTCAAAGGTTTGTACTTCCTCGAGGGGAATAGAAGCATCGTCTTCCCCAAAAATACCTAGCACTGGTCCAGGTAGCACAGAAAAATCTGCCTCTACCCCGACATTGCCATAAAAAACACCTGTCGCAGCGAGTTCTGGGTTATGGAGACTGTAAAGCAATGACGTACCACCACCATAGCAAAAACCCATGATCATAATGCGAGTGGAGTCTACGTTTGGTTGCGCTTTTAGCCAAGCAAAAACAGCATCTAAATCAGCAGTAATATTTTCCTTCGGTGTACGTAGCGTTTGCCAAATTGCTTTTGGCAACCAACTTGTCGTTTGCCCACGAAAAGTATCTGGGGCAACGACTATATACCCTTCACCTGAGAGTGCTTCTGCCTTGCCCACAATCTCGGGCTTTAAACCCCAAAATTCGTGAATCATAATGATGGCTGGTAATTTTTCAGAACCTTCAGGGGAGGCCACAAACGCATTCACCTCCTGCGCTGAAGCAGGAACAACTGTATTGGTCATCGTCATGACTTTAGCTCGGTTGAGAAAACCGTCTATCGGTATCGAAGCAAGCAGCGCAAGCACGACTGCCACAAGTGCAACAAACACTCCACCTAAAATTCTAAACAAAAGTTTCATGGTCTCTCCATAGGTCTGACACCTCCAGCTTTAGCTGGTTGTTTTAACATTAAATTTGTCGTGTACGGTTTTTCAAGCGTTGAAAAATTTGCTATACTTTGGGTGTGAAGCTGACGGCTAAAATCAAACTGACTCCTACGCCAGAACAGCGCAAGCTCTTGAGACAAACGCTCGAGACGGCTAACGCTGCTTGCAACTACATAAGTGATATAGCGTGGGAGAAACAGGTGTTTAAGCAGTTTCCACTGCACCGACTTGTTTACTTCGCTACTAAGGAAAAGTTTGACCTTGGTGCTCAGATGGTTGTGAGACTTGAGGCTAAAGTCTCGGACTCGTACAAACTGGACAAGAAAACGAAGCGCACGTTTAAGAAACACGGCGCGATTGCTTATGACTCGAGGATTTTTACCTACAAGCCTACTAAGCAAGAGGTGAGTATTTGGCTGATGGGTGGTCGTCAAACTATCTCCTTTCAAGCAGGACAGAAACAACTCGAATTGCTTACCAAGCAAGCGGGTGAGTCTGACCTGGTGTTGATTAAAGGCGAGTTCTATCTTTTGGCTACCTGTGATATTCCCGAGCCAACGCCTGACGACGTTGAAGGGTACTTGGGTGTTGACCTTGGTATCAATCAAATTGCATCGGACTCTGACGGTGAAAGCCATAGTGGTAGTCACGTTAAAAGCGTTCGCTACCGCAACAAACGTCTTCGTGCCAAGCTGCAAAAGAAGGGTACGAAATCTGCCACGCGCAAACTTAAAAAGCGCAGTGGCAGAGAAGCTAGATTTTCCTCCAACACTAACCACGTTGTCGCCAAACGCATTGTAGATAAGGCTAAACGCACGAATAGAGCTATTGCTTTGGAAAACCTTAAAGGCATTAGAGCTAGGATTAGGGCTAGAAAGCCACAGCGTTCTACCTTGCACAGTTGGGCATTTAACGAGTTGACACAGTTTATTGAATACAAGGCAACACTTGCGGGTATACCAGTTGTTTATGTTGACCCGCGCAATACCAGTAAAGAGTGCAATCAATGCGGACACATTGATAAGGCAAATCGCCCTTCTCAAGCTGTCTTCAAATGTCAAGCCTGCGGACACGCTGCCCACGCTGACATTAACGCTTCTCGGAATATAGCGAGAAGGGCAGTTGTCAAGCTGCCAAACGTCTGCAAAGTTGAATCTAAGTCGGTTCATGTTTCCTTTGATGGACAAGCCACCAGGCTTTAGCTGGTGGTCACTTTGACAAATTAGTCTATCTCAAAAAGCTCCAGAAGAATAATGCCGACTTAGTAAATCCACTATGCCTTGTAGCTTTTAGCCTTCAGCCTCTTCTATGTGTAAGAGATTGCAGGAAGTTTGGCTTAGGGCGTTTATGCTCGAGCCATGAACAGCAACAATATTCAGGTGAACGCCAGCGCGTATTATCTCAGCGAACATTCTGAACCAAAAGAAAATCGCTACGGCTTTGGTTACACCATTCGCATTACCAATAACAGCGCGGGCTCAGTACAGCTTTTAGACAGGCACTGGCTTATCACAGACGGCATCGGGCGCACCCAAGAAGTTAAAGGCAAAGGTGTCATTGGTCAACAACCAATTATTGAGCCTGGCGGAACTTACGAATACAGCAGTTTTTGCCCACTCACAACACCTTATGGTTATATGGAAGGCTCTTATGGCATGGTGGACGAAAGGGGTCATCCTTTTCGCACTGAAATTCCAATGTTTACACTTGGTGCAGTCACACAGCGCACACTCAATTGACCACCTTTTTTATCCAAAGAGAAAGCCCGCGCGAACAGCGCGGGCTTTCTCTTTATCCTGGAATTGCACCCCAGGGTAAAACCTATTTGACTTCGACGGTTGCGCCTGCGGCCTCGAGTTTTGCTTTGATTTGTCCAGCTTCCTCTTTGTTGACGTTTTCTTTAACAACGCCGCCACCTTCCGCCAAGTCTTTGGCTTCTTTAAGGCCAAGACCTGTAATCGCACGGACTTCTTTAATGACCTCGAGCTTTTTAGCACCAGCGTCTTTAATAGACACGGTGAATTCGGTTTGCTCAGCGGCTGCAGCAGGAGCAGCACCACCCGCAGCACCACCCGCCATCATCATGCCCATAGGCATAGCAGCAGCAGCTTCAACGCCCCACTTCTCTTTAAGACCATCAACCAAATCAACAAGTTCTAATACGGTAAGCGAGCTAAGTTGCTCGATCATTTGTGCTTTATCAAATGCCATTTCTGTATCTCCTTAAAAAGTTTCTTTTGAACTGTTTTAACTGCGTAAAGGTTCAAGGTAGGGAGGTTGAAGGTGAAATCAAAAACCTATAACTTTTAACCTTTTACCTGTTCTTATGCTGCTTCCTGCTTTAGCTTCTCTGAATAATTATTTACAACACCGACCAGGTTGCGTTGTGGACCCTCGAGAACGGTAACCAATTGCTGCAATGGACTTTGCAACACGCCGACAAGTTGACTGTAAATTTGTTCGCGTGTGGGCAATTTGGAAATTCTCTCGAAGGCATCAGCAGCGACTTTGCTGCCTTGCAACATGCCACCTTTAGCAACAGGTAAATCTTTGGGATGATCCTTAATATATTCCGTAATCGCTTTAACGGGGGCAGCAATATCTTCACCAACTAATACTAAAGCTGTCGGGCCTTGCAACATATCGCCAAAGCTGTCAACACCGTGTTCTCTAAGAACGACGTTAATCAGCGTATTTTTGGCGACGAGCATCCGCCCCCCATTGTTACGAATTTTCTTCCGCAAAGAACCTACTTCTGCTGCGGTCAGTCCCTGGTAATTCACCAAGAAGAACGTTTTCGTATCACCCATAACTTCACGAAGCTCGGTGAGTGACGCGGCATTTCTTGGATTCGCCATGAAAGACCTTTCTGTAAAATCTTAACTAAACTCGATTCGCATTCATTTTGAAGCTGTCAGCTTTCAGTCGACAGCTTTTTCAGATTTTCCTAGAATGCTACTTTATCCGCGAAACGTAGCCCATATTCCCTTACCCTTTCTCCCTTCTTGAACAGAGGAAATTGAGGAGGGTGGGGTGTCTCGGCAGGTTCTTTAAGCCTTGGCAGGCCCCTGCTGTCTCCAACGCCAAAAAGGTGCTACGCACCGGGGTGCCTTAGAGGTATCATCTCTAAAACGCTCTAAGATGACACATTAAGCTAACGAGGTATCAATCCGAAACTAAAGATGATACCTCTAAAATAATTCAGATAGCCACTTTTAAACTTGGCCCCATCGTAGAAGTTACAAAAAGCGTTTTCAGATATACGCCTTTTGCTGTTTCTGGCTTAGCAGCTTCCACAGCTTTTTTGAGGGCCTCGAGGTTTTCCGCTAGCTTATTAGCATCAAAACTTGCCTTACCAATCGGTGCATGAACGACCCCTGTTTTATCGGCACGGAATTCAATTTGACCCGCTTTAAGAGCTTTGACAATACCAGCAATATCTGGGCCAACTGTTCCTGCTTTAGGGTTAGGAAGAAGTCCTTTAGGACCCAAGACACGACCCAGTTTGCCACCAATCGTGGCCATCATGTCTGGTGTGGCAACAACGGCATCAAAATCTAGCCAGCCACCCAAGATTTTTTCAACAATCTCTTCAGAGCCAACATGGTCTGCACCAGCAGCTTGAGCGGCGGCAATCTTGTCACCTTTAGTAATAGCAAGAACACGAACGGTTTTACCCGTACCGTGGGGCAGGGCAACAGTGCCACGCACGTTCTGGTCAGACTTTTTGGTATCAATGCCAAGCCTGAAGTGCGCCTCGATAGTTTCGTCAAATTTAGCAGTTGCTAAAGTCTTAACAACTGTTGTAGCTTCCTGAAGGGAATAGACTTTGGTACGGTCAATTTTTGTTTCTAAAGCTCGGTAACGCTTTCCCGCTTTGGTGTTTGATGACGCGGCAGTAGTAGACACAGCATTAGACATTGTCGGGCTTCCCTTCTACGCTAACACCCATTGCCCTGGCAGAGCCTGCAATGATTTTTGCTGCACCGATTTCATCATTGGCATTGAGGTCGGCCATTTTTTGCTTGCCGAGCTCGAGGCACTGTTGCCAAGTCAGCTTGCCCACTTTTTCTTTGTGGGGAATTTTTGAACCTTTATCGATACCGGCAGCCTTACGGATAAGGTAACTCGCAGGTGGGGTCTTGGTAATAAAGGTGAAAGAACGATCTGCAAAAATCGTAATTTCAACAGGAATAATCGCGCCAGCTTGCGACGCAGTTGCAGCGTTATATTCTTTAACAAACTGCATAATGTTACCACCGTACTGACCCAACGCAGGGCCTACAGGTGGTGCAGGTGTTGCAGCCCCAGCCGGGAGTTGCAACTTCACGATACCAGCCACTTTCTTTGCCATGATTTCCTCCTTAGCTCCCTCGAGTGGTAATGGCAACCAACGAGGTAAATCGCTAGGTTAGCCATCAGCCTTCAGCTAACAGCCTTCAGCTTTTTGTTTTTAGCTGACGACTGATACCTGATAGCTGTTAGCTACCTCAACTCGCTCAAGTCTTTACAACCTGAGAGAAATCCAACTCAACTGGCGTTTCTCGCCCGAAGATTGAAACCAATACTTTGACTTTGGCCTTATCTACATCCAGGTCTGACACTACACCTGTAAAATCTGCGAAGGGGCCAGCTGTAACTTGCACCATATCGCCAACGGCGAAAGAAATTTTGACTTTGGGTTTGTCTTTGGGTGTACCCATTACACCAATGGTGCCGAGCATCCGCGCTTCTTCCTCAAGGGTCAGTGGCACGGCGTGTGTGGCTGTTCCTACAAAACCTGTCACACCTGGCGTATAACGCACGACCTCCCAAGCTTCGTTAACTTCATCGGGATTATCACCCAAATCCATCTGCACGAAAATATAACCAGGGAAAATCTTGCGCTTGATGACCTCTGTTTTCTTACCGCCTGCGTGTTCAACGGTTTCTTCCATTGGTACGACAACCTGGTAAATAAGGTCAGACATGTTCATCGCCTTAGCGCGACTCATGATGTTTTCGCGAACTTTTTCTTCGTGTCCAACGTAGGTGTGAACAGCGTACCACTCAATAGACATAATTAACCTTGAAAAATTCTGAGAAGTCCACGAATACCATTGCCAAGAACCAAATCCGCAACAAGCAAGAAAAGGGCGGTGAGCAAGACAAAAAAGATTGTGGCTTGCGTTGCCTGAATGACTTCGTTGCGTGTTGGCCAGGTAACGCGGGAGAGTTCAGCTCTCGAGTTTCGCAGATATTCTAGTAAACCTTTCATTTCGACCCTTCTTACAGACCTTGAATTCTAGCACGCCAGCATTTCAGCAAGTCAGCGTTTTAACTACATAACCTCCGCCAAAACACCAACTTGCCCAATAGTTGATAATTTTACTTTGTCACCGCCGTGACAACACCCGCACCAACAGTCCTGCCACCTTCACGAATGGCAAAACGCAGCCCTTCTTCCATGGCAATAGGTTTGATAAGGTCAACATTCAGCTCCACATTGTCCCCAGGCATAACCATTTCTACAT
>JBOFGY010000273.1:0-10829 GCA_051649365.1 Trueperaceae bacterium
TCCTGCGGCATCTTGCGCTCAGTTTATTGCGTCAAGACAAGCAGACAAAACTGGGCATCAAGGCTAAACGCCTCAAAGCTGGTTGGGATACTGCTTATCTTGAAAAAATTCTGGGTATGGCCTAATGCGTTTGCCCTGCATACCCAACTACTCCAATATTACAAAGGTACGGAAACATGTTAACATTTGAGCTGATTAGGTCTTTTTGTTTTTAACTTTTATTTCACTTGTATTTTAGTGGTGAACCTTATAAAAAATCGCTGATCTTGTACTTTATTTTGATAGATATTTACCCTTTTAAATAATAAAGTTTAGAGCTGACTCTAAAGATACAAGCCCTCAAACTCTGCACCTTAGTGTCCTGTTACTTTTTACCCTTCTCCATATGAAATGAATACGTAATTTTGGTTTGGTATCTACAACCCTGAGACTTGAAGCACTCGAGTTGGAAGTTAGCTATTCACGAAGACTTAACTAAAAGGTAAATAGCAGTAAAATACCTATATGAGTCTTCCAGAAAAACTCCAAACTATTGTCACAGACTTCAAGTCTGCGCCCAAACCCCTACGCTTGCAAATGCTTCTCGACTACTCCAAAAAAGTACCACCTCTGCCCCCACATTTAGCAGACAACGCTGACGCGCTCGAGCGTGTTCATGAGTGCCAAACTCCGTTTTTTGTCGCTACCGAATATCCTGACCCAGAGCATGTCCTTTTTCACTTTGACGCGCCACCCGAAGCTCCCACGACGCGGGGTTTTGCTGGCATTTTAGCTGAAGGTCTGAACGGCTCTTCCCCACAAGAAATTTTAGATGTGCCAAGTGACTTTTACACTGAGATGGGTCTAGAAGAAGTTATCTCACCCTTACGCTTGCGCGGCATGTCAGGAATTATTGGGCGCATCAAACGGCAAGTGCAAGAACATCAGGGACAAAAACAAGCAAAAGGTTGAAAGTAAAAAAACAAGCTAAAAGCTGAAGATTGAAAGCAAAGGAAAGGATTCGAGCTTTCAGTCTTTTCTTTTGCCCTCGATAACGCTTCATACACGCTTTGATAACGCCTTGATAACGCCTTGATAACGCTTTGTTAACGCCCTCTTTTCTACAACAGAAATACACAAAGAAAGGAAAGGGTCATGTTAACGACGTGCATTGGTATTATTCTTTTTTTAATTCTTAAGTTTTTAGTAAACACTGAGAGGAGATTGGCAATTTTACTGGGGAGCAGTTTGGTGCTTGCAGGTTGTGGAGATGTCACCTCCTCTAAAACCGAAGCCTTAGGAAAAGCGATAAAGATTCAGTTTGACGTTGAACAGCTAAGACCAGATGACCATCACGAAGTTAAACTGAAAGTTAGAGTGTTAGAAGGTAGGGTCGAGTCCGTCAAGTTTTCTAGTAGCGATAAAGTTTTTACTGTTGATGAGACAGATGAAGCTAGCGATTTTGTCAAAAATGTATATGTAAAAGAAATCACGACCTTCACGGCAACAGCGCAGGGGCCACGTGGCACCGTAACGGCAGCACCTGTTAGCTGGAGCATTGAGGCAAACTCGAGCAGTCCTCAGCCAACCCCAGACCCCGAACCAGATAATCCTCAACCTTCCACCTCCCCCAAAGCTCCTAGCTCGAGCCAGGCTCTTATCACCTACAAAGATATACCGTTTGCTTCGGGGCTAGCAGCAGACGAACAACTTTCGGCCTCGAGTTCTTGGGCACTTAGTGGCATTGTAGGTCAGGTCGAAAAGGGTACGAAAAGCAGTGAAGAAGGTGGCAGTGTCAGCATCAGCTCAGCGAAAAATGCGCTTATGTTTAGCTACACACCGAAAGAAAACTTTGTCGGTACGGATGCCTTTGACTACAGCGTTAGCTTAGACGGACAGAGAGCAACGGGCACCGTCAACATTACAGTTAACGCTTTACCCTCGAATCTTTATCTTCTAAACAATCTCGGGGCAGCTTCTTCCAGCACAGCACGACAAACCCTCTTGGTCACAACAACTTTAGAGTGCAATACCAACCCCTGTATTCGTCTTAAAGAAGGGCAAACTCTGACGGGTCAAGTCACAACCTCCGACGGCGTGACCTTAAGCAACCCTGACGCGCAAATCATCGCGGATATTTCAGGCACTCGCCCAGCAGGAACAGCAAGTGGCGCGGGAGTCGAAAGTAAAGTTATCGACCTCACGGATAACAGCTCGGTAAGTCATCTCACGATTTCTGGTACAGGTTCAAGTTATTTCACTGCGATTTTTGCCTCGACACTATCACGACACGGCTATTCTCGAGGGCAATATTGCCATAGAACACGTCACGATTCGTGAGGCGCAGGGCAAACCCATTTATTTTGCCTGCCGAGATTTCCCCTGTCACCAGAACATTACCTACGGACATTATGATTTAACTATAAGTGGGCTCGAGGTCGAAAGTGCTTTTGATACCCTCGTCGTCAGCGTACCTGGCAAACTCACCTTTCAAAATTCTGTTATCGAACTGAAACAACCCACCATCAACAGTCAAGCCTTTGGTGACAATGTGGGGATTGATGTGGCAGATTTGCTAGGAGCTTTACTCACCTTCGACAACGTAGATGTTTACATGGAGAGCCCGCGCAAAAAACTCGACAACGGCCCCTTAGATTATTCGGCGGTTCCCTTTATCATCAGCAATGAACGCGCCAGTACAACCACGACGTTAACCGTGAAAAACTGTCACACAACGTTTGGCATACCCGATAGTAACTGGAGCTTGGCAACAGTAAAAACCTTTAAGCTGCGCGCTGTATCTGGCGCAACCCTCAAGCACAGGCAACAGCACAGGAGCAACAGGACGAAGCGTCGAACGCTTAGGCACAATTACAGGTACACTTGGTGGCTTAGAGTAATGAAAGCTGGCTCCCTGCTAAAGAAGTTAAAACTTTTTAGAGCCAGGTTGACGCTGAACACAACAACTTATGCCACTCTAAACTATCGTCCGGAGTGGTTTTATTTTGCTATAGTGATGACACAAATTTTGAAACATATGGAGCTTAAACGTAATTAGCCTGAGTATATGTGATAGCAATTTTTTCCTAGAAACAAAGATGCACAATTTCTTAAACTTTCAGCATGTATATCAGTCAAGAAAAATCTGAGGAAACACAAAAGCGGCTTCTAAAAGTGATTGCTGCTACGACACTTCGTACCTATGTAGAGAGCTATACCTTTCAGGAGTTTCCGCTTGCCATGTTTCCTAGTGGAGTTTCAGCCCAAGCTCTAGCCTTTGTTCGTGACGATGAAGTGTGGAGTCAACTTATACCCTCGAGCGATGAAAGCCTCGAGCTATTCACCATTTTTAGCTTTCACTTTCAAGACGGTGTAGATAATAGCGGTTTTGTAGGTTGGTTAGCTTCACACCTCAAAAAGACACTCGGTACTGGAGTGTTCGTTGTCTGTGGTCATAACAGTAAACGCGGTGGAATTTTTGACTACTGGGGCAGTCCTGTTGCCTTGGGTAAAGAGGTACTAAACGAAATAGAAAACTTGCGTGAACAGGGCAGGTCATTGGTGTGAAGGATGTGCGCGTGGACGAAACCTTTGCTCAAGTTTTCTTGTCTGGTGAAAGAGTGCGAGCACTTGTCTGTTTCCAATAAAACCTTTATCTACTGGACTCTTCTGATCTCATGCGCCGCTGCATGACTAAAACTCAATGTTACTTTCCAAACAAATTGTTTCAGACCACTTTGAAATTAAGTAAAACTACATCTGTGCTTCCGTCTACACCATTAACAGCAACGCCAATTTTTTCAATAGATTGTGACACTACCGTATCTGCATCAAACACATACGTCCATTTGCGACGTGGTATTTGAAAATCAAAATTATCTGTTAAATAACGCTTGTCTAAAGTTTTTATAGCTAGGAAGGGCTGCGGACCAAAACTGTCTACATTCGTTTCAACCATCAAGTGCACATCATTGCCGACATTTTGTACCGAGACGTTTAGCTTTATGGGTGTAGCTTGTTCTAAATTTAAGACAGCTCTCGCTGCTTCCTTGGCACCTGCGTTGTGCCAGGTTACATCTGAAAATTCAGCTGCGACTTTTGAAATCATCTTATGCACGACATCAACATCAGTACGCATGTCTCTAAAGTCGTGATTGGTAAAGGCAAGAATCGTGGGCAACCCTTTTGCAGCACGTGCAAAAGCGCGGCGTACTTCGCCTTCGTCTAATAGGCGCAAGCGTGTACCAACATTCAGACAGCGAAAAATCGTGCGACGGCAACTCCCAGGTGTTTGCCAGTCATCGTGTGATGGATTATAAGGTGACCAGTCGTTGGGGGCATGTCGCCAGTCACCAAGTCGTCCACCCGCAACATCATCTTGGTGCTCGAGCGTTACACCGGGCATACTTTGATTTGCAAAATCAAAAGGAAGCCACTGCTCTAAAAACCAATGTGCATCTGGCCGTTCCGCATGAAAGCCTGGACGGAAACAACTCGGAAAAAAATCTCGGTCAATAAGTTTGCGTGCTAAGGACTCGAGCAAATGCGGCGAACGAAGATACGAAGTGGCGCAGATGTTCGCTTCTTTGTACGTGGACATCGGGTGAAAATGCCAGTGGAGTTCATCAGGTGAGTTTGTTTCTTTCACCCTAAATTTGTAGTGGTCAAAAATATTGTGATAGCCAATGTCACGCCGACGCGGATTCGTGTCATAACCCACGTGATCCACGAGAAACCAGTTGTAAATCCAGCCTTTGCCTTGCGGGTCAGCGTAACGCGCTCTGTACTCGGGGCTCATCATGTTGCCCAGCATGGTGTCCACTTTGTCCCAAGTGTCGTTATAATTCAGAAGTTGGGGTGAGGTGACGAGTGCAGCAATCTCTTCACGCCCATTAAGATCAAGTTCTTTGTTGCGAACCTTCTCAAGATTCACACGACTCGCTTCCATGCGAACACCCGTGATCTTCTCTAAACGTTCAAAGGTCGCCTCGAGCGATTCGTAGAGCGGCCCTTCGGTGTCTATGGCGTGGACAACGTAGACTTTCATAAAGAAGGGAATTGGGAATCAGGAATTGGGATATATGGCAACCCACCATTCCCAACTCCTAACGCCTAACTCCTAACGCCTGCTTTTTCATTTCTTTGTTATCCAATGCTCGAGATAATCGAGACCTGCTCTTTGAAAGTCCCCCATTTGCCCGATATCAAGCCAGTATTCGTGAAGGGGAAAACTCGAGGTGGTAAACCCACCCTGCATAAGTTTTTGAAATAAATTCGGCATATCAAAAAATGTATCTTGCGGAATAATGGGTAGACACTGTGGACTAAGAACATACACGCCCGCATTAACAAAAAAGCGTTTGATAGGTTTTTCAACAATACCTGTAATCGTCGTACCTTGCAACTCAGTGACACCAAAAGGAATTTGCACATCGTATTCACGCACGGCCATAGTGGCCAGTTGTGCTTGCGCTTTGTGGAACTCGAGCATCCCCTTAAAGTTGACCTTTGTAAGTAAATCCCCGTTCATGACAAAAAAGGGTTCTTTGGGAACTTCAGGCAATAAGCTCAGCGAACCGCCCGTACCAAGGCGTTTGCTCTCGCGCACGTAGCGAATCTCGGCACCCCAACGGCTGCCATCACCAAAATGGTTTTCAATCATGTCTGCTTTGTAGTTAATCGACATACAAAAGCGGTAAAAGCCTTGCGCCAAGAAGGACTCGAGAATGATTTCTAAAATAGGTTTTTCACCAATTTTAAGAAGGGATTTGGGCGTTTCTCTCGTGAGTTCGCCGAGGCGTTCACCAAGACCACCCGCCATAAGTACCACGAGATTATCGAGGCGTTGGGTTTTCGTGGTTTCGTCGAGAAGGACGAGATCGAGAATCCTACCGTCCGCATCTAGAATAGGCATGTGCCGCAACTGCTTCTCGCGCATCAGGGCTTCTACCGCGGTTAGAAACATGTCTGGACTAGCTGCTATGAACTCTGTGTTCATAATGCTGAGTGCGGGGGACTCGAGGCTTTGTCCGCGCAATAAGCCCCGCCGGACATCCCCGTCAGTAATGACACCAAGAAGTTTGTCCTGTGGGTCAGTAACGAGCGCGACTTGCAATTCGGCATTATCAATAACGCGCAAAACTTGGCGGATGGTGTTTTCAGGAGAAACGAGCGTCTGTTGCCATTGAGCCATAGCCCTTATAATACCTGGTTCTGGAGCTAACGTTTCTGCAGCGGCACCTTCCGTAATGGGCAGGGCCACAGCGGGCAGAGCTTCTAAGAAAGATTCTGAAGACGTAGGAAGAAGGCTTGCATGAAGTGTCGTCATAGGGTTGAGCAAGGGGATACAGGACTTACTTTTTAGGGCTTACTTTTTCCAGTACTCGAGCGGGAACGCCCACGACTGTATGACCTGCTTTCACTGATTTTATGACAACAGCTCCACCACCCACGATGCATTCATCACCAATCGTTAGATTGTGTAAAATCACACATCCAATACCTAGGTGTGTTCCCTGACCAATCGTTACATTGCCAGCCACACGCACACCTGGCGCAACATGTGTATGCGAGCCGACCTTGCAGTGGTGCTCAAGAATTGCACCCGTATTGACGAGAACGTTAGGGGCTAAGCTGACTCGAGGGTTGACAATCGCACCCGCCAAAAGCTGCACGCCCTCCCCAAGTTGCACACCCTGTGCCACAATAGCTTTAGGATGAATCACACTAGCAAAGCTATACCCCTTCTGTTTCCATTGCTCGAAAAGGTTACGCCGCACCCGTGTATCTTTGGTACTTCCTAAAGCATTGACGAGCAAAATTCTCTCGGGGTGAATATCCAAGATTTTTTCATCCCCTCCAAGTACATCTACGCCCATTACCTGCTGACCCCATAGCTTTTCATTGGGGTCAGTGATGCCTGCAATGTCTGCACCACTCTGTTGCAAGGCATCAAGCAGCACACTGGCATGTCCACCTGCACCGAGGAGGAGGACGGGTTTTGTTGGGGTAGTCATCATCTAAGTTTATCGCAGCCACGCGGAAGTAAAACGAAGCACCATAAACTAAAGTACGGCGTGTAAGAGATGAGGATAAAACTCTTCACCCCTTACCTCCATCACTCTTCATCTCGACCCTTACCTACCGCCTCCTAAATTTTTCAACGGTAACTGATTAGGGCTACACCCACCACACTGAGTGCAATACCCAAAAGATTCACTGCACTAATACTTTCTTTAAGTAATCCAATTCCTATCACTACAAGGACGACATTGACAAAGACGCTTGTGACGAGACTTCCTGAACTAAGGTTCCAACCATGGCGGTACATGAGCAAAAAACCCAATTCAATCATGGCAACCGTGACAGCTAAAGCAACTTGAAGCCAAGAAAGTTGTTTGAGCTGATTTACCAAACCATCTTTAATTGGAAAAAGTGGCAGCAGTGCGAAACAAAGGACAATCACAACTAGATAAACTGCAATGTTATTAACAAGTGGATTAAGTGTACCTGGAACGCGCTTGACAAAAAAATGATAGCCAGCAGCCCCGAGAATGGCAATCACAGCTGAGAGATAGAACATTATGTCTCCTTTTGCTCAAAGCTTATTCTAAAATCCAAAACATACCCTTCTAGAAAAACAAATGGATAGATTTTCGGATAGATAGCGTAGCAAAGGCAAAAAGCCAAGGCAGAGAGCTAGGGCCAAAAGTCTTAGTTCTCTGCTCTAGCTCTTCGCCTGTAACATTCCACGCACAACTTGCTTCGCACGGGCAGCGGCCAGCGGTGTAAACTCCCGAAAACTAATGTTGGCATTGTGGTCAGCGGTATCACTGATGCTGCGAATAATAACAAAAGGGATCTGCCATTTACTGCACACTTGGGCCACCGCCGCCCCTTCCATTTCAGCACAAGCACCCTGGAAAATCTCGCGGAGTTCTTTGACCGTTTCAGGTGAAGCAATAAATTGGTCACCTGAAAGAACGCGCCCTTTTAATACCGTGATACCTTCAATTGTTTTTGCTGCCCTATACGCGGCCTCGAGCAATCCTTCATCTGCTTTCCAACTTAGGGTTTCACCTGGAACTTCACCACGTTGATACCCTAACGCACGCACGTCCGCATCGTGCTGCATTGCGTCAATGCTAATTACAATGTCCCCAACGTTGAGTGAAGGATCTAGTGCACCTGCCACACCTGTAAAAATAACCTCTTGAACCCCTTGCAAAATAAGAACTTGGGTTAAAGCCGCAGCATTGACTTTGCCAATGCCACATTGGGCCAACACGACGTTTTTAGCCTCGAGCCTACCCGTGTGAAGCGTAAAAGGGCCGAATTGTTTATCTTGCCTGTGTTGTAAATCTGTGAGGAGAGCTTCGAGTTCTTCGGTCATTGCACCGATAATGCCAATCATAGGAGTAGCTTAGCATTTCAACATTTCAAAACCTCAAGAATGTAGAAGGGAGAATGGAGTAGAAAACCTCTTCTCCATTCTTGCCCCTCACGCTGCTTGCAGAAACTCCTGAACTTCTTCATCAGCATGAATAGCTTCTAGCCCTGTTTCAAACTCTGGTACAACATGCCAAGTTTCGCGCTCTTTCTCGGCGATGGTGCGGTGTAAATTCAGGATAGCTTCGTTGCCGTGAACGTGCTGTACTCCGATGGCTTTGGCGGTGCTAGTCTCGAGATAGGTGAGCCTCAGTAACTCCTCGGTATTTAGACCATCGCGGGTGTTTTGCACACCGCGCTCGCGGCGAATCGTGGCACTATCCACGCCCAAAATGCTGCGGTTACTGATAGAACCAAGCTGCCCGTAGATAAGCCCTTCACCACCGTGCTTGGCGACGACGCGCATTAACTCTTTTCTAGCTTCAGTGTTCTCGAGCCGTGCAGAAAGCCACCGGCGAGACTCTGGGTTAGGGTTGCGCTCGGCGATTTCGGCGGCTAGCCGAACGTCACCCAGCAACGCTTTGGCGAGCATGTCCTGAGCGCGGCGGCGTAGGCGTTTTGCCTCGGGTGTGTCAGTCTCCAAGATAAGCCTTACAAACTCCTGGGCAGTAAAGGCAGGTTCTAAGCTACCGCCAAAACTGCGTAAGATTCCTTCAAAATCGTTTTCCTTCGCGTAAGCTGTCCAGTCCTCGGGCTGGGTCAAATCCAAAACCTCAAAAACGGTGCTTGCCTGGAGATGCTGGTCAAAAGATGTAGGTATGCGTTGCGGGCCAAATTGTAGAAAACTAGCTGCGTATCTCATGGCATTAGTATAGGAGTTTACATTAAATTTTAAGGTATCCTACACTACATACCTTAAATAACTAGAAAGTGCGTCCAGTACGGTAAAAATCCTGCTTTAAGACTCGAATTTGCCGAATGAATTAAGGTATATGATGTGTCTCGAGGTAGATTCAGCAATTCAACCTGTCTTTGGGGTAAAGTTTTGCAGACATGGCACCCTGGCATCTGGAGGTTTTAGGTAAGGCAGCACTCACGAGTGCTGATAAGACCTTTCACCTCGAGCGCAAAACGGCGGCCCTCCTGACCTATGTAGCCCTCGAGGGCCCCACACCCCGCTCAAAACTTGCAGGGCTGCTCTGGCCGGACTCGAGTGAGAGCACAGCCAGGGGGAATTTGCGCCAACTGCTGAGCCGTTTGAAAAAAACTACGACTGCTGAACTGGTCACTGCCGATGACCCCCTCAACCTGCAAGGGTTAGGGGTGGACGCAGCTAAACTTAAAGTATTGGCGTTTGCAAACAGTGATGAAGTCTTGGGGCTAACTGGCACCCTGCTGTCACCCCACGACTACGATGACTGCCCGGACTTTGCCGACTGGCTCTTTAGCGAACGCGAACGCATCGCGCTTTTGCGGCAAAACGCCCTGAACAGTAAAATCAAAACCTTGGGGGAAAGTGCCAACTACAGCGAGGCACTGCGCTACGCTGAAGTCTTGCTCATGCTCGAGCCCCTCTCTGAAGAAACACACCGCCAGCTCATGCGCTTGCATTATTTAGCAGGTGACAGAGCAGCAGCACTTGCCGCGTTTGAACGCTGCAAACAAACGTTACATAAAGAACTGGGTGTAGAACCTCTGCCGGAAACCCTCAAGCTGGTTTCTGAAATCGAGTTTGGTGCGTTGCTGCCCACTGCCTTACCAAACAAACAAAAAGCTGATTTGCCCCTGCGGGTGTTGCGCCCTCCCTTTGTGGGGCGCGAAGAAGCGTGGCAGCGCATGAACGAAGCCTGGCAAAACCATCAGGCGATTTTGTTAAGCGGTGTGCCTGGTGTGGGCAAAAGCCGCCTGATGCAAGAGTTCGTATTGGCTAGTGGAAAACCACACTGCCTGTTTGAAGCGAGACTCGGTGACGCAAACGTTCCTTACGCCACGAACACGCGCGACTTTCGCAAGCTGCTCGCTGAGTTTCCGGTAACACTTGACGACGCACCTAGGCGTGAACTAGCCCGCATTCTCAGTGAACTGGGTAGCGCACCCGCACCCATCACCAATGAAAACGAACTCGTGCGTTTTTACGAAGCACAGGAAAAAACTATGCGCCTGGCGATGGAAAAGGGTTTAGCTGCCCTTGCTTATGATGACGTGCAGTATATAGACGCGGCAAGTGTGCAAGGCTGGCTCCACACCTCGAGTAACCACATTGGCAAAGAAGATGGACTCAGGTTTATTGCCAGTTTTCGCAAAGGTGAGTTACCACCTGAAACACAAAAGATGATTGAGCAACTTGTCGCGTCTGGCCTGGCTGTACTGATTGAGCTAGAGCCCTTACCAGGGCAAGACGTTAGCAAACTCATTGACAATCTGGGCATTTCAGATTTGCAGCCACTCGCGCAGCAGCTTAG
>JBOFGY010000274.1:0-4922 GCA_051649365.1 Trueperaceae bacterium
GCCCAGACATAAGGGGCTTTTTCAAAGCTCGAGAGCCACAAAAACTCGTTGGGTGCATGAATACATTCATCATCTTGTGAAAAGCCGTGTTCAACAGAATAAACCCCAAGGTGTTTTAGCATCATGGCGAGAATCGGTACAGAACCACCCGAACGCGCTACGAGCGGTGCTTTGCTGTAGTGCCGCGCAAAAACTTCCTCGGCAATGCGGTTGGCAGGATGGTTAAAAGGAATAAGGTAGGGTTCAGCTTTGTCATCGGACAACATGACGCGAACACTTACCTCACTCGGGGTGTGCGCGTGGATATGCTGCTCGAGTAACTCCAATATCTTTTCTGGATTTTGATTAGCAACCAAACGACAAGTGAGTTTGCAGTAGGCTTTACTCGGAATCACCGTCATGCCGCCTTCACCCTGATAACCGCCCCACATGCCGTTGACATCGAGCGAGGGGCGTAACGTCGTGCGCTCGAGTGGGTTAAACGCCTGTTCACCATAAAATTCTTTTAGCTCGAGGCGTTGTTGATTTGTTTCAAAAACCTTAGCTGCATCTTGAGAAAGTGCGCGCTCTTCTTGTGAAACCTCGAGTACGTCATCATAAAAACCTTTGACAGCAACATGGCCTGCATCATCGTGAAATGAACTGACGAGTTTTGCTAAAGCATGAAGTGGGTTGTGAACAGCTCCGCCGTACATGCCAGAGTGAAGGTCGGTGTTGCACAGGGTGAGTTCTAGCTCGAGCCCACACAGCCCCCGCGCCCCTAAAGACAAGATTGGTTGCTCAGAAGATACCTGCCCACCGTCGAGATTCAGCACGACATCGCAGGCGAGTTTTTCTTTGTTTGTGGCGATAAAATTTTCCAGGTTACGGCTGCCCACTTCTTCGTCACCTTCAAACAAAAAGCGGACGTTCACAGGCAGTTGCCCTGAAGTTTTTAATAAGGCTTCAGCAGCAAAAAGTGCCGTGAGCAAATTTCCTTTCATATCCGAGGCACCCCTGGCATAAATCTTTTTATCTTTCAGGGTCGGCTCGAAAGGTGGTGTGTGCCATAGGGTTTCGTCACCTGCGGGCATGACATCGTAATGTCCGTAAACTAAAACAGTGGGTGCGTCAGGATGCTCTAACCACTCTCCGTAAACGACAGGGTGCTTGAAGATGGGTAGCAACTCGGTCTTAAAACCTGCCGCGCTGAGGCGTTGCGCTAACCACGCGGCGCAGTCTTGAATGTCTTGGGTGTGGCTGCTCGAGGCGGACACGCTTGCAAAACGCAAGAAGGTAAAGAAATCCTCGAGATGCTTGTCTTTATGCTCGTCTAAATAGTTTTCAAAAGATTGTTTCATATCAGTTCACAACCAAATCATGTGAGGCTTTTGACAACGCCTCACAGCCACGTTCAGTAATCACAATCGTTTCACCAAGTGACATCGCCAACCCTGTTTCACTGTCAAGCAAGAACATCAGCAAAAAATAAACCATGTTGGGCTGCAAAACGGTTGGGTTGCCTGTAAAAATAAGCGGGTGATCCATCCAGCTTGGTGCGTAGGTTGCGCCCAAACTGTAACCGCACGAATTGACGCGCTGTTTTTGAAAGCCTGCGTCATCAAAGACCTTGGCATAGGTGTCAAACACATTTCCTAGCGTGTTGCCTGGTTTGCAAACTGCTTTTACTTCTTGCAGTGCGGTGGCGCAGGCATCATACATGGCTTGGTGTTGTGGGCGCACTTTGCCTGTCAGAATTGTTCGCATGAGGCAGGCGTGGTAGTGGCGATAGGTGCCACCAAACTCGAGTTGCACCTGGTCATCATTGCCAATCGTGTTGAGGTCACTCGTCGTTCTTACAAGCAGGGCTTTTTTACCAGAATTGACAGGAAAACGACTCGCAGGATAAAAGCCGCCGCCCTTAAAAATTGCGCCGTGCATGGCAGCGTAAATATCGCCTTCAAAAGTTCCTGGTTTTGCCAAACGTTTTGCTTCCTCTAAAGCGTTATCGGCAAGCTCGGCGGCTTTGCGGATGTAGACGAGTTCAGCTTCACTTTTGATAAGGCGGAGTTTGCTCACCAAGTCAGAGGCATCAACGAGCGTGCAGAAACCCTCGAGAGCCGCCTCGACTTGTTTACCCCGATAAGCATTCAGCCCGAAGGATTCGTACTCCACGCCAAGGCGTTGCCCTTTGCAGTTGTGTTCCTCTAAAATCTCCCTCAAGTCTTGTCCAGGATTCGAGCCTTCGCGGTCTACCCACACGCGCACGTCGGTTAAGTCTGGGGCGGTGTAGGCAGCTTGGCGCACGTCAGGTGCTCGAGTCAACAAAGTAATTTTGCCATTCACACCAAAGTACATGCACTGAAACACGATAAAGCCCGTGCTGTCGTAACCTGTTAAGTAATACTGGCTTTCAGGTTTGAATAAGAGTAAGCCGTCAAGAGCGCGTTCTTTCATCATTGTGAGTGCTTGCTGTTTTCGCTTTGCAAATTCTTCCTGGCTAAAGTGTTGGGGCACAAATTCTCCTTATATTTTCTTTTTCTACGCATTGTTTACAAAGTATTAGACGCTGTACTGGTGTATTGGTATTCGCGTTTGCACGGGGCTAAAGCCCCTTGTTGAACTATCAGGTCTCTCTATTCCCTAAGTTTCTTTTGGGTGGAGCGGCACCTAGTAAATGCTCTACAAAATAATCCCAGAGTTTGCGCTGTATGTACGGAAGGTCAGACAAAGCGTGTCCTTCGTTAGGAACAAGGAGCAAATCAAAATCTTTATCTGCTTTGATGAGCGTGTCTACTAACTCGAGGGTGTGAGCAGGGTGTACGTCATTATCGAGTTCACCATGAATGAGGAGCAGTTTGCCTTCTAACTGATGGGCATAAGTGCTATTGGCTTGCAAACGATATTTTTCTTGGGTGGGTTCTCCGATATTGCGCTCACCTGACATTTGCCCATACCGCCACTGGTTGTGATTCCCCGACTGCGCCACCGCAACTTTGAAAAACTCTGGAAAGAGTAACATGGCTCTCGCGGCAGCGTACCCACCACCCGAGCTACCCCAGATGCCCACAGCTTCTAAGTCCAGATAAGGCCGCGTCTTGGCAAGTTCTTTCATAGCAACAACATGGTCAGTGAGTCCACCTGCTTCACCAAAATTTTCACCATAAGCAACATCTTTGAACGACCTCGAGCGGTAAGCCGTTCCCATGCCGTCCAAAGTCATAACAACAAAGCCCAGTTCAGCCATTGCTTGTGCGTACCAAAAAATCCAGTCCAGTTCTTCAGACATGTCATCTTGACCATCACCATAAATACCTAAGCGTTTTGGGGTTTGTATTTGGTGTGGTCCTGGGTAAGTAAAATCTAAAAGGGGATAGCGTTGTTTTGGGTCAAAGTGCGAAGGAAAAAAAAGCACGCCGTAAATATCTGTCTTGTTATCTCTTGCCTTTAGCGTAAAAGGTTCGGGGCGTTGCCAATCTAAGTTCCTAAGAAAACGCAAGTCTGCCTGCTCGAGGGTTTGGAGAATTTCACCTTTGATGGAGCGCAACATAGTGACTGGATTGGTATTGACCTGAGAATAAGTGTCAATAAAACAGTCTCTATTTGGTGAAATCACAACATCGTGGTCTGCGTTTTCTGGCGTGAGTAACGCAATGTCATTATGGTCAAGTGAAGCGCGGTAGAGATAGCGAAAATAGGGGTCGCCACTTTCTTTACCCGAAGCCACAAAATAAACCGAGCGATTCTTTTTATCAATGCAGCAAAGTTGCCGCACCAGCCAAGAGCCTGAGGTGATGGCACGTTTTAACTTTCCTGTGTGTCCATCATAAAGATATAAATGACCCCAATCGCTGCGCTCGTCGTACCAAATCACTTCGTTGGTTTCATCAATCACATCTATACTGACGGGCCAACGGTCAGCACTGAGGTCGAGCGGTTTCGTCCAGGTTTCGTGAACCAAGATGCGTGTTTGTCCTGTGCTTGGGTTTGCTTCGTACAGCCAAGCATCTCTGTAGTAGTGACTGCGGCGAATAAAATAAACTTTGTCACCCTGCTCACTCCACCACATCCGACCAAAGCCCCTCTCGCTTGGCTCCATGTCCAGACATATGAGCGGTTCAGTTTGAATGTCTATCGTTTGACCTGTAACCACGTCAATGACACACAACTTGGCTGTGATAACACGCGCTTCGTCATACAAAGGAGACTGATAAGAATGAAGCTGCTCACGTTGGTGAGGGTTAACACCTTCTGGGGTAGAGGCAAGTAAATAACTTTTTGGCACACCCCGCAAATCAATTTGATAGGTAAAGAGTTTGCTCGAGTCTGGTGACCACGCCACATCGGGTGTGCCCGTATCCTGTTCACCGCCTTGATAATTGATCGTCAACTGCGCGTAGGGTTGTTCAGGGCTGCCGTCAAAGGTAAGTTGTTTTTCAACGTTTGTTTTTTTGTCGCGCACCCATAAATTATCACCCCGAAAAATAAGGCATGTATTGCCATCGGGCGAAACGTTTTGTGCGTCATCTTCGGATATATCTTTAGTTAGTTGCTCGCATGTGTAGCTTGGTAGTTGAACCTGCCACGTCGCAGCAAACGCTGAGAAGGTGAGGCTCGAGCCGTTAAGGGTAATGGTTTCAAAGGGTAAAAATAACGGGTCACAAACCTGACCACTTGCTGTATGCAAAGCCTGTGCTAAGCGTACATGGTCAAAAGCAGGTTCTCTCGTAGTGTTTGCAACCCTAACACGAATGAATTCGTGACCCGTCGGTGTTTTGTTGCGATACCAAAACCCATCAGGCAACCAGTGAGGTGTCACACTCATGCCAAAGAGTTTTTGACTGATGTGCTTGGGCGTAAGTTGTTCAGCCCTGGTGTAATCTGCAAGAGTAGGTTTATAAAAGGATGACATAGGGTTATAAGCTCTGAAAACGAGTAGCAGC
>JBOFGY010000275.1:0-5228 GCA_051649365.1 Trueperaceae bacterium
TTCCGACCTTGACAGACACAGGTCAATGCGAATGGCGTGAGTTAAAAGTTGCGGTGCTGTATCCGATGCGTAATCCTTATAAACGCTGGTACGTTTGTCATCTGGGTACGGCTACTGACTTTGCTCCCTTGGTACATGGCTTGCTCAGCGTCGCACTCTCTAAATGTCGATTGTTTCACTTCCTTTACGTTTTGGCCAAGTGCCTCTTGCTTCTGCTCAAGATTTGCTGCATGATATTAAAAGATAAAAGCAGTTTCTGCTTTTTAGTAATTTAGTTAAGCTCTGTAATACGTAAGCTCTGTAATACATAAGCCCTACACTTACATACGCCTCGAGTAAGTAAGAAGTATCAGAAGCTCGGTAGCACCGTCCAGTTTTAGACAGTCAAGACTTTCCCAAAATTTAGTGATGGAGCTGGATAGCGTACCCGTCTAGCACACCACATTCTCAGGAGGCTTCAAAATGATGCAACCACAGACGAAACCCCATACCAGCAAACTTCAGCAAACCGCCCGCAAATTAGGACTTTCTGTAAGCGGGCTCGAGCAATACCTGAACACCAAAGTTGCCGAGTCGGTTACGGTGAAACTCGAGCAGAAAGCAGAAAGTAGTGTACGAAGTAGCGGCATGAGGCAGAAGGCTTAATCCCTTTTCTAACCTTTTACTTTTGACTTTCAGCCTTTTGACTTTCAGCTTTACTTTTCTACCGCGTCTTCGAACGACGCGGTTCTTTTTTGCCCAAAAGGCTTCATTCCCAAGCTCTTTTTAGCCTCTTGTCACGCTTCTCACCTGTATGAATAGCTAAAGTGGATGTGTGCTGCGCTACGCTTTGATTGTTTTGGGCTCCGTTTTGGTGTTGCTCGTTGGTTTATCGCTTTTGCCCCAACGTCGGGCCTTTATTCCTGATGCCACCATCGAGTTGCAGGAGGCTACAGTCACGCTGTATCCGCAGCAAGACGAAGAAGCCGTCTGGACGTTTAGTAGCCCTGTCGTGGAGTACAACCCAGACAACCGCGACACAACGCTCAATAAAGTGACGGATGGTAAGCGTATTGTTCAGGGGGAGACGGATTTCACGCTCGAGTCTGAAAAAGTGACAATTTCTTCTGATGACAATTTACGTGGCGACAAAATCGTTGTTCGCTTGATGGAAGAAGAGACCACGCTTGACATGCAATCAAAAGATGGTAGGCAGGTACAAATTAATCAAACAACAGGAGAATTTGAAATTCCCCGTGTCGAAATGTCAGGTAAAAGTAGAGGCATGAGAGAAAATATGTATATCGCCTTTGATTTGCGTAAAGCTAGGTCTGGTGGACCAGGAACCGTAGGTTACAGCGAATTTGAGTTGGCAGATAGAAAAAGGAATCAAGACTAAAGGAGATAGATATGCGGCGTTTATTTATACTATTAGCACTTTTGTTTTTACTGGTTGTTCTGGCTCAAGAGCAAACAGAGAATACAGACACGTCAACGGAGCAAACCACTGAGTCAGAAGAAACCACAGGAACAGAAGAAACTGCTGAGTCTGAAGAGTCAACAGAAGAAGCGGCTCCGGAACAAACTGAAGAAGAAAAGCGGATTATTCGTATTGTTTTTGATGGTGGTACAGAGGAGGGTGATTTTCGTTTCGGGCCTCTCACCTATGCTCACCCTGAACCCGAAGGTATTATTGGTACAGTTTCAAACCTAACCATTTACGGACAGAATGCTGTGCTTAGTGGCCCAGAAGGTGAAGACGTTCCGCTGACAGAGGCAGAAGGTAGACGCAACGCAGCTTTCTCAGGTGGTGTACGTGTAACCCGTAACCGTTTGGAGGCAAAAGGCCCAGACCTTGGTTATAACGAGGAAACAGGGATTGGTTCCTTAACGGGTAATGTCACAATTGTGGTTGCACCTGAAGAAGAAGGTGATGATCCTGTAAACATCACAGCAGAATCTGCGGATTTCGACGTTGATACGGATGTGAGTACCAGCAGGGGCAATGTGGAGATGGTTAACGGTAATCAAACAGCTCAGGCGGGAGAAGTTGTTTTTGAAGAAGAGCGTGAAATTGCCAGGATGACAACAGAAGGTGGACAAGTTACCTTAACGCGCATTGATGAAAACGGCGAAACGATGACGATTACCGCTGACATGGTGCGCCCATCTACAGGCACACAACAATTTCACGCCATTGGTAATGTAACGGTTATTGATGGTGCGAGCATCAGTACGGGTGATGAAGTGTTTTTTAATGACGAAGAGTCTCGAGCTGAAATTATCGGTAGTCCAGCGAGTTATGAAAACGAAGACGAAGGTGTGTCATTTACGAGTGCAAGAATTGAGCAGTTTACCGACACGAACGAAGCAGAACCTTTTGATGAAACGATGCCTTCTCAATTTAACCCAGATGATTTCAAATTGTTAGAAGAACTCGAGCCTTCTGAAGGAGAATAAGTAATACACTGTTCAGTATGCGCTTCTTGTATAGATTATTTGTCATTTTGTTGCTAGTGGGTTTTGGCTTAGGTCAAGACGGCCAGCAACAAAGTGATGGAGTACAGGAAACGACACCAGAATTAGAAGAAAATCAAGCATCACCCCAACAACAAGATGAAGCAGCGTCGCCTGAAGACACGTCCAATCTCAATTTGCCAACTCTCACCATTAAGCGCAAAGAGCGAGAGATTATTGTGGCACAGAAGGCCCCAAACAATAGAGGGGGCAGAGTTAAATTAAATGCAGATAAGTGTGATGATAAAAACCCTGAATTAATTGTGACAACGTTCTATGGCCCCGCTCCCTATTTTGTGGAAACTCGAGTCAACGAAGCCGTCATAACATCAAATATTGCCTCCAGCAGGCAACCCGAAAACAAAGAAGATGCTGAAGGAAACGTTATCGAGCGGGGCAATGACGAAGCCATTCTCGAGCTTTACGGTGGAACGGTTGAATTTATTGAAGAGCGTGGCAACGAGAGACGTAATTGCCCCATCAATGTCAAACGCACAGAGACAGCCGACGTAACCCTCAAAGAAGGTCGCACCACTATTAATGGTGTCAACTTTACCTATGACAACAGCAAAGGTCTTGCCAACATGAAAGGCCCCATCACCCTAGACCGCGTTGCCGAAGGCGAATCCCCTGCTCTAAATGCTACCGCCGATAACTTAGAAAATAACGTAGATGATGACAAAACCTTTTTAACAGGGAATGTCAAGGTAACTTCCGAAGACCGCGTGAGTGAAGCTACATCTTTAGAATACGATGAAGAAAATGGTCTTGCTATTTTGCGCGGCGACGCTGAAAAAGATATACCTGCCAAAAGCACCAAAGACGGTGATGTGTTGCAAGGTGACATCATTATTTACTATTTAGATTCTAATGACGTGGTCGTGGAAGGTGGTTTGCAGGGTGAAATTGAAGTGGACTTAGAAGAGGTCGGCGAGGGTACCACTACTACCATAGAGCCAGTGACTGAAGAAACAGAGTAAGTAGAAGTCTTGAATTTTTAGCTTTGTGCTTTTAACTCACTTGTTTCGCGCTAGCTGCTGTATCTTCTTCTTTCTCTTCTAGCAGTTCGGCGAAGAGAGCATTTTGCGGTATGCCTGCATAGGCATAACCTAAGTGTTTGTAGGCGTGCTCGGTGGCAATGCGTCCACGTGCAGTGCGTTGGATGAGACCGCGTTGAATCAGGAAAGGTTCGTAGACTTCCTCGAGAGTCGCTTTATCTTCTGAGACAGCAGTCGCAAGTGTGTCGAGACCGACGGGGCCGCCAGCAAATTTGTTGATCATCGCTTCTAAAATGCTGCGGTCACGGCGGTCTAAGCCCATGTCATCAATACCAAGCTCGCTGAGTGAATGTTGGGCGCGGATTAAGCCAATCTCTTTTTCGCCTGCGACTTCCGCATAATCTCGGACGCGGCGGAGAAGGCGTTTGGCAATACGCATCGTGCCACGTGAACGTCGTCCTAGCTCGAGAGCAGCTTCATCCGAAAGCACAAAGCCCATGCGGCCTGCATCGCGCTGGAGACCTTCGGAAAGTTCCTGGTCGGTGTAATACTCGAGGTGCTCGATGATGCCAAAACGACTTAGCATCGGTTGTGTAATAAGCCCAGGGCGTGTGGTTGCACCGACAAGCGTGAACTTTGGCAAATCCAAACGAATTGTTCTCGCGGCGGGCCCCTGTCCTAAAATAATGTCAATTTTGAAATCTTCCATTGCTGGGTAAAGATGTTCTTCGGCGACGCGGCCTAAGCGGTGGATTTCGTCAATAAAGAGAAGGTCGCCTTCCTCTAACGAGTTTGTGAGGATGGCAGCGAGGTCGCCAGGTTTTTCGATAGCAGGCCCACTCGTGACTTTAATGCTCACGCCGAGTTCATAAGAAATAATGTGTGCGAGGGTTGTTTTACCGAGACCAGGTGGACCGTACAGCAGCACGTGGTCGAGCGCACCACCTCGATTTTTACTTGCCTCGAGGTAAACCGACAGCTTCTTTTTAAGTTTGCCTTGTCCCACATAATCAGCCAGTGTACGTGGGCGAAAGTTAAGGTCATCCATGTTACGCAGCCTACCATATGCCTACGGGATACCTTAGTATTTCAGTATATTTTAAATTGAGGTAAGGCGGTGGGAGTATTTACAAATATGGTACTGAATCAGTGTGTAACCAAGAACGTTCAAAAGAATTCATCTTGCTGCGGTAACAAGGGGTTGCAACCCCTTGTTATGTCCGACTAGAGTGAACTGCATCACGCGCTTTTGAACGTTCTTGGCGGTGGGGGAGTTGCTCAGCAACGAATGGGGACACAGTTGAGGGTAAAAGCTAAAAAACCTTCTTGACACCTAACACCAATTCTCTATAGCGCATTGCGAACCAAATGATACTAACCTAAAGTAGCTGCATGGTCTACTCAGTAGACTTACGGGAACGGAGAGTCAAAGCCGTTAAAGCTGGAGAAAAGCATGAAGGGGTTGCGAAACGATGTTCGCTAGGGATAGCAAGCGTGCGGCGTTACCTAGAACGGGAAAAGCAGGGGATGAGCACCCGATGCAGCGCCTGGACGACCTGCGGACATCCCCAGCGATTACTCAGCAAGCAAGTCCGAACGTACCCCGCTGCCCCGCTTGAGCGACAGGGCGAGGCCGTGGGTTAGAAAACCAGGGTACAGACAGCCTGACACTGAGGTTCCTACCCACCTCTTCACCTGCTCGTAACCCTTTTGAAGGAGCCTTCTCTAAACTCA
>JBOFGY010000276.1:0-6114 GCA_051649365.1 Trueperaceae bacterium
CCAAACTCGAGTAAAGGCATCGCACTCTCAAATGGAATCTGTCCTCAATACGGCGAATATGACCCTTACGCCATGGCCTTTGCCGCTATTGACGAAGCCATGCGAAACGCCGTTGCCGTTGGTGCTGACCCAGACAGGATTGCCATTCTCGATAACTTCTGCTGGGGTAATCCGACGCTGCCAGATCGTCTTGGGAGTTTACTCGAGACCTCGAGGGGTTGCCACGACGCAGCTCTACTTTACGAAGCACCCTTTGTAAGCGGCAAAGACAGTCTCTACAACGAATACACCGACGAAGCAGGACACAAACACGCCATCCCAGGCACGCTGTTAATCAGCGCGGCAGGCATTGTTCCTGACATACAAAAAACCGTCACGATGGATTTTAAGCAGGCTGGCAACGCAATTTTTGTTTTAGGTGAAACGAAAGAAGAATTAGGCGGCTCACATTACGCACTGCTGTATGGCTTAGCGGGTGGCACGGTTCCGCAACCTGTAGAAAAGCCGCTCGAGTCTTTTCGCAAGTTACACCAAGCGATTCAACACGGCTGGATTGAAGCCTGTCACGATTGCAGTGAAGGTGGTTTGGCTGTTGCCTTAGCTGAAATGTGTATTGCTGGACGACTCGGTGCGTCTGTGCAATTTTTGAATAGTGGCTCGAGCAAGGAAAATCATTTAGCAAAAGAGGGTGTGTCCACGATTGCACTCTTCTTTGCGGAAAGCTTGTCAAGATTTGTGCTCGAGGTCAAAAACGAACACAAAGAAAAAGTGATTGCACTCTTTGCCGAGGATTGGCTCACAGAAATCGGTAGTGTTAGTGACAGCAATACACTAAATGTTCTTTGGGGTATGGATAATTTAGTGGATACAACAGTTGATACGCTCGAGACTTTCTGGCGCGGTGAACTAGCACCAACTCCAACACCATCAGTCCCACATCCCACATCCCACATCCCACATCCCACACCCTCAGATAAAAAAGTCGTTATCCTCCACGCCAACGGCAGCAACCGCGACCACGACGCAGCACGCGCCATTGAACTTGCAGGCGGTATACCCGAAATCGTGCATATCAATGATTTAACGTCAGCACAACTAGACGCTTATCACATGCTCGTGATTCCTGGTGGCTTTTCGTATGGGGATGATTTAGGGGCGGGGGTGTTGTGGTCGTTAGGGCTACGCGAAAAGTTTGGTGACACGCTAAGAAAATTTGTCGAAAGTCAACGCCCTGTTTTAGGAATCTGCAACGGCTTTCAGGTTTTAGCCAAAGCGGGAATTTTTGAAGAAATCTTACTTACCCCTGAACGCACCATTACACTTTATCAAAACGAGCGCGAACAGTTTGAGTGTCGTTGGGTGACGCTCGAGGCAAACAAAGAAAGTCCGTGCATTTTTACGGGAGATATTTCACTGATTGATTGCCCTGTAGCACACGGCGAAGGCCGCGTGCTGGTGAAAGATGACTCTGTTTTACAGCATTTACAAAACCAAAATTTGATTGCACTGCGTTATTCAGGAAACACTTACCCCCATAACCCGAACGGCTCCATTCATGGGATTGCTGGATTAACAAATAAGACGGGTAATGTTCTCGGGCTTATGCCACATCCAGAGAATCATATTTTTGATTGGCAGTTTCCGCGTTTTCATAGGAAAGAAAGTGGCTTTAGCGGTTTGACGTTGTTTAAGAATGGTATTAAGGCAGCCTAAATAATGAAAATGTTTTTGTCAAAATCAAACGATATTGATTTCAAATCACACTGTAGGGATGATGTACGCAGTTTGAGCGAATGCGTTGGCCCCCTCGCCCCTGCGTTTGATATTAACAACGTTTATTGCACATTGCACTTTAGGGGCGCATGGCCATGCGCCCCTACGCGAACCAAAGACATACATTGTTACAGGCCTGTCAGAACTTTTCAGGTGCAAGCATGAATCACCAATTGTTGCTCGAGTCTCTCCCTTATGTCTTAAACGACATCACACTACCTTGTAACCAACACGGTTTTAACCAACAAAGTGGCAAAGTGCGTGAAATGTGTGTAAGAGAAAACGAACGCATCATCATTACCACTGACCGTGTATCTGCTTTTGATGTTGTTCTCGGCACTATTCCCATGAAAGGGCAAGTGTTAACACAACTTAGTGCCTGGTGGTTCAGTCAGACCAAAGACATTATTCCCAATCACTTGCTTTTAAATCCTGACCCAAATGTGATGGTCGTAGAAAATGCCAAACCACTGCCCATTGAAGTTATCGTGCGGGGATACATCACTGGTGTTACGAAAACATCACTGTGGAAACTTTACGAAGCAGGCGAACGTCAACCCTATGGCATCAAACTTCCTGACGGCTTAAAGAAAAATGACCAACTTCCCCATGCTATCATCACACCCACAACCAAAGCCGAAGCGGGCGGACATGACGAAAGGCTAACAAGCGAAGAAATTATTGAGCAGGAGATTTTACCTGAGGCGTTGTGGCAACAGATTGAACATACTGCACTCGCTCTCTTTAAGTACGGACAAGAGTTAGCACACCGAGCAGGCTTGTTACTTGTTGATACGAAATATGAGTTTGGCTTGGTGAATGATCAACTTACGCTCATTGACGAAATCCACACGCCTGATAGCAGTCGTTATTGGATAGCAGAATCTTACAAACACAATCCCGAAAATCCCGAAAGTATTGATAAAGAGTATTTACGAGAATGGTTTGCTAGTCAGGGGTATCGTGGTGAAGGTGATATACCGCCCATGCCTGATGAATTTAGGGTGCAAGTGGCAGAGCGTTATATCAGTGTGTATGAAACATTGACAGGACAAACGTTTGTTCCTGGTAGTGTACCCATTCGGAGGAGAATTTTAGATGTGGTGGAAAAATTATGAAGCTTATACATCCAAAGGTTTTACAGGAGACAGCTCGAATTTCAGATATAAAGTGGTGGAAACATCAGCTCACATCTTTCCTTCGTCATTGCGAATCTCAGTTAAAAGTGTTGTCAACGTTAACTTCGCACACTGGTACAGCATCCACAAAGCAATCTCTTGTCACTCACTTTGTGGCAAATATTCGTAAAGAGAGATTGCCGCGTTGCTCGTCTAGGGCAAAGAGAAGTAGCTATGGAATACACAGCTTTCCCAACCTTCAAACGCTCTTCGCAATGATAAGTGAGAACATGGGCTCGAGTATACTAACGGGGGGAGAACCATGTTGACCTTCGATGACCACCCTAAAGAGGAATGTGGCGTTTTTGGTGTATACGCACCAGGGCGTGATGTGGCCCGCCTTGCCTTCTTTGCCCTTTATGCATTACAACATCGCGGACAGGAAGCCGCAGGTATTGCCACGAGCAATGGTCAGCAAGCGTTTTTGCACAAAGACATGGGCTTAGTAAATCAAGTTTTTAACGAACAAAATTTGCAACCGCTCAAAGGTCACTTAGGTATTGGACACACACGCTACAGCACGACAGGTTCTTCCTTTCGCGTAAATGCTCAACCTTATTTAGTCGAGACAATTTATGGACCGCTCGGTTTATCTCATAATGGAAACCTGACGAATGCTTTTGAGCTGCGCCGCAAACTTTTAGAACACGGTGTAGGTTTAACCTCCACCACAGACAGTGAGCTCATTGCACAAATTTTATGCGTACCACCTCACATCGCAGCGGCTTGGTATGGTTTTACAGAATCCAAACACGAAGACAGCTGGATTGCGCGGATTCAAGCCCTGATGCAAGTTGCTGAAGGTGCTTATACACTCGCCATTTTGACGAGGGATGCAGTCTACGCAACTCGAGACCCTCATGGTTTACGTCCACTTTGCCTAGGTAAACTCGAGGACGGCAATTATGTGGTTGCTTCAGAGAGTTGTGCGCTTTCAACCGTTGGCGCAACCTTCGTGCGTGAAGTCAATGCAGGTGAGATTCTTCGACTCGACGCAAACGGTGTTACCTCTGTGCAAGGAGCTACACCTAAAACACCAAGTCTATGCAGTTTTGAATATGTTTACTTCGCCCGTCCAGATTCGATGCTCGAGGGTCAACTTATTCACGAAGCACGCCAACGGTTGGGCAAGCAGCTTGCACTTGAAGCCCCTGCGGATGCTGATGTGGTGATTCCCGTGCCAGATTCGTCTGTGCCAGCCGCTATTGGTTACGCGCTCGAGTCAGGTTTACCTTTTACAGAAGGTCTTACAAAAAATCGTTACATTGGACGCACCTTTATTCAACCTGATGATGGGATTAGACAAATGGGCGTGAAGTTGAAATTTAACCCACTCGTTTCAAATCTCGAGGGCAAGCGCGTCATTATGATTGATGATTCCATCGTGCGCGGCACGACGAGTGGGCCACTCGTCAAACTCGTTCGTGATGCGGGTGCAACCGAAGTTCACATGCGTGTGTCGTCCCCGCCCGTGAAGCATCCTTGTTTTATGGGCGTAGATATGGCTACCTATCACGAACTGATTGCCGCCAAAATAGATGTCGAAGCAATACGCCAACACATTGGCGCAGATAGTTTGGGATTTCTTAGTCTCCCTGGCATGTTAGAAGCCATTCGGGGTGACAAAGTTTACCGAAAAGCAACAGGACGCTCGAGCTACTGCACGGCGTGCTTCTCTGGTGAATACCCTGTCAGCGTCCCCGACTGGCTCTTCCGCGATGAGCGGAGTAAGAATGTGTTTGAAAGTTCGTTGGGGGGAGAATCATGAACGAGGTAAAAGGTAAAAAGTTAAAGGTTAAAGGTTTTCGCCTCTCCTTCCTCCTTCCTCCTTCCTCCTTCCTCTGGAGTTATCTATGAAGTTACTCGTAATAGGCGGCGGTGGGCGGGAACACGCGCTCGTTTGGAAGTTAGCGCAATCTCAAAGCGTCGAAAAGATTTTTGTGGCACCCGGCAATGGCGGTACTGCGTTTGGCAAAAGTGAAAATATCACCATTAAAAGCTCGGATGTTGAAGGGCTTGTGAAGTTTGCAAGGGGCAAGGAAATTGATTTTACTATCGTGGGACCAGAAGAGCCTCTATCACTTGGTGTCGTCAATGCCTTTCAAAAAGCAAATTTGAAAATCTTTGGACCCAACCGCAATGCAGCACGGCTCGAGACCTCCAAATTCTTTTCTAAAAATCTTATGTCACTTTCAAATATTCCCACAGCATCTTATATGATGTTTCAACAAGAGGCACCCGCCTACGCTTATATTGAGGGGCAGCATAAACCACTTGTTGTCAAAGCTAGCGGCCTTGCAGCGGGTAAAGGTGTCATTGTCTGCGACACTGCCGACGAAGCGAAAGCTGCCGTGAAAAGAATTCTAGTTGATAAAGAATTTGGTGATGCAGGCAAGCAGCTTATCATCGAAGAACGCATGACCGGCAAAGAAGTCTCGGTGATGGCGTTTTGCGATGGCAAAACTGTAAAGCTCATGCCACCCGCGCGAGACCACAAGCGCATCTTTGATAATGACGAAGGCCCAAACACAGGCGGCATGGGAGCGTTTACACCTTTAAGTGATGTTGACGATGCACTCCTCGAGAAAATCCGCAAAACGGTTTTGGAACCCACCATCGCTGCGATGAATGCCCAAGGTACACCATACTCAGGTGTTCTCTATGCTGGCATTATGCTCACGCCTGACGGCCCAAAAGTTTTAGAGTTTAATTGTCGCTTTGGTGACCCCGAAACACAAGTAATTTTGCCACTTCTCAAAACAGATTTACTCGAGGTCTTAGAAGCTTGCGTAGATGGCACACTCGATAAGGTAAAGCTCGAATGGCACAAAGACGCGTGCATAACGGTTGTTGCAGCCTCCAAAGGGTATCCGAGTGATTATTCCAAAGGTCTACCCATTTCATTATCTACAACCGACGAGCTTATTTTTCACGCGGGTACTGCCGAACAAAATGGCACGATTGAAACGTCAGGTGGGCGTGTTCTTTCGGTGAGCAGTGTAGCACCATCGCTCGAGGCTGCAAGAGATAAAGCTTACGCTACCCTCACACAGATTCACTTTGACGGTATGCACTATCGCCGCGATATTGGCGAACTCACAGGTGAAGTTTCTTATGCGTCTTCGGGTGTTTCAATTGATGCGGGCAACAAAGCCGTTGACCT
>JBOFGY010000277.1:0-8403 GCA_051649365.1 Trueperaceae bacterium
TGGCATCCTTCAAGAAACTTACCGCAACCAACGTAGGCGGTTTGGGCTTAGACTCCACCTTATCGCTGCTCTTTGTCACCTCACCTATGACCGTTAACCTTTACCCTGGTTGGTGTTCCTGAATTTCGCAAGATGTCTAATGTCTCCTCTTTTGGTAAATGCAACATCTTAGTCTTGACGAAATACTACAGCGTTACAGGAATCGCTATGATCGCGAAAATCATAACCATAGCGAGAAAAACAGCAGGAATCATTTCAGCGTCCATTGATGAGTTCTAAAACACTGGGTAGCAATGTTTTTGTCGTACTCAGTGCTTCATTACCGTAAATCGTTTCTTTACCAGACAAATCCCCAAAATACCCGCCTGCCTCACGCAAAAGTACAGGAAACGGCCCACAATCCCAAGGATTCATAATCGGGTCAATCATAAGGTCTACTCGGCCTGTCGCCACAAGCATATGACCGTACGCATCTGACCAACCCACACGGTAATAGGTACTCTTAAGAATGCGTTCTAAAGCGTCAGCACAGTTGTATTTTTCAAACGAAGCAATATCGGTGTGAGCAAAATAGGCGCGGTCAAGGGCTTTCGTTTCACTTACAAAAGCTCTGCGCCCATTCCAATAGCAACCTTCATGACTCGCTGCATACACCATGTCACCAAGTCCAGGAAAATAAGACACACCCACTTCAATTTTTCCGTCAATTTCCAACCCCATCAGCACAGCATAAAGCGGCACACCTCGCATAAAACTTTTCGTGCCGTCAATCGGGTCTATAAACCAACGAAAGCTCGAGCCCTTCTGCGTCTCGCCGTACTCTTCCCCGACAATACTGTGTGACGGAAAATGTTTTTCGATGCGTGCACGAATGAGTTCTTCAGCTTTTTTATCGGCTATCGTTACAGGCGAGTCATCGGCTTTGAAATCGGCTTGTGTGCCGGTTTGAAAATACGCTAACGTGAGTTGCCCGGCTTGGAAGGCGGTTTCTACAGCGAAGTCTAGGAGTTGTTTGCGTTCACTCATGGCGAAAGCATAACAGGGTGCAGGCTTTCTCGAGACACATTGCTAGACATCATTCTTGATGTGTTAGGCAAAAACCCTTTATGCTACATACTCCGACTTTATTGGACAAGGCAAAGGGCTAGGTCAAGAGATGCATAACGGCAAACATCGTGCGACCACAAACCTTGAGAATGGTGCGTCAATGCTCTCTATGATTTTACCTTCTGCCTCTAGCTTTTGCTCAACACCTTTACGCCTCTCGCTTCTTGCAAGTGTACAGGGCGTGAGAAGAAATAGCCTTGAGCGTAGCCACAGTTAAGGTGTTTGAGCAGTTCGGCTTGCTCGAGAAGTTCTACCCCTTCAGATACAACATCAATGCCCAAGTGATTCGCAAGTTCGGTCATGGTGCGAACAATCGCTAGGCTGTTTGGGTCATGTTGCAAATTGCTGATAAACGAGCGGTCTATTTTGAGGGTATCGAGGGGTAACAGGTGCAAGTGACTAAGTGAGGAATACCCTGTACCAAAATCATCCATACAAATGTGAATGCCGAGTTCCTTGAGTTGACTTAATACCGTATGAATAAGTTTGGGATTGGCAATCACAGCGCTTTCTGTAATCTCAATCTTGAGGTGACTAGCTTTCACATGGGTTTCTTGTAAGACGGCTTTCACCTGACGCATGAAATCGAGTTGCTCGAGTTGCCGTGCAGAAACGTTCACACTCATAAACATATTAGTTTCTTGCTGCATACGGCTAAGTTGCTGACAAGCTTCACGCAGCACCCACATCCCCAAAGGGACAATCAAACCCGTTTCTTCAGCAAGAGGGATAAATTCAGCAGGACTAACCACACCACGTTCAGGATGTTGCCAGCGCAGTAGTGCCTCGAAACCTTGGGTCTCATTATCTTTGAGGGACACGATAGGTTGATAGAGCAAGAAAAATTCCCCTTTATCTAACGCCACTTTAAGTTCAGTTTCAATTTGGCGTTGATGAATGACTTGGGTAAACATATCGGGTTCAAAAAAGGTATAGAGCTTTGCAGCATTTTTCGCGCTATACATAGCAATTTCTGCATTGCGTAAGACTTCATCAGCTTTGGTGTAAAGGGCTAAGTCTGGCACTACGCCAAGGCTACACCCTGTGTTGATGCGATGACCACTGACCTCGAGTGGTTCCGACAGCGTGCGCTCGAGACGCTCAATCACGTGGATGATGTCCCCTTCATCGTTGACGTTCTCGAGCAACAGCACGAACTCATCCGCACCGAGTCGCGCTACAGTGTCACCTGAGCGCAAGGCTTGCTGCAAGCGATTTGAAACTTCAATGAGCAGTAAATCACCAACATAATGACCCAAACTGTCATTGACAACCTTAAAACGGTTGAGATCGAGAACAAGAACAGCCGCGCGTTTGTGTTCACGGGCATTGCGGCGAATCGCGTGCGCGAGACGGTCCATTAGTAAGGCGCGGTTTGGTAAACCTGTGAGCGTATCGAACATGCCTCGACCCCTCATATCGGTCAGGGAACCTGCCATGCGAATGGCTTGATCAAAGTTATCGCGGATGGCCTTGCCACGCACGAGCATCCAACGGTAACTACCATCATGGTGTTGCAAACGGTGTTCACTTTCAAAATGCCGACTATGACCCTCGAGGTGATTGTTAAGGTGAGATTCGACGCGCTCGCGGTCATCAGGATGAACCCGCGCCAACCACGTGTCTATGGTTGCATTACGCTCTTCGGGTTGTCCGAGAAGGCTGTACCAACGTGCCGAGTAGAACATGGTTTTCTTTTCCAAATCCCAATCCCATAAGCCGTCGTTGGCACCTGTGGTAGCCAGCGCGTAGCGTGTTTTGCTGTCCTCGAGGTCTCGCTTGACAACCTCGAGTGCGTCGAGCATGTCGTTGATGTGATGGGCAAGTTTTGAAAACTCTCCATAGTGTGGCAGGTGAACACGCTTAGAAACATCGCTGCCTTTAGAGATAAATTGCACGGCTTCTTGTAGACCGCGCAGGGGCTTAAACACTGAATATTGCAACACCGCACGAATGCCAAGCGTTATAAGACCACTTGCTACGAGAGCCAACCCAAGTTGTAGCCACAGCGATAGCGACACGGTACTTAAAACTGTCACCACGAGTAAAACTGTGGCAAAAACAGCCACGAGCATAAGTGTAGGAACATGCCCTCTCTTGTCCATAACTTCCAGAATGGCAGATGGGGTCTGACAGAAGTCTGACAGAAGTCTGACAGAGGCAGAAGGGCGAATGTATATGAGTCATCTCGAATTTCCGAGTTGGCGTTGCCACCAACTCAGAAATGTAGGTTCCTCCGTTATTGCGAGAAGCGTTTTGGTAGTGAGAGGTGTCACCACTCATCCTTGATTTGTCGTCGGCAGTGAACGAGCGGGTATGACATCTGTCGAAGACACGGGCCCTTCTCTGTAACCCTGACGTTTCAGCGACTTTCGTGCTGCGAGATTGCGTCGCGGATACACAGTGACAAACTTTATTCGTGTTGCGTCTACCCTACTGCGTGGCTCGCAATGACGAACGACTTTACCAACGGCGCACCTCGCGCCCTTTGGACCAAACTCATATCTATTCTTCCTTAGCTTCTTAGTCCACCTTACAGCGTGTAAGATTCTTCACTCGCTACACTAAACGCATGAGCCATGCCGTGATTATTGGAGCTACAGGTGGAATTGGTAACTGTTTAGCAGAACAACTAAAAACTAAGTATCAGCTTACGCTCGTAGGCCGCAATGAAACGCGTTTACGCGAATTACGCAGTAGCACAGGGGCAACCATTGTACCCACCGATGTGAGCAGCGAACTCGAGGTTCAAGCTCTTTTTGACGACGTAGCTCCGGTTGACCTACTCGTATACAGTGCTGGCGACATTCAGCCCGAGCTTCTAAAAATGGCTTCGGGTGACGCTTTTCGGCGTGTGCTCGATGCCAATCTCACCGGGTTGCTCTTCACCCTCAAATATGTAGAAGCCAAACTAAATGAAGGCTCGAGAATTTACATCTTAGGTGCCCGACCCGAACTCATTACCTACCGAGGCTTTGGTGTGTATGCAGCAGCCAAAGCAGGTGTTAAGGCCCTGGTAGATATTGCTGCGCTTGAATATAAACGCAAAACAACCTTTACACTGGTTTTACCAAAAGCGGTAAATACTGATTTCTGGAAAAACGTTGGCAAACCACCCAGCGACGCTCTTAGCCCTGACGATGTAGCTACAGCCATCACCACAAGTTTGACGCAAGAGCCGACGACTGAACTCCGCATCGGTTGAGTTTAGAAATTTTTGACGACAACCCCAAATAGAGATTGTCTCGAGACTCGTCACCAAACAACTCTTTCACTTGAGAAACCTCGAGCAACATCTCCCTCAAAAATTAAACGAGCTACAACAAGAAGCCAGCGCACCCGCAAATCAGTTTGAACGGCTAGGACTTTAAGTAGGGCGCACGTCCGTGTACCCCTATCACGAATTATTCCGTATACGCCACACTACCTCGTCCATCTTGCGTAACGGTAACGGGTGCAAACGCAGACAGAGCTTGCTTCAAATCATAGGTTTTACCGCGTTGCACCATCACGGCTTTGCGGCCTGCTTTACTTAGCACGGAGCCAAAATCATTCATCACCGATACTTCACCGTGAATCATATAAACATTAGCTTGCCCGGTAGGTTGTAACCAACGCAGTAAATCATCTTGGTCAGCGTGAGCCGAAAAGCCACCAATCGTATGAATACTCGCCCGAACCGTAATCTCTTCCCCGTGAATTTTGACTTGCTTCTTGCCGTTCACAAGCAATCTACCAAGTGTTCCTTCACTCTGATAACCCACAACCACGAGGCTCGTTTCTTTGCGCCACAAATTATGTTTAAGGTGATGCAAAATGCGCCCGCCCGTCATCATGCCTGAACCCGCAATGATGATAGCTTGCGTGTCTACATCATTAATTTTTTTAGACTCATCCGCACTCGAGGCATACATCAACGTATCAGGTTCAAACGGGTCAACACCGCTCGAGAGTTCAGCCGCGATTTCGGGCAAAAACTCATTTTTACTTTGCAGATAAAGTTGCGTCATCTTGCTCGCCATCGGCGAATCTAGATAAATAGGAATCTTTGGAATATCCCCACGCTTTTGCAAATTCCTCAGATGAAGCAAAATATTTTGCGCCCGCTCTAATGCAAAACTCGGAATCAACACTTTGCCACCTGCTTTTAGACTCGCCCCAATCACACTACGAAATTCCTCGAGGGTTTCAGAGAGCGGGCGGTGGGTGCGGTTGCCATAGGTTGTTTCGACAAGTACCGCATCACATGCGGTTGGTAATTGAAAATCGGCTTGTACGCCGCTCTCCGCATTGCCTAAATCGCCAGAAAAAATCACGTGGCCTTCTGAAGACTGAACACTGATAAACCCACTCCCTAAGATATGTCCGGCAGGTGTGTACGTCACGGTGACATCACCGAGCTGAAAGGGTTTTGCAAAGTCAATTGTTTTGAAGGCCGCGATGGTTTGCGCGACATCTTTATCTGTAAACAGCGGTGGCGGTACGTTTTTTTCATTGCCGCTGCGCTGCGCTTTACGAAGACTGCGCTCGTAATCCTCGAGTTGAATCTTGGCTGCGTCCAAAAGAACAATCTCAGCAATTTTTTGCGTTGTCGCCGTAGCATAAATCGGGCCGTTGTAACCTTCACGCACGAGTTTAGGTAAACGCCCCACGTGGTCCAAGTGACCGTGTGTTAGCAAAACAGCATTAATTTTATCGAGAGCAAAGGGAAACGGTTCATAGTTCAAGGCTTCCATCTCCTGCCGTCCCTGAAAAAGGCCACAGTCAATCACAAAGTTTTGTCCGCTGATAGTTAGATGATGGCAGCTTCCTGTTACGGTTTCAGCTGCACCTACGCCTAATAGTTTCATAAAAAAACGATACCTTGCCCACATGTGAATAAATGAGGTCTACGCGCCAGTTTGTTGCCACTGAACTTGATTATCCTCGAGCCTTACCTCCACGCGCTTCACCTCGCGCAGATAAGAAAGATAAGCTGTGACCGTACAAAGATTCAGGTAATAACGCGGTAAATCCGTCATCGTGATATTCAGGGTTTTACAAACAGTTTGCAACACAGCTTCTGTACTCACGTTCATGCAAGCCTCCTCGACCACACTCGCGGCGCGGTCAAACGCCGCGAGATTTTTTTCTATCAATGCTGCGACCTCGCTCGAGGGCTCACCGTGTCCAGGCAACACTGTTTTAATGTCTAAGGCTTTTAAGCGTTCAGCACTTTTAATCTGCCCCCCAATATTCTGACCAAACGGCAACGGATATTTCTCGAGCACCGACACACCAAAAAGTGCATCTGCGGCAATCAGCACATCGTCCACTTTTACAGACATCTGTACGTGTGCGTGACCAGACGTATCTATGATTTCAAGGTGTACACCCTGTAGCTCGAGTTCCCCTGCTTTCAGTTCATGGTCTACCCTACTTGGTTTTGCCAGCAACCACTTGGACATCAGTTCACTGAGAGGTTTTGCGCCGTTAAAGAGATAGATGGGCTCGAGGTAGGGCGTTTGCAAAATGGCACTTTCAAACGTTGGCGCGTAAACAGGTAGATGCGGATACTGGCGCAAGAGATAATCATTGCCACCGTAGTGGTCTGCGTGCGAATGCGTGTTGATAATAACGGCAGGCATTAGCCCTAAGCCCTCGCAGGCTTTTTTGATGTCTCGCCCGTAATCCTTGTCTTGACCCGTGTCCACCAGAATTGCCTTGTTGTCTTGGGCTTTGACGATAGCGCAGTTCACGCCACCTGGAAGATAGAAAACCTTGTCACTTAATTGTTGAATCGTGCTCATAGCTTCAAGGTAACAAAAAGCACGGTGGCAGGTTTCGGGTTTCAGGTTTCAGAAAGAATAATGAGCCACAAAAAGCCAAGGGTTTAAGATGAGTCTTAAAACTTATACAAATCGTTGAATGCGACTACTGCCCCCCTGGGACCCCAGCCAAAGCCTGACAGGTACAGACTTTCTTAGCTCTTTACACGGGAATCAGTTTTGCATTTTTTATGCAATTTTATGAATATGTATGCAAATTATACTGTAACCTCGAGAAACCCTTTGTGAGAAAAAGGTCATAAAATAAGCCAATTTGTAAAAATTCCCAAATTTGCCACAAATGTAGCCTAAACCTTGACCGCATAAATAAAGATATGCTACTTTAAGCTAAGACGAGAAGAAAAGGAGCGTGATTAGTTTCGAGACAACCCTACAGTATGAGTTAACCAAATGAATCCTATTGCGGAATTGCAGCCAATGTAACTTTTAGCGATGCGCCAATAAATGGTTTCGGGAGGCCAAAACTCTTGCGTGAAGGTTGTGGAGAAATCTAAGCCGACAGAGCCCCTTAAATAAGGGTTAAAAGTTAAAAGCTCTTTCGTCTCGGGTTGTTTCACCCCACGAACTCATACATTTATAGACGCTTTTCTTTAATAAAAAGCGTCATAACCTCAGTCAAACGTTACTAAGGGTTTCCGACATACGTTATGAGAGGCACTACTGTATCCTCAATAGATTTCAGGATTATCAATATTCATCCTGAACACAAGTTAGAGGTGCGCGGAGTTATAGCCACAGCAAACGGCTACGACCCCAGCGACCCCGAAGTTCACACCGTCAATATAGACGAGCTTTTAGAAGAGTTCCCACAAGGTCAATTTGCTGCCGTTGTTTCTGAAAACGGGCAGGAAAAAGTTATCGGCGTGGGTATCACCATGCGGACGAGCTACCCTCCAACCGCCAAGCCAAAACCCTGGATGGAGATGTTAGGCGGCGAGTATGAAGTCAAGAACCACGAAGCAAACGGTGACTGGCTTTACGGCATAGACATCGCCGTACTCCCTGAATACCAGGGTAATGGTGTCGCTGGCGCACTTTACAAAGCGCGTTTGGGTTTAGTGAGCACGTATAACCTTAAAGGCTGGTATGCAGGCTGCTTGCCGATGGGGTATCACCACTATCAGGACATCATGACCCCGCATCAGTATGTGGGCAAAGTGGTTCGCGGTGAACTGCGCGACCCGACGATTAGCGTACAGATGCACCGAGGTCTTAAACCAATGGGCATTATTGAAAATTATTATGACGAAGAAAAAACGGGCGGCATTGCAGTCTTGATGGTCTGGCAACCTGCCGATGCTTTACAAACCCAGGGCAAACGGCGTATGAAAGTACAGTCTTCTGTTAGACGAAATGTAGTGAGTAGTTATAACCATAGTCACAGGGTGTTATGAGTCAAGTATTGACGTGCAATTTGCAGCAGTCGGCGGAAACAAGGGGCTACAGCCCCTTGTTCTGCTTGGTAGAC
>JBOFGY010000278.1:0-19216 GCA_051649365.1 Trueperaceae bacterium
CTCAATCACCAATTGCTCTAGCTCTTTAGCACTTCTCACCTGGCTAGCTTTCTCTTTGAGTTCTTTTAGCAATCCGTGTGTTCTCGTTTCGTAGGTGTCCATTCCTAAAGTTTACTACCACCATTTTGTGGACGCACCCAGGGGGCTCAGTGTGCGGGGTTTAAAGAAGGATTTTTCAGGTTTATATTGTTGGGTTAATGGGGTAGAGGTTTCAGAAATTTGTAGGTTTTCACCCCAAACCCCAAACCCTAAACCCCGTACCCTTTTAGCACAGGAGGCCCTGTAAGCCGAATTCTGTCCTCTTGCGAGGTCTAATCATCTATCTAGGCCACCTGTCACCAAGTGGCTCGAGCAGTCGTCCTCGAGATAATAACGAGCGGGTCACTCTCTCCCATTCGGACCTTGCACCAGATGGAGTTTACCTAGCCACCTTTGTTACCAAAGGTGCTGGTGGGCTTTTACCCCACCGTTTCACCCGTTCTGGAGATAGCATCTCGTTATCACTTAATCCAAGCTTCGCAAGGCGAAATTGGAAGGCCGTGAGGTAAAGATGATACCTCCAGTGGTTTACTTTCTGTTGCACTTGTCGTCGCCTTACACGCCCAGCCGTTAGCTGGCATCATGCCCTGTGGTGTTCGGACTTTCCTCGAGAGTTTTCACTCACGCGATTAGACGTGCCTCACTGCAAAAAAAGATTATACCTGGGCTGAAGCCCTAAGTCTTGTTTGGTAAGTACGAAGCAAAATCATAAAAAAAGGTGGGAGCTAAATGAGGGGTGTGCATCCATTGACCTGTAAGGCCAGCAGGGTTTGCTTGAGATGAAGAACGGGACGGTTAAGCAAGAGGTTAAGCCAAGCGAGCAGATTGTGAATAAAAGCAGCCAAGGTCACAAGCGCACGGACATTTTACAAGCCTTTCATGGGTAAGTGCTCCAAGTCAAAAAGTGATTTTAGATGACCTTGAAAGGGTTCCACCGAGACTTTACGCAGGGTGGATAGCTATCTGACTTCAGCCAGCCAGCGTCATTGAATAAGGTTGCACGTTCCAATCGTTTACGAATCCCTGTGGAGCATACCCTCGCCTTCTTACAAATTAGCATCCTTGCTGGGGTGTATCGAGGTCCCACCCACCGTTACGACGACACCTTTCGTGGTTGGACTGAGTAACTTTTGTACGATGAACGCACTCTCTTGGTACATAACGGACTGCCTTTCTATACTGTTCGCTTCCTTCTCCTTTATCATCCTTATTATGCAGAAGGTTTTTTACACTTAAACTGTTGGTTCCCGTAGCGATTCTTGCCGTTCTTCACAATATTCGTACTCCCACAGCTCGTACATTCATACGTGATGATTTCTCTGAATCATTCCTCAGTTTATATCAGTTATGCTTTGACCATTACCCTAACTTCTAAAGTAGTCAGCTAACTTCAAGAGCTGCTCCAAGGTTAGGTTGGTTGCACCTCGAAAAACGTTGGTTACGAGAAAACGTTGAGTACAAAGCATGATGCAGTAACTTAATGGTTCACTAAGAACATCACGCGCCTAAGCATTTGAGAAATTTTGTGTTTAAGGGCTTAAGGTTTGAATAGACAGGGTGAGGTTACTCGAGTCTGCTGACATGGACACACTATAAGACGTAGCTCCACCTAATTCTTCAACGCGAAGGTAGTACGTACCTGCTGCAAGCGTCATCGGGAAATAAAAATCTTGTTCGGTGGCGATTTGTTCTAATTGGGCATTGTAAAGACTGCTTCCTGTGGTAATTTCACCAAAACTCAGTTGACTTTCTTTACTAAGCGTGAACTTAAACCAGTCTTCATCGCCTTCTTCTAAATAAAGTTCTTCTTGAAAAGGTAAGCTAATTTGGGCAGCTTCCGCGGCGCGGTTATTGGGTTCAAATTGTGCGTCAGGTGTAGCTTTTGCACTAAGCGAAATGGCGTAAGGCAAATCGGCAACTTTATAATAAGGATCACCGATAACCTCGAGATAATACGTGCCAGCTTCGACTCCCCAAGTCGTCTCAAATGGAAAAGGGTCAGAAGCAAAACGGGCTTCACCAATCGGACCTTTTGCATTGTAAAGTTGTAGACCAAAACTTCCTTGCGTTTGCGATGTTGAAAGCGACAACGTGATGAGCGAAGATTTTCTAATGTCAAAGCGAAACCAATCATCATTGCCCCGAAGAGTGATAGCATTTTTTTGATAAGGGAGCGAGATGGTTGTTGCTGTGGCTAATGTATCGTTGGGCTCGAGTGCGTCATCGGGCGGTAGGGGTGGTACGTCCACATCTTTAACCAAAAAACCTGAGACAAATGTTGAGGCGAGAGCTGTATCATTTTCACTACAGCTTTGGCCGTCCTGATACTCTAGTTCGGCAGAGAGTGAATCTTTATTGATAGTGAGGCGCAACGTACCTAGGGCTTCTTGCGAATTACTCGCACCTGCTGGAAAGACCACGCTGCCTTCAATCACGTTATTCGTTGTGAATTGACCTGTTAGTGTGCCAAGGCGATAATCGCCGCCAAAACCTGTCGTGACCGTACCGTTGATGACCGACGAATCAGTTGGCTCGAGCTTCACGACGAGAACACTAGCTTCGTCGCTAAAGTCGCAGAAGCGGAACGGTGCTGTAATGCTACCCCAAACTCCACGAACATCCATTACAAAAACCGTGACGACTTCACTGACCGTCGTATTACCTGCTGCATCCGTAGCCTCGAGAATAATCGTGTTATCGCCAGCTTGTAAACCTTCAATGACGAGTTCAAACGTTCCTTTAGTGACAGTCACGAGAGCGTTTTGAGGTTTGCCACCATTAAGACGGTAGAGCAAGGTTATGGTGTCTTCGCTAACCTTACCCTCGAGGCGAACACTCGAGTTTGCGACAACACGCTCTGTTTCACCCTCGAGCGTGAGTTCTGGATTGCTCTTGTCGCTGTCTTTGTCTTGGGAGCCTGGTTTTTCTTGTGACGTATCACACGCCACGAGCACGACACAGCACACGAAGATAGAAGCCCAAACCCAGGCATTTCTTCTCATAAAGTCATTATAAATTGATTTGCTTCTGTGACAACGTAGTAGGGAAGTCTGTTATGGAGAGACATTAGTAGTAAAGCAAAAGCAGAGATGGACTTTACTCTTTCAGAAGCCTACAGCTAAGCCGTCTTTGCGGTGGTCGGAGCCTGCGCTATAACCACCAGAGATTTTTTGAATGAGTTGTGCGCCGCCAAAGCCGCCGAAATCTGGGTCGAGCTCGAGCATGTGACCTCGAGCCTCTAAGTCTGAGAGCACTGCTTCGGGAAAGCCTGTTTCAATTGCGATACGTAAACCCTCAAGGATGCGCCAGCGTGGAGCGTCACTCGCTGTTTGTGGGTTTTGCCCATAATGCAACACGCGCACCACCATCTGAACATGACCTTGGGCTTGCATGGGGCCACCCATCACGCCGTAGCTTAGGACGGGCTCGAGTGAAGTAGTGTTGGCTCCAGTAACGAAAGAGGGAATGATGGTGTGAAAAGGGCGTTTGCCGCCACCAACTTCATTGGGATGTCCTTTTTCTACCGTGAAGCCGTAACCACGATTTTGCAAACTGATGCCTGTACCTGGTACGACGATGCCCGAACCAAAACCGTAATAGTTAGATTGAATAAACGAAACCATCATGCCACTTGCATCGGCGGTGCTAAGGTACACGGTACTTTTTCCTTTGAAGGTTCCGTGTTCATAACTTTGAGCGCGTTTCATATCAATGCGTTTGGCACGTTCTGCTAAATAATTTTTATCTAACAAATCCTTGGGTTGTAAGGTCATCGTGCTTGGGTCGGAAACATAATGGTACACATCAGCGAGGGCAAGTTTCATGGCCTCGAGTTGCGCATGAATGCTATTGGCAGAGTCGAGTGGATACTGCGACAATTCACGCGCTTGCAGAATACCCAATTGCTCCAAAATACCCAACGCAATAAGTGCAGCTAAGCCTTGACCATTCGGCGGAATTTCGTGAACATCGTGTTCTCGAAACTCTTGCGAAATCGTGCCGACCCAATCCGCTTGATGTGTGGCTAAATCTTCCTCGTCAAGTAGGGCGTTGTGACGCTTCGCATCTGCCACCATTGCATCGGCAAGCGCACCCCTATAAAACGCTTCGCCGTTGCTACTTGCGATTTGTTCTAAGGTTCGTCCTTGTTCTTCATAACGAAAAAGCTCGCCTGCTAGGGGTGCACGTCCATTTGGCATAAAGCCCTTATAAAACTCTGGAAACGTTTGAAACCGTTTGGCTTGTTGTTGCCATGACGCTGCCGTAATGGGTGAAACGAGAAAGCCATCTCGCGCATAGTGAATCGCAGGTTCAAACAGTTTTTCAAACGGGAGCTTGCCAAAATTTTTGGAAAGCTCTACCCAAGCGGATACGCAACCAGGTACCGTAACACTGTCCCAACCATCAAGGGGCATTTCAGTAAGTTTCTCGAAATGTTTCGCTGTAAGTTTTTTTGGTGAACGTCCAGAAGCATTAAGACCATGTAATGTTGTGCCATCCCAAAGAATGCAAAAAGCGTCACTGCCAATGCCATTACTCGTTGGCTCGACAACCGTAAGACACATTGCTGTGGCGAGTGCCGCATCTACGGCATTGCCACCTGCCAGCAGCATTTGCAAGCCTGCTTGTGCTGCTAAGGGTTGAGAAGTTGCAACGATATTTTTAGCCAAGACAGGCATTCGCTGTGAGGAATAAGGAAAAGTGTAGGACATAGTTCATGCTAACAAATTTTCAGAGTCTCTGAGTTACCCATCAAGATGGTATTGCGAGTCCGTCTAAAGATAATGCCATGCTGTGCAAAACATATCGCAAAGAGCTTTGTTGTGAGAATAACGAGATGTTACAAACCATTCCAAAAATCTATTGAAGTAATATCAATTAAATCTGAAGTCAATGTTTTTCTAGGCACTCTCTACAAGCTATTTGACTTTTGCAGCTTTCTCAAAATGATCTAGTCGGTGAGTCATAATGCACCACTGTGTCGCTTCCATTAACAAATCAAGATCATCATTTTTGTTAGCAAAGAAGGCGTAGAAAGAAAGTCTGACGTTGGCTCCTTTACTTGCTATTTTTTGATTACAAACTTCAATTATTTTTTTCTTCCGGCTGTCTCTCACACTCTTCAGTGTACCTGTAAGCGAGATGTGAAAAGCAGGGCTTGCTGTGTTCTATAAACCTTAGGTTCTACAGCCCTTGTTCTTTCGCCCACAGTGCAGCACTCGTGCGCGTCTTCAAATTGAGTTTTGAAAGCACACTGCTCACGTGTGTTTTGACAGTCTTTTCAGCAATACCCAATTCTTTAGCGATGGCCTTATTTGTTAAACCCTTTGCAACAGATGCGAGCACTTCTGTTTCTTTAGGGGTTAGGTTATGCAACGCGCTAGGTTGTAACAAGTTCCCGAGCGTGTTTAACTCTGCTAAAGACGATGTGACAAGCGTGGTGGAACGCTCGAGGGCTTCTTCATCTTGCCTCGCACGTTTTAGCGATGTGCCTGCGTTGGCTAATAATTGCGTCACTGAATGCTGAATATCTCTGGCGAGTTTTGCTCTTTCCTCGAGTTTGGCAAGCGTTTCGCGCTCCTGAATATAATGTTCCTGCAAAACTGCGCGGCGAAACGCTAAACCCAAAGCTCGACCAATCGCAGTTAAAAACGTAAGTGCCTCCTCGTCAAATACATCACGCCCTGGTGAAGCTAAATTGAGAATGCCCACAGGCCCTTCGTGAGTCAAAAGTGGCATACTGGCATGAATTTCGAGCCCGCCCTTATTTCCTTTAGCAATGTCTAAACGACTGCAATCAATGATATTGACTCCTGTATCTAATTTATTATTTTGGAAATACCAATGACAATTACAACCACCTTCACGCAAACATTTTTTATCTCTGTCAGCAAGTGCAGGCGGTAAGCCAACGGAGGCAGCCAGAAATAACTCAATGCGTTTGGCATTTTCCGTTCGTGTTAGAAAAACCCAACCTGTGCTTAGCTCTAAAAGGTTGACAAGCTCCTCGAGAGCTTGTCGCAGTGCTACGTTAAAATCTGCTTCCTCGTTCAAAATCTCAAGAATTCTATTGAGTGTAGAAAGTTGCTCGAGGCGGCGGTGGACGTTCATCTCCTCATAGCATACTGTGTGAATGTTAAACGTTGCGTATGTCTACCAATGTCTCTAGAGTAGGCTCGAGGGAACTCGTGTAGTTAATACGTTGTAAGTAAGCTGTAACGTCCATAAATTGAGCGTTTATACTAGCATGTAACCTTCACGTTTTAGAAAACGAAGAAGCCTATAAGTTTAGGGCAAGACTCCGTTTTACAGAATCAAGTGCAAATCCCCGAATTCGTGCCATAAATAGTGTTTTTCAATGGCTGCCTTGTAAGCAAGTGACAAATGCTTTCTCCCTGCAATCGCTTCTAACATAAGCAAGTGTGTGGCTTTAGGTTCGTGCCATCCTGTCAAAATTCCACTCACTGCCTTAACACCGCGTTCAGGTGTGATGACAAGATTCGTATAACCTTCGCCTGCGTGTGTTACACCGGACGCATCTGTAACAGTTTCCAAAGCGCGAACGACTGTCGTGCCAACGGCAATCACTTTTTTCTTGTTAGCGTGTGCTACGTTAATAGCTCTTGCTGTTTCCAACGGTACACGATAATACTCGGCATAAGGTGGCTCGTGGTCTTCGAGCGAAGCTACGCCTGTGTGCAACACGAGTGGTGCAACCATTACACCTTTCGCCACAAGCTCTGTAATGATTTCTGGCGTAAACGCTCGACCTGCCGATGGCATCTCTGCACTGCCTGGCTCTGTCGCATAAACTGTTTGGTAATAAGAAATATCCCAGTCTTTTTCAACATAGTGATAGCGAATGGGTTTGCCGTAGTGCTCTAAATACTCGAGCAAATCTACAGGTAAATCAAGTTTTGCCAGCCATAACCTCGAGCCCTTCCCTTCTGTAACAGATGGATATGATTCGAGAATCGTTGCCGTTGCACCCGCAGCTAAGGCTAATTTTTCGCCGACGCGCATGTTACGGAAAGGCAACGTTTTATTTTGTGTGGGCAACCGCAACTCAATGCTCCAAAGGTCATCGGGTAAATGTGTGGACAGGTGAAGCTCGAGCCTTGTTCCGTCTTCACGCAACGCAGGCAATGCAGCAGGCAAAGTACCCGAGGTATTGATGACAACAACATCACCCGCATTAAAAAAAGTCGCAATATCTTTGAAGATGACATGTTGAAGACTGTCATCCGCTTTGCATGAAACCAAAAGTTTTACTTCGTCACGTTGTAAGCCTCTTGCTTCAGGTGGTTCGTGAGCCTCGAGGTCTGGCGACAGTGTGAACTCGAGTGTGGGTATCTCGAGTTTGTCTTGTTCTAATAAAGTAGAAGTCATACGGAAACCTCGAGAACTTCTCTTGCTTTGTATCTGCCACTTGGTAAATCACGCTCGATTAAATGCAGCAAACCAGGCACGCTTGTCTCTGGCGTGGGACGATCTGAAATATCTTCACCAGGGAATGCTTCTTGGTGCAGCTTGGTATTCATATCGCCAGGGTCAACCCAGTAAATTCTTAGTTCAGGATGTTCGACTGCGAGAATCTTAGAAAGTTGCTCTAAAGCCGCCTTGCTCGAGCCATACCCGCCCCAATTCGCATAACCTTCTATGCCCGCATCCGAAGAAATATTGAGAATGCTGGCATTAGGTTTAAGAATTGGTAAAGCGAGTTATATTAAACGCAATGGTGCAAAGACATTGACTTTGTAAACTTGCTCGAGACTAGCCAAGGGATAATTGGCAAGTGTGGGTTGCGGGCTTGGCCCGAGAATGCTGGCGTTGTTCACGAGTACATCGAGACCACCAAATGTTTTAGCAGCCTCGAGAAGTCTTTGTAAATGTTGTTCGTCTGTAACGTCACCTGAAATGGCAATGACATGCGTGTATTTTGCAAGGTGCGTCCGTGCTTCTTCTAATTGCTCTGGGCCTCGAGCGTCAATCACGAGATTCCACTTTTTCTGGGCGAATGTTTTCGCAAGCGCCAAGCCAAGACCTCGACTCGCACCTGTAATCAGTGCTGTTTTGCTCATAGAAAATCCTCCTAGCTTCAACGATAGAAAACTTAGGAGAAATTTGCGTCAGGCTCTGGGTCTAGGACTTTAGACGGAGATGATATACTGAGAGAGTGAATGAAGCAAGAATCAATATAATTTAGCAAAGCGTGAAGCCACCAAATTATTCCATCAACTCCAAACGAACAAGTTAGAACTCTTAGATGTGGCAAGAGCACATTTCCATCAACTGTATTAGTGTCTTCATTGCGAGTCTCAGTTGTAAGTGTAAAAAATATCAATAAAGCTAACTGTTACTGCAGCCGCGAAGCAATCTTGACTTTATTTTATTAGCAACGGAGTGAAAAGGGATTGCTTCGCGGGTTACCCTACAGTAAGCAGAGTGAATTTTAAGTACACCTTTAGCGGCGGCTCGCAATGACAATGTGTGGATATGAGTTTGCTTTTTAGTTAGGTTTACACCTAAATGCTCGAGTACTTACGCTATTACTTCAACACCTTTACGTTTATCAAACGCTAAATGCCCTGCAATAGTTTTAGCAGCTTCTTTTGGGTTTGGATACGACCAAGCAATATCGGTAATGTCTTGACCGTTTACATTGGCGTTGAAGTATTCGGCGACACCTTTCCAAGGACACGTGTAGGGCGTAGGGCTGTGGCTAAATAAATCCATGTTTACGCTGTCTCTTGGAAAATAAATATTTCCTTCAACGAGTTCAGTGTCGTTGCTCTCTGCAAGAATGACACCGTCAAATATAGCTTTTGCCATAAACATCACCTCGAGAGCTATTGTTACGTGCTTTGAGGGAAATCTTTGTCGTCAAAATTTCATATTAGTTTATACCAACGGTTTTGACACGTAGTCCATATTCTCTGGCAAGGTCTGGATTCGTTTGTTTCAGCGTGCGCATACGACGACGGTAAGAATTTAATTCCATGATAAAGGCGATAAAATTGATGAGGTAGATGACCACGAGGATGATGTAACCCGTGTCTAAGGTGATGCCAATATCTAATCCCCAACCTAGCACATCAGAAAGAACATCAAGACTTACGACAGCCCAAGGTACAATCAGGGCAATGCCCCACATTTCGTCGGCTAAACCACTGCCTGGAATAAGAAGCGAGAATAAATGGTAGAGAAGATTGCGCGGAGCATTGCCAGCAACTTTAGGGCGTGGTACGAAAAGCCACAATACTGTCACAATAGCGAGCACTAAGAATAAAACTTGTAGCACTGTCCAGAGAACAGGTGTAATCGTCGTGGGACGTGCGTTTTGCAGACCCGTCCAAGGATTTGTAAACATAGTGCGTAGCCCGTCTAGCCAGTGACCGGCAGCTGCCGCACGCAAGTCCGTGAGTGCAGGTGCGACGAGCAAAGGTTCGCCATTGCTCACGAGGAAATTTTGCCAAGGTGAAAGCGCAACCTTTTCACCTGCATTTGCTTTGGCTTCGGGTAAATCGCCGGCACGTTGATATAGCGACGCATCTTCAGTGAGTACCGCTAAGTTGTTGAGCGCTGGGCCGAACTCACCTGCTCCTTCGTAGAAAGTACGTGCAGCTTCTGCGTTACCTGAGATGTGTGCAGCGTAACCACGAATGAAACTGCTGCTTTGGTTTTCGGGAAGATTGGCGAGAGCGTTTTGGGCAGCAGGGCTCGAGAGATTACCCCTCGAGAAGGCTTCGTTTTGTGCTACCGTTCTACCGCGTTCGTTCCAACTAGCCAGGGCAGCTAAAGCAAGCATAGCTGCAAAGAGTAAAACCAAGAAAACTTTTTCGGTGAAACTGTAGTAGCGAATCGAAAGGAGTCTCGAGAAAGGATTGACACTTTTTTTGGCCGCTTGGCGACGTTTATTTAAGAGAGTGTGTGGTGACCAGTATTTGAAGAGCAGGGTGAACCACAAGCCTACAATGGCAACCCCGAGAGACAGCACACCGTACCAACCCGCGTTACCAAGACTATGAGCGAGAGTGCCAAGGACGTTATCAAAACGGGTAACTTTGGCTCCCTCACCGTAGGCGCGAATTTCCTCGGCGCGTTCACGGTTGCCGTTTTGACTGAGAATGCTGGCGTATTGCCGCATGAGTGAGTTTATCTTCGCGTTATCAGGTGATACAAAGTAGCGCAGCCACGAGGCGTAGACATCCGCTTTGGCTGTGTCACCTTGTTCAATAGCTTCTTCAAATTCTGCTATGGGAAAGCCGTAGCTCTGCATTACGGTAGGGTCACGCAAGAGTCTCGGGTCGTAGCCTCGAGCCGCAAAATCTTGTAACGCTTTATTCATAGCTTCATTGGCAAGGTCGGACTGGTTGGCATTTAGCAGTATTGTCGCGAGCTTGGCCCCATCATAGAACGTTTGTGAACTATTGACCGCTTCGCGGTAGAGCGCGTTGGCTTCGTTGCTTTCAGCAGTTTCAGCGACTTTTACATACAGCCAAGGGTTCGTGCTGTCTTGCTCCAAGCGTTGTTGAGCGTTCTCGACTTGGGCTTCATTTCTAAGCCAGTTTAAGACCTCGAGTTGATTGCCGAAGCGCGGGGTTTCTTGAAGAACATCATTTTGGATGGTAAAGGTTTCACTTAGACCTTCACCGACAATAGCTGTTACGGTGAGTTGTTCGCGGCTGCCACCAAGTTCACTCACTTGCCCTGAAACGATGTAACGCTGGGTGATCGTACCTGTGGTGCGGTCAATTTTTAAGACGCTGTTACCACGACCTAAAAAGATGACATCATTAAATTCTGCAAAGCCAGAGGTTCTGCCGCTATCGTTTGGAAAATCCAGCGTCCAGACATTTCTGCCATTACTTAATCCAGAAAGGATGCCGTTCTCGAGCCGCAAACGAATTGGCGACGTTATGGGTGTAGCAGGATTCGTTGCTTCTGTGGTAGTTGTCGCGCTTTGATTTTCTTCAACTTGATTGGTTTGGCTTTGAGGTTGAGCCTCAGGAGTTTCTGTTCTTTGAGTTGAAGGTGTTACCTCTGACTGAGTTGTTTCTGTTTGCGCCGTTTCTGTTTCTACAGTTTCTGCTCGAGACGTTCCCATTTCAGACGTTTTTGGTTCAGCCTCTGTTGTTCCGGGTTGTGTTGACTCTGCGGCTGTGGTTTCTGATTGTTGGATTGTCGTTTCTTCATTTGAGGTTTCACCGACTTCTTCAGCGTTGTTTTGCTGTGTAGTATTTTCCTGTGTGATGATTTCTTGTGTACTGCTTTCCTGTGCGGTGACTTCATTGTTGCGCGTCGTTTGAGTTTCTTCAGATGCTGCAGTATCTGTATTCGTTTCATTTTCCGTGATGGGTTGTTCAGTGCTCAAAGACTCTTCTACTACCACATTTTGTTCAGTTGCATTTTGTTCAGCCCGTGTTGCTGGTTCAGAATTGGCGGAATCCTCCGCGGCTGGGACAGAAGGAGGCAACCCATTTTCTGCTACGGTGACCCCGAGTTGTGCGTTGATGTCCTCACCTTTGAGCGCAATTGTCCAGTCTCCAGTAAGCTGCAAGGGGCCCTCATAGCGTACCTCACCTTTTGTATCCGAGCGGAGTGTACGTGTGGAGCTTTGCCCCTCGGGTGTGGTGAGGGTGAGGGTATAACTGGCCCTAGGCTCGAGATTACTCGCCCGCAACGTCAGGGTGTCACCCTGACCCAGGGTATAGCTATTGACCGTTAGTTGAGGTTGCTGAGCCAATCCAAAACTGGCAACAAGCAAGAAACTGACACAAAAAATTAAACGTACGAAGCGCATATAGCCCTCCCGAAGATGCTTTCATCATAGCCTATGACTACCTTAAGAATTTGTTTGTAGATTCGTCTATGGTTTAATGATATTTGCAAGCCCCTTCCCTGATATGCTAATATCTTACGGTTGCCCCTGAGGGCGTAATAGCGTTTTTAAGACACCTACCGAAACAGGCTGATTGAAGACCTAAAATGAAGGAGTATTATGGCCAGGAACCCATCGGCGATGAAACAGCATCGTCAATCTGTGAAAGCACGCGCTGCTAACCGCGCTAAGAAGAGCACGATTCGCACCTTTAGCAAGAAAACCCTCGAGGCTGCCAAAGCCGGCAACGCAGACGAAGTTAAAACCATGCATAAAACTGCAATGAGCCTCATTGATAAAGCCGCCAAAGGCTCGACAATTCATAAACGCGCAGCTGCCCGCAAAAAGTCTCGTCTTGCCAAAAGCCTTAATAGGGCGATGCAAGCAAAATAAGCTTTTTTTGAGCGAATAGAGGCTTGGCTGCGAGGTCAAGCCTTTTCCTTTTGGAGTTGGGAGTGAGGGGTTTTGGGCTTCCCTAACTCCTGACTCCTGTATTCCCGCATCTACACGGAGGTGATACCCATGCAGTTCTTTAAGAAACACGACAAACAAGCAAACGAATTTCAACAAGAAAGGAACACCTATGTATCGCCAATGTGTATTGCACTTTGTGACCGAAACAGCCACTCGAGAACTCGTTACCTGGATTGAAGCCAACTACGCCAAAGTCGGTAAAAGGCTCGAGCTAGAACACGACAACAAAACAAAAGAAACAGGCTGGATTGTACAAGCGGTTTGTTCAGAAGCCATCAGCAACGAGAAAGCGCAAGAAATGACGCGCTTTTACAAAGACCACCGCAAGGGGACGGACATCTAAATGCAGACAAGGGACAGGAGGCAGGGGAGAAATCTCTTGTCTCCTGTCCCTTGTTTTTAGGTCTTTATTTCGCCAACTCGAGCATCTGCTCAATTTTCGTGACTTTCACACGCGGGCGGCCCTGTTCTGCGCCGAGTTTTTGTTCGTGTGCGTCTAAGGCTTGCCAGTGTTTGAAGTTGATAAAGCGAACACCTTTGTCCTCGAGTAATGTATCTACTGCCTCAGGCTTTGCATGACTTGCAGAAATACTGGGCAAAGTATCTTTTTCAGCCACCAAAACTTTTACCGTGTCGCTGGCGCAGGCTTTGTTCGTGCCGACGACACCGCTCGGGCCGCGTTTAATCCAACCTGCGACGTATTCACCTATCACGGGGTTACCGCCAGGTGCATCTAAAACGCGGCCTTCGTGATGGGGAATCACGCCACGTTTAGTGTCAAAAGGAACATCGTGTAACGCGACACCTTTGTAACCAACAGAACGCAAGACCATTTCCATGGGCAGCGTTTCAAATTCACCTGTACCAAGTGCGTTGAGTGAGTCATCGAGGCGGTTACGCTCGAGCTTTAACTCTTTGACGTTGTTATCGCCAAGTAGTTCGACGGGGGAGACCAAAAAGCGGATATGAACGCGGCGCGGTTTGCCCTCTAAGGGTTTACGCGAAAACTCTTGCAAGATTTCAATATTTTTCTTCATGCCTGGATCGTCGGCGATAGAGGCGACGCTTGCTTCAGAGAGCTCGAGTTCAGTAGGATTAACCACGATGTCAGCATTTTCTAATTCACCAAGTTCGCGGAGTTCTTTTGTTGTAAATTTTGCTTGGGCTGGGCCGCGTCGTCCGAGCATATAAATATCGGTGACTTTAGAATTTTTGAGCACGTCTAAAGCGTGATCAGCAATATCTGTTGTTCTAAGTTCGTCTACAGACTTGGCCAAGATGCGCGTTACATCTACAGCAACATTTCCCATGCCCACGACAGCAACATGGTGTGCGTCCAAATTTCCGATGCGGTCACAGTAATCGGGGTGGCCGTTGTACCAAGCGACAAACTCGGTTGCGGACATACTGCCCGAGAAGTTTTCACCAGGAATACCGAGGTTTCTATCTGCAGACGCACCGACGGTGTACACAATCGCGTGATAGTGCTGTTTTGCTTCGGCGTGGGTGATGTCTGAACCAAAATTCACGTTCCCCAAAAAACGAAAGCGCGGGTCTTGACTCGTTTTTTCGTACATTTTCGTGACGGACTTGATTTTTTGGTGGTCAGGGGCAACCCCGTAACGCACGAGCCCGTAAGGCGTAGGGAGGCGGTCAAGAAGGTCAACCGACACATCTTGCAAATCTTTGAGCAGAGCTTCAGCAGTGTAAAACCCAGAGGGGCCCGCACCGACAACGAGAACACGAAGAGGATGAGTGGCATCAAACTTGGTAGCTTCAAACTTGGTAGCGTCAAACATAGGGGATAGTTTTACCATAAAAAACTAAGGGGTAAGGTGTGTAACTCTTACCCAACCCCAACGTTACGCTCAAACTCCGTACACTCCCAAAAACAGGGAGAGGGCTGGAGAAAAGAAACTAAACTCATTCCTCATTCCCCAGTCCTCGTGTTAGATTGCTGGCATGGTACGAAAAATAATTTACGATTTTGATGCAGGACATGATGATGTGGTGGCCTGGAGTTTACTTCACGCTTCACCTGAGTTAGAACTCCTCGGTGTGACCTGCGTGTTTGGCAATACGAGCCTCGAGCGCGTTTGGCGCAATGCCCTCTATACAAAAAATATACTCGGTTCAACTGTTCCCATAAAAGCAGGTGCATCAGGGCCGCTCTTACGTGACCGCATTAATGCAGAGGTGGCACACGGCCCGAGTGGCCTTCACGGTGTGAATGATTTGCCACCCGAAACACCGATTACCTTTAACCGAGACGCGGTGCAATTTATTATTGAAACCGTCTTGGCCCATCCTGGCGAAGTCACGCTCGTGCCGGTGGGGCCACTGACGAATATTGCCCTGACCCTGAGGCTCGAGCCGCGTATTATTCCCGCGATTAAAGAAATCGCATTTATGGGTGGCAGCCTCCTGCGTGGGAACTTTACACCTGCTGCCGAATTTAATACGCTCGCTGACCCGCACGCTGCACAGATTGTTTTTGAAAGCGGTGTACCACTTGCCATGTTTGGGCTTAACGTGACGGAAGACGTGATGATTATGCCCGATGATTTAGCCCTAGTAAAAACGTGGCGCACGAAAGCAGGAAAATTCCTAACCGAAGTGTTACAGCATTCGGTGGATTCGCATTTGGGTTGGGGCTTTGTGGGTGCGAGTATGCACGACCCCTGCCCGATTTTGTACCTTGTAAAGCCTGAACTTTTTGAGATGAAAGACATGTATGTTCACGTAGAAACAGCTGGGTTTGAAAACTTCGGACGCACGACAGGTGACCCCCTCGGACGCTGGAAGCGCAAGCCCAACATGAAAGCTGCTGTGAAGGTGGATATTCGCGGGGCGGTGGAGTTTATGTTGGGGCGGCTCGAGTCTTTGCCTTAGCAGATATTGGACACAGCAGATATTGGACACACTCACGGTTGACGAGAAAAGACAAGATTGCTTCGCAGTTTCGGTAGTGCTTGGCTTTAGGTAGCGGTAGCACTTCCTACACTGCAGCTCGCAATGACAAATGATTTTGTCATTGCGAGCCTGGGTTTATGGTGTGTTCAGCGTTAACTTCGCGCACCCTTGACCAAGCCGCGAAGCAATCTCGCTTTTCCCTGAGGTGAGATGGGTATGTCCCACTTAGGAGATCTAGGCAAGATCAGCCTTCATTCCATGCTCTTATTCCCTGTCTGCCTTTTGTTGATTTCCATACTTACGTTTCAGGAGTAAACCTGTTACGATACCCCTTCATGGACAGTTCTAGACACGTTCCAGTCGAATCAAAATTTTCCATTGTCGTTCAGAAGTATGGCGGTACGAGTGTAGGGGATATTGACCGCATCCGCAAAGTGGCGACGCGTATTGCACGTTACGTAAAAGATGGTCACAAAGTCGCCGTCACGGTTTCAGCGATGGGTCGTACCACAGACCGGCTTATCAGCATGGCCAAAGAGGTCACGCCACGCCCGAGTCGCCGTGAACTCGACGTACTCATGACCACGGGTGAGCAACAATCTATCGCGCTTGTCTCAATGATGCTCCATGATATGGGCATTTCGGCAGAATCCTTCACCGGTGACCAAGCCGGTTTCCTCACCGATTCACAAAGTGGCAATGCCCGTATCATCGAAGTGAACCCCGAGCGAATGCTCAAAGCTTTTGAAAAAGTGGATGTATGTGTGGTCGCGGGGTTCCAAGGTCGAGATGCGCATGGCAACATCACCACGCTCGGGCGTGGCGGCTCTGACACCACAGCCGTTGCCGTGGCTGCGGCCCTCGGTGCCAAAGAATGCGAGATTTACACGGACACAGAAGGGGTTTACACCACTGACCCACATATCGTGCCAACTGCGTCAAAACTCGAGGTCGTGGATTATGACGAGATGCTCGAGCTTGCTTCCCTTGGTGCCAAAGTGCTGCACCCACGCAGTGTGTGGTACGGGCGCAGATACAACGTCCGTATTCACGTGCGCTCTTCGTTTAGCTATAACAAAGGCACGATTGTTGAAATACTCTCAGAGAAAAAGAACGCTGTAAAGGAGAAAGCAGCTGTAAAGGAGAAAGCAATGGTAGCAGACCGTCCTGTCACAGGTGTTGCGCTGGACTTAAATCATGCGCGTATTAATGTACTTGGTATCCCAGACACGCCAGGGGTTGCCGCTAAAATTTTTGATGCTCTAGGCAAAGCAGGTATTAGTGCTGACATGATTATTCAAGGTGTGCCAGGTGATAACGCGAGCGGCCAGCAAATGTCATTTACCATCAACAAAGACCAAATTCAAGATGCCAAAGATGCCCTCAAAGATGTTTTGAAGCAGCTAGGTGGCCGCACCGAGTCTGACGCGGCGATTGCGAAACTCTCGATTGTTGGCATTGCAATTGGTTCTACGCCAGGAATTGCTGGCAAAATGTTCGAGGCAGTCTCGAGCGTTGGGGCAAACATTGAAATGATTGCCACGAGTGAAGTGCGCGTGTCGGTGGTCATCGGTGAAGAACACGCCAAGGAAGCCCTAAAAGCAGTTCATACTGCTTTTGATTTGGATACGAAGGAAGGCTGAGCTGAGAGGCTGAGGACAAAGGGCTGGAGCAGAGGGCTAAGGTTAAGATCCTAAAAGCTCTAGCCTTCTGCCCTTTGCTTTAAGCTTTTATTGCGACCTCGACGAGCGTCCAAAAAACCCTTCACAAATCTATGAAGCTAGCTGAATCCTCCTTCAGCTTAACTGTATGGCGGCACATGGTTCTTTATGAGACGTCGGGTCATACTCCTCTTGGCAGCGAGCAAAAAACTATATCAACGTACTCGCTCAGATGGGAGAGCCATGAAAAAACTTAGTCTATGGCTTTTTTTAGGTTTACTAGCCTTGGTGTTGGCAGCGTGTGGTGATACGGACACGTCAGAAGAAACACCGGAAACAATTGCAGATGTTGCAGTAGCTACAGATGATTTGAGCATTCTTGTTGAAGCATTGACGCAAGCAAACTTGGTCGAAACCTTAGAAGGTGAAGGGCCATTTACCGTTTTTGCGCCAACGAATGCTGCGTTTGAAGCATTGCTCGAAGAATTACAAGTTACAAAAGAAGCGTTGCTTGCACGCGAAGACCTCGCAGATATTTTGACGTATCACGTTGTTTCAGGCCAAGCCTTGAAGGCAGATGCTGTCATAGCTTCAGCACCTGGTAGTGTTGCTACTGTACAAGGTGATAACCTCTCCTATGCTGTGGAAGGTGAAAGCGTTGTGTTGACAGATGCGCGGGGTCGTAAAGCTACAGTCACATCAACAGATATTGAAGCTTCCAATGGTGTCATTCACTTGATGGATAATGTTGTTTTGCCTGCAGAAGAAGTTGTAGAGCCAACGAACACGATTGTAGATGTTGCGCTTGCCAACCCCGACTTTAGTATTTTGGTCGAGGCATTGACAGCAGCAAATCTAGTAGACGCGCTCAAAGCAGAGGGCCCTTTCACCGTGTTTGCGCCAACAAATGCAGCATTTGAAGCGACTCTCACCGCTTTAGAAATAACGAAAGAAGAACTTCTTGCCCGTGAAGACCTTGCCGATATTTTGACGTATCACGTCGTCAGCGGAAAAATTCTTTCCACAGATGTTACTGAGCCTGGTACGGTTGCAACACTACATACGGGCGAGCTTTCTTACAGCTTGGATGATATGGGTATGGTGGTGTTAACAGGTGGCCAAGACACGACAGCTATGGTCACACAAGCAGATATTGCAGCAGATAATGGTGTCATTCACGCTATTGACAGTGTATTGTTGCCAACAGATAAAGTGGTCAGCACAAGTTATCCGATTAATGCATTAGGTGATTCGGGTGTTTCGGGCACAGCAAAGTTCAAACAACTCTCTGATACAGAAACAGAAGTTTCTATCGCCTTAACGGGAACAACAGAGGGTAACAGCCACCCCGCACATATTCACGAGGGCTCGAGTGCAGACAATGGTGGCATTTACCAAAACCTTACCAATGTAGATGGTGCGACGGGTGAAAGTGTTACAACACTGTCTCTTGCCTATGAAGACCTTATTGCCTATGATGGCTACATCAACATTCACTTGAGCGGCACAGACTTGGCTACGATTGTTGCAACAGGTGAAACAGGTGCCAATGCAGATGCAGGTGGTGCTCCAGCAAGCCCAGCACCTTATGTTCACAAGCACTAAAAGATTTTCTTAGAAATCAAAGGTGGCTTTCGGGCCACCTTTTTTATTTGGGGTTACTGCTAGGCTAATTGCATGGACTATGGTCTCGAGCAAATCTTTCTGCGCTTGCGGGGTGGGCTTATGGAAGTTTTGCTCGTGCTCGAGGATATATCTGGCGCACGCACTCGTGAAACGCTGAAGTTTTCAACGCGCAATGGTGTGGAAACCGTGCGGCGTTTGGCGAAACATCTGGCCAACAGAGGAGATGTAGATGCGCTTAAAAAATTACGCTTGCGGGTAGAAGAGCGTGGTGAGCTAAAAGATGATGAGGCACTAAGGCGACTTTTCTTGAGCGAGTTTAGACACCAAACAAAAAACGGAATGTAGACTTTCGGCGCGTAACATTTTAGGATACTCTAAGTATAGATGATTTTGCTCTAGAACTAAACCTAAATGTTTTCTTGTTTAGTTAGAATTAAAGAGCAATTTTGAGTGAACCATATATATAAATAAGCGGGGAGATATATGCCTAACTATTTTTATAGTGTTGCTTCTCAACCTGGACTCAATGTTCTAAACGACGATGCCTGCAAGCGGTTAAGCTTCGCAACCCTCGTGCTAGCCGCAGACGAAAGCTACGAGGGTGAGGTCGAAAGTGAGCGCG